>JAUNRQ010000008.1 GCA_030535605.1 Pseudoxanthomonas suwonensis
AGGCCCCAGTTCTTCAGCATCTTGGCGTGCAGGAAGTACTGGTTGATCGCGGTCAGCTCGTTGTAGAGCGCCTTGTTGAGGAACTCGATGACCTTCTTGTCGCCCTTCATTGCCGACCTCGTCTGCTGGGGGAATGCACCCAAGGGTAACCAACCCCGGCCGGTGGCGGCGAAACACGAATCGATGTCATTGCCAGCCGCAAGCGCGCCCGCTCACGCGACCTTCGCCAGCGGCACCTCGAGCACCGGCAGCGCCGAATGGCTGGCACCGACCTGCTGCATCAGCGCCTCGGCCATGTCCAGGCAACTGCCGCAACCGGCGCCGGCACCGGTGCGCATGGTCAGTTCGGCGACACTGCCGCAGCCGGCTTCGGCGACATCGCGAATCTCGCGGTCGGTCACGCCATTGCAGACACAGACATACATGCCGGGAACCTCCAATCGTTCGAGGCTCCATTCCAATGCAAATGCGAATGATTGTCAATCACCCAACAACCACGACCTGCAAGCCGTTCAGTCCCGCGACCGACCCGGCCCATGCCCGGGCTGCTCGCGCTCGCGTCCGCTGCTCGCCGGCGCGCGCCGGGGCGATTTGGCGCGGCGGCGGGGATCACTCCGCCGCATCAACTCCGGCGCAGGAGCCGGAATCGCCTGCTGCCCCGCCACCTGCCGGGCGAACGGCGCCAGATGACGCAACGCACGCGAGTACACGCCACGCTTGAACGTCACCACGTTGTCCAGCGGATACCAGAAGTTCACCCAGCGCCAATGATCGAACTCCGGCTTGTCACTGGCGTCCAGCCGCAAGTCGCGCTCGGTGCCAAGCAGTTGCAGCAGGAACCACACCTGCTTCTGGCCGATGCACACCAGCCCCTGGTTGCGGCGGATCGCGCGCTGCGGCAGGCGGTAGCGCAACCAGCCCGGCGTCGCACCAAGCACCGCGACGTGCTCCGGGGACAGGCCGGTTTCCTCGTACAGTTCGCGATACATCGCTTCCAGCGGCGTCTCGTCGGTGTTCATGCCCCCTTGCGGGAACTGCCAGCCGTCGCGGCGCACGCGCCTGGCCCAGAACACCCGGCCATCCGGATGCATCAACACGATGCCCACGTTGGGGCGGTAGCCGTCCGGATCGATCACGATGCGGACTCCACAAGATCAACTGCCCCCGACTCTGCCACGAGCCGCGGGGAGGCTCAAGTGGGCCCGACGAAGGCCCCGCGCAACAGCCCGACGGCCACTCGGTCACGCAAGCGGTCGCTGGTGCAGTGGCTGCCCCATCGGGAAGGTGCTTGCAGACGCGCCCGAGAAAGTCCGCGGCGGCCGACCGCCTTGCCGTCAGACGCCCGCGACGCCCACAACTGCCGGCATGCGTGCAGCGATGATCTCCTGACGCATCCGACTGATGCCGTAGATCACGCGTTGGCCCGGAGCGCTGCGATCCCATGCCCACCCCTGTCCCTCGAACGGCACCTCGATCGTCGTCACGTAATCCAGAGCCACGCCTTGCCTGGGCAGGCGCAGGACATACAACTCGGCGGCATCGTGACCGGTGACGTACAGCAAGCCATCCTCGCCCCAGTCGCCACCCGACGATGAACTACGGCCCCAGGTGGCCACGACCTGCGGGGGGAATATCCACGATTGCAGCATCTGCCAGTTGTCGTCGAACTGGCCGAAATAGGTCCATCGCTGGTCGAAACCCGGTGTGGTCCCCGAATCGTTGTAGTTGGCGAAACACGCCCACCAGTACCCGCGGTGCCGCACCGCCCAGGTCAGCGAGCCCAGGCGGATCCCGAAACTGTGGCTGCGCAACGGTTGCAGCGTCCGCGCGTCATGGATCTCCAGCGAACTGGCCATGGGCAGTTGGGGGAAGTTGGAATGCGCCAGAACCAGTTCATTGCCGTCCACGTAGCCGGCGTTGAAATGGATGATGGGCCCGCCACGCGGCCCGATCCATTCGGCCACGCGCTCGCCGGTGTCCTTGCGATGCTTCACCAGCGCATGGTTGCCAATGCCGTAGAAGTGATCGCGATCGACCGCTGCCGCCTGGTTGGCTTCCATGACCCGCCAGCGGCCCAGTTCGGTGGCAACGAGGCCGTGCCTAGTGAGGGTGGGCTCCGGCGCGACAGGCAGGGCATCGCGCCAGCGCAGGTACTGCGCACGTAGCGCCGCAGGTTCCGCCGGCGGCTGCTGGGCGAGAACGCCCGGAACGGCGACGGCGGCTGCCAGTCCACCCATCGACTGCAGCATTTGACGGCGTTCCGGCAGGAAGGTCGGTTTGCTCATGGCCTCAGAACTTCGTGGTGAGTTCGAAACTCCAGGTACGTCCGGCCAGCAGCGACTGATTGACGCCGGGGTTGTAGCCGAAGTTGTCGGATGCCAGCGGCGGCTTGACGTCGGTGACGTTGGCAATGGCCAGGCGAACACGGGTGTCGTCCATCCAGCGCATCGGGCTGCGCTGGAACTGGTAGCCGACGGACAGGTTGTAGCTCACCACCGGGTCGATCACCAGGCGGTACAAGGTGCGCCCTGCCGTGTAGTGCGGCTCGATGTAGCCGGGTCTGCCAAGCGCCTCCCAGGTGGCCTCGTCGGTGGTCGCGCCGTCATGGGTCTTGCCGATGTGGTAAATGCCCAAGCCTGCCGACCACGGCCCGTTGGACCAATTGATGTTGCTGGTGCTGCGCCACTTGGCCGCACCTCCGCCGTAGAGTTCCTCAGTGACGATCGGCGCCACGTTGGCCGGGGCCAGCACCGAGGTCGCGCGTTGCAGGTAGCTCCATTCCGAGGACAGCGTCAGCCGGCCCCAATCCCGCTGCGGCATGGCCCAGCGGACGCCGAAGTCCACGCCGCGATGCTCGCTGCTGGCGATGTTCACGAACGGTCGGTTGCGCGACAGGATGCGACCGACCGGAGCGGCAGGATTGTCCGGATTGGCGGCGTTGTAGGCGGCGAAGGCAGCCCGGTCTTCAGGGGTCAGCGCATAACGCACCACGTCCTGATCGCCACGATAGTTCGCCCCGCCGCTTCCGGCATCGATCTGGTCCACCGGCACCCCGGCGGCAATCTGTTCCCGGGTATAGGCCTGCAGCAGCGCGGTGTCCGAGGCGTTGATCTGGCCAACGCTGCGCTGGCCCAGCAGGTTGGTGCGGGAGATGCGCCAGGCATCGGCGGTCAGGCTCAGGCCCTGCACGCCCGGCACGTCCAGCACGAATCCCCAGGTGCGGCCTTCGGACTCCTGCGGCTTGAGGTCCGGATTGCCGCCGAAGTAGGTCCGCATCACGTACGGGCCTTCGTTGAGATACGGGTTGCGATAGGTGTCGATATCGCCGGCACCGGCGCTGATGCTCCACCTCGAGCTGGTGTAGAGGGCCGCAAGGCTGGGCGCCATGAAACCCTCGTTGCGCGAGGCCCGCACCATCAACCACGGCACCGGGCGCCAGTTCGCGCCGACCTTCGGCTTGGTGGTCTTGCCGAAGTCGCTGTAGCTCTCGAAGCGCGCGGAGGCGGTGAGCTCGAAACTGTCCATCAACGGAACCGACTGCTCCTGGCCTACCAGTGGCACTGCCACCTCGGCGTACACGCTGGTGACATCACGGTTGCCGATCACGTCGGGGCGCGGCGGGTGCAGCAGGAAGTCGTTGTTGGTCGGATCCAGCCCCGAGCCATCCGGGTTTTCGCCACTGAACGGAGGACGCACGTCCCGCAGGGTTTCGCGACGGTGTTCGATGCCGGCGGCCGCCAAAACGTCACCTGCATACCACTGCAACAGCCGGCCATTGCTGCGGAATTCGCCGCTGGTGATGCTGCTGCGGGCGGTGCGCGCAAACACGTCGGAGAAGCCGTCCACCACGTCGGCCGGGTTGACGTACGGCTGGTCCGCGACGACCTGATCGCCCTGCACGCGGAAGGTGTAGCCGAACGGGTTGAACGCCGTGGCATCCGTACGCGCCAACGCCTGCTGCAACAGGCTCTCGCGCACGTCAGGGTACGCTTCGTCGTTGCCGTTGACCTCGTTGTAGAACAGCGAGGCATCCCATTCCCAGGTGGACTGGCCGAACACGCCGCGCAACCCCGCAGACACGCGCAACGCGTCCGATCGCGTCTCCACGGTTTCCGCTGCCAGGTCCGCGATGGTCATCTGGGTCAGGCTCACGGTGCGCGGGGTGCCGGTCAGGCGTGCGGTGCCGTCGGCATTGGGTGCGCCGCTGGGGTGGTAGAAGCGCGACCCATAAGGGTTGTAGGGGTTGTCGATGGCCATCACCATCAACAGGTCCGAGGTCGGCGCATTCAGAGCAAGCGGCTGCCTGCGCATGGTCGAAAAGGCACGGTAGTAACCCAGATCGGCGTAAGCCGTGAGATCCGGATTGATGTCGAACTCGGCCGAGAGGTAAAGATTGCCTCGACGCACCCGCGGCGCCGCGAACCCGAACTGGTTGAGGTCCAGGAAGAACTCCTGATCGCTTGCCCGGTCGGGCGCGCTGCTGGTGAGCGTCGGCACCCCGTCGATCGGTCTGAAGTAGTTGTTGGCGGTCGCCGAGCCGATTCGGAAGGTGGGCCAGTGGCCCCGGGCCGAACGTCCGTCGAACGGACCACCGGGGTTGCCGAACGGCGCCGGCGCCCGTGCGGAGCTGTCCGCACTGCGGCTGAAATCCCGATCGCGCAGCCAGATGGCCTCGCGGTAAAGCGCGTCGATGGTGCCGTACAGGCGCCCGCGCTCACCGGAGAAGCCAGAGCCGAAACTCACCGCCGCCTGCGAACTGGAGCCGCCGGCCTGCTCCGGCTGGTCATGGCGCAAGGTCACTTCCACGCCGTCGAACTGCTTGCGCAGGACATAGTTGATGACGCCGCCCACCGCATCGGAGCCGTAGATCGCTGAGGCGCCATCCCGCAGCACTTCGATGCGCTCCACCCCGCGCGTGGGAAGATGATTGACGTTCACCGCCTGCGACAGCCCGGCGGTCATCGGATTGATCGCCATGCGCCGGCCATTGACCAGGATCAGCGTCGCGGTCGCGCCCATGTTGCGCAGGTTGATGTTGGCGTTGTCGCCACGTGCACCCGATGACCCCAGGCGCGTTTCGTTTTCAGGCAGGCTGGTGATGTACGGCAGCGAGGTCAGCAGGTCCACCGGAAGCACCGCGTTGCGTACTTCCATCTGCTCCCGGTTGATCACCGTCACCGGCACGATCTGCTCGATGTCCGTGCGGCGGATGTTGGAGCCGGTGATGACGACGCGGTCCAGCTCCGTCGAGGTCGGCGGTGGTGCATCGACCGACTCGGCCGGCAGCGAATTGCCGTTTTCGTCGGCGACCTCGGTGCCAGGCTCGGCAGCGTCGGCTTGGCCCGCCAGGCAAAGCGCAAGGCCCATCCACAATGCAGACTGGCGAGGTAAAGCGATGACGTTCATCGAGCGGAAATCCGGTGCAGCCCAGTCCGAAAGGGTGACCAAGCCCGGTGGCGGCGCCGTTGCACGGTTCTTTCCGAACGATGACCGCTGGCCGATCACCGGCGCGGAAGTCGGGCAGGTCGGCATCCCTTGCCTGCCCGATGGCACCTGCTGCCTTGTGGCAGAGCCTAGGTTGCCGCTGCTCCGTGCAGGAAAAGGGTGGCCATTCCACGCGCCGCAAACCATCCACTGCGTGCATCTGCACATCCCCGATCGCCAAGGCGTGCGATGGTGGCGTCGATCCCGACCCCGGACCGACTCTTCGCATGCCCCACAACGCCCGCTCCCGTTTTCCCCTCCATCCACGGTCGCGAGTGGTGCCACGCCGGAAACGGACGGCGGCGATCGCCGGCTGTTTCGGTTGTGCGGCGTTGGCACCGTTGCCGCTGGCGGCGCAGGACATGCCGCGGCAGCTGGACGCGATCATCGTCAAGGCCGCGCCGCTGTCCAATGCGCCGGAGCGCCAGCCCGGTGCGGTCAGCGTGGTGGTGGGCGAACGCGTGCGCGCGGAGAATCCGGGCTTCTCGCTTTCCGAAGTGCTGCGCGGCGTGCCCGGGCTGTCCGTGCGCGATCGCCACAATGCAGCGCAGGACCTGCAGATGTCGATCCGCGGCGCGGGCGCGCGCTCGCCGTTCGGGATGCGTGGCATGCAGGTGATCATCGACGGCATCCCGGCGACGATGCCCGATGGCCAGTCGCAGGTCAGCCACCTCGACATCGGTACCCTGCACCATGTCGAAGTGTTGCGCGGTCCGCTGGCTACCTTGCGCGGCAACGGTTCGCAAGGCGTGCTGCTGGCGGAAACCGAACGCGGGCAAGCGCCATCGACCCTGCGTCTGGGCGCGACCTTCAACGAGGAGCGGGATTGGCGATGGGGCCTTGGCGGTTCGATGGCGGAAGGCCGCTGGGACCTGCGCGCGGGCATCGGCCGGCAGCGCGGCCACGGCTTCCGCGAACATTCGGCCTCGGACAAGTCGCAAGGCAACCTGCGCTGGGGCTGGCAGACGGATGCCGCCGGGCGCATCGACGTGGTGCTCAACAGCCTGGCACAGTTCGCGCTCGACCCGCAGGGCCTGACCCGCACCGAGTTCGAGCATGCGCCCTGGCTGGCGGCTCCATCGGCCAAGGCGTTCAATACCCGCAAGCGGGTGCGACAGGACCAGGCCGGCCTGCGCTGGCAGCGGGAACTGTCGGCGCGCAATTCGGTCACGCTGGCGATTCATCACGGCAGCCGGCAGGTCACGCAATTCCAATCGATCCCGGTGGCGGTGCAGCAGGCACCCGGGCACGGCGGCGGGGTCATCGACCTTGATCGGCGTTATGGCGGGATGGAGGCGAACTGGGTCCATGCCACGCCCGGCGACATCCGCGGGGTGGTGGCGCTTTCCCGACAGCAGATGCAGGAACGGCGGCAGGGCTTCGAGAACTTCCTGCCCGGCACCGGCGAACCGGTCCTCGGCACCCGCGGACGCCTGCGTCGTGACGAGGACACCCGCTTGCTCAGCACCGATGCCTATGTCCAGGTGCAGTGGCCGCTGGGCGAAGCGTTCTCGCTGGACACCGGCGCGCGCCACAGCCGCATCGACATGGAGATCCATGACGATTTCCTCGCCAACGGCGATGACAGCGGCACGCTGCGTTTCCAGCGCACTCTGCCGGTGGCCGCGCTGCACTGGCATCCGCTGGACGGGCGCGGCCTGCATCTGGCATGGGGACGCGGTTTCGAGACGCCGACGATGAACGAACTCGCCTACGGCCCGGACGGTAGCGGGCCGAACCGGCAACTGCGACCGGCGCTGTCCTCGCAATGGGAACTGGGTGGCCAATACGCGGCTGGCGCCTCGCGGCTGAGCTTCGCACTGTTCGACATCCGCACGCGCGACGAGATCGTGGTGGCCAGCAGCAGCGGAGGACGCACGACCTATCGCAATGCCGCGCGCACCCAGCGCCGGGGACTGGAAGCCGGTTGGGTCTGGCAACACGCGGATTGGCAGGCCGATGCCGCCTGGACCCTGCTCGATGCACGCATGGACGACGGCGCGACCGGCGAGCTGCGATTGCCCGGCACCGCGCGGCACTGGGGTTCACTGAGCCTGCGGCGCGCCTTGGGCAACGGCTTCCATGTCGGGCTGGGCCTGGATGCCAGCAGCGCGCTGGAGACCGGCGGCACCGAGCGCGCACCCGGCGCGGTCAGCTGGCATCTTTCCGGTCGGCGCACGTGGCAGGCGGGGCGATCGCGGATCAACGCGTTCGCTCGGATCGACAACCTGTTCGACCGCCGCTACGCCGGCTCGGTGATCGTGGGCCAGGCGCAGCAGCGCTATTACGAGCCGGCACCGGGGCGCACACTGTCGATCGGCTTCGAGATGGACATCGGCGCGTCCAACGAATGAACTGCCAAATCAGTCCGAACGGATAGGTCGATCCTCGCATCCGCCCGCTGCGAGCGCATGCAGGTTGTCTTTGTCGATCGGGCTCAGTTGCGCGGAGGCACGGTCGCCGCCTCATCCGGCGCTGCGCCTGGGGTGCCCGTGTCGGGAGCGGGCATCGGCGGATTCGCCACCGGCGCGGCCGCCGTGGTCGGCGTCACCCGCCAGACGGTGTTGCCCAGGTCATCGGCCAGCAGCAGTGCGCCACGCGGATCCACCGCCACGCCCACCGGGCGGCCGCGGGCCTTGCCATCGTCGCTGAGGAAGCCACTGACGAAGTCGACCGCGTCGCCGGAGGGCCGCCCGCCACTGAACGGCACGAACGTGACCTTGAATCCGGACGGCGGCTTGCGGTTCCAGCTGCCGTGCTCGCCGATGAAGACGCCCTCGGCGAATTGCGCGCCCATGGCCGGGGACGAGAACGCAAGGCCGAGCGCGGCCACGTGCGATCCCAGCGCGTAATCGGGGGTGATGGCGGTGGCCACCAGTTCCGGCTTCTGCGGGCGCACGCGGGTATCGACGTTGCTGCCCCAGTAGCTGTAGGGCCAGCCGTAGAAGCCACCGGGGCGCACCGAGGTCAGGTAGTCGGGAACGAGGTCGTCGCCGATCTCGTCGCGCTCGTTGACCACCGTCCACAACTGGTCCATGCCCGGCTGCATGGCAAGCGCGGTGGGGTTGCGCAGACCGGTGGCGAAGACCTTGTGGAATCCGGTTTCGGCATCCACCTGCCAGATCATGGCGCGGTTTTCCTCCACGTTCATCCCGCGCTCGGTGATGTTGCTGTCCGAGCCGATGCCCACATACAGGTAGCGGCCGTCCGCGCTGGCGGTCAGCGCCTTGGTCCAGTGGTGGTTGATCGCACCGGGCAGGTCGGTGACCTTGACCGGATCACCGGAGGCCACCACTTGCCCCGGCGCATAGGCAAAGCGCAGCAGTTCGTCCTGCGTGGCGACATAGAGGTTGCCGTTCGCCAGCGCCATGCCGTAGGGCGCGTCGAGCCCGTCAGCGAAGATCGAACGCGCCTCGTAGCGGCCATCGCCGTCGGCATCGCGCAGCAGGGTGATGCGGTTGCCGCTTTCCACCTGGGTGTTGCCGCGGGCCTTGATGAAGCCGGCGATGATGTCCTTGGGCGTGAGCTTGGGCGCGCGGCCGCCGCGACCTTCCGAGACCAGGATGTCGCCATTGGGAAGCACCAGCAGCTGGCGCGGGATCAGCAGGTCGGTGGCGATGGCGTCGATGCGGTAGCCGGCCGGCACCTGCGGCCGCTCGTCACCCCACTCGGCCGGCAGCGAGATGTTCAACGTGGGCAACAACCCGCGATGGGGCTCGGGCAGTTGCGGATTGGTACCGACCTGCGCCTGGACATCGCCATCGGCACCGCGCTGGCAACCGCCCAGTGCCAGCGCCAGCACGACCGCACCGAAAAGGATTCGCGTCTTCATGCCGGCGCCCTCCCCATGCGGTGCCCCCAGAAGGCCCACCACACCAGGCCAAGGACGATGAGCGTGCACAGCAGCGAGCAGATGGTCGCCTGCGGCATCTTCTGGAACGCGTCCATCGCGTGGACGAAGTTGTTGACCAGCCCGAGCACCCACGCCACCGCGAGAAGCAGCAGATACAGGCCACCACGTGCCATCCGGCGTCCGCGCAGGTGGTCGATGGCGGCCAGCAGCAGCGCGATGGTGGCCATCACCTGTGCACCCACCAGCAGCCACGATGCGAAGTTGGTCCACTGGATCTGTTCGCTGCGTCCGTAGGCGATGTCGGCCATGAGTGCGCCAAGGAACAGGGGCAACGTTGCCACCAGGGCGATCAGGTGCAGCGGCTGGGGCATCAACCGCGACGGCTGCAGCGTGCGTGCAGGCGTTTCCATGGGAAATTCGCTCCTGTGACGTTGTCAGTGCCACCGCAGCATCGCGCGTTCACGCGCAAGTGGATGTGAAAAGCACCGGTGCGCCAGCCGCCAGCCACGCCAGCAAGGCCGCCAGCGCGGACAGTCGCGCGAGCCGCGCGACGAAATGCCGCTCGCCCGACGACGCCTCCACGCGGCGCGTCCACGCCCACCAGCCGGCCTGCGCCAGCGCGACCGCGAGGTAGGTCGCGAACAGTGCAGGCCGCACCATGTCGGCGGGAAAGCCGCGCGCACCGCAATGCAGGCCATGCACCGCATACAGCACCAGGAATCCCGCCATCCAGATGAACCAGCCGCCCATGATCGCCAGTGCCTGCTTCACGCGAGCCACTCCGGCAGCAGGTTGGCGATGACCACCAGCAGCAGCGCGATGGAAGTGAACCGCAACCAGCGCCGGCACGCCGGCCATGCATCCGGCCGGTCGGCGGCGAGGAATCCCGCCACGTAGCGGCGCCACGCATACGCGAGGATGATCGCGCCCACCACCACATGCACCAGCGCGTAGCACAGCAGCATCATGTGCACGGCGTGGTGGGCATGGGTTGCCGGATCGGGCATGTCGCGCATCGCCCACAGCAGCGCACCGGTGGCCGCGAGCAGGCCGGCGAGCGCTGCCGGCAGCCAGCGGGCGAGCGGCGGCGGCGCACGGTCGCGGCTGGCGAGGAACAGCAGGCCGGTGCCGGCCAGCGCCAGCCAGCACCAGGTACCGCCACTGCGCCACGGCACCGGCGTCGGCCACTGCGGCGCGATGGTCCACAGGTAGGCCACCCCGAACAGCAGGCTGGCCAGCAGCACCGCATCCATCACCAGCAGCGCGATCTGCCCGGCATTGGCCAATGTGTGCGGGCTGTGCCAGTGCACCGGCAACTGCAACCCCTGCCCCGCATCCAGAGGCGGCACCGGGCGGTCGGACCCGCCCTGCCACGCCCAGCGCCATGCCAGCCACGCCAGCGGCGGCAGCGTCAACGGCGCCCAGCGGTAGGCGCCGGCCAGCATCAGCAGGAAAAACGCGGCACAGACCAATGCCACGGCAATCGGCAAGACGCCCGGCCCGGGCAGGATGGCGACGTGGCGGGGTTCTCCGCGCGCCGGATCGACCACCAGCGTTTCGCGCCAGCCATTGCGGGCTTCGGCCAGGTGGCCCTGCCCGATCGCCAGCGTCCGCGCGAGGTCCGGATCGTCGGCCATCGGATCGCGGCTGGAGACCGCAGGCAAGGCGGCGAAGTTGTAGGTCGGCGGCGGCAGCGGCATCGCCCACTCCAGCGTGGTGCCGCCGAACGGATTGCGCGGCGCGCGCGAACCGGCGCGGAGGCGCAGGCAGATGTCGACCACGAACAGCGCGAAACCGAACGCCATGACGAAACCGCCAACCGACGACACCAGGTTCGGCACGGTCCAGCCGTAGCCTTCGGCGTAGGTGTCGACCCGGCGTGGCATGCCGAGCAGACCGGTCAGGTGCATGATCAGGAAGGTCGCGTGGAAGCCGACGAACACCAGCCAGAACGCCGCCTTGCCGAGCGTGTCGGAGGTGCCGCGACGCGTGATGTGCGGCAGCCAGTAATGCAGCGCGGCCATCATCGGGAACACGTACCCGCCGATCAGCACGTAGTGGAGGTGGGCGGTGACGAAGGCGGTGTCATGCGCCTGCCAGTCGAACGGCACCACCGCCAGCATCACGCCGGTCAGCCCGCCCATCACGAAGGTCACGAAGAAGCCGAACAGGTACAGCATCGGCAACGACATCCGCGGCCGGCCGCGCCAGAGGGTGCCAAGCCAGGCGAAGATCTGCACCGAGGTCGGCAGCGCCACCAGCGCCGAGGCGATCGAGAAGAACGCCAGCGCCATGTGCGGGATGCCGACGGTGAACATGTGGTGCACCCACAGGCCCATGCTGAGCACCACGGTCGCGGCGATCGCGGCGACCACCATGCCGTAGCCGATCAGGCGGGTGCGCGCGAGCACCGGCAACAGCGTGGACACCACGCCTGCGGCCGGCAGGAAGATGATGTAGACCTCCGGGTGGCCGAACAGCCAGAACAGGTGTTGCCACAGCAGCGGATCGCCACCGCGCAACGGGTCGAAGAACGCCCAGCCGAAGGCGCGCTCGACCTCCAGCAGGATCGAGCCCAGGATCAGCGGCGGAAAGCCCAGCATCATCATCGTGGCGGTGCCCAGCATGTACCAGGCGAATATCGGCATGCGCCGCAGCGCCATGCCCGGTGCCCGGCAGTAGAGGATGGTCACCACGATCTCGATCGCCGCGCACACCGCCGAGATCTCGACGAAGGTCACGCCCAGCAGCCACACGTCGGCATTGATGCCGGGGGTGTAGGTCTTGCCCGACAACGGCGTGTACATGAACCAGCCGCCATCGGGCGCGACGCCCGCCAGCAGCGCGCCGATCAGGATGCAGCCGCCGAACAGGTAGCACCACCAGCCCAGCGCGGACAGCCGCGGGAATGCCAGGTCGCGGGCGCCCAGCATCTTCGGCAGCAGGTACATCGCCAGGCCCTCGAACATCGGGATGGCGAACAGGAACATCATGATGCTGCCGTGCATCGTGAACAGCTGGTTGAACACCTCCGGCCCGACGAAGGCGCTGCGCGGCGATGCCAGCTGCGCGCGGATCAGCATCGCCAGCAGGCCGGCGATCACGAAGAAGATGCAGGCCGCCAGCATGAAGCGCTTGCCCAGCCGGGTGTGGTTCACCGAATACAGCACGCCACGCCAGCCCGGCGGATCACCCCAGATCGCATCCAGATGCTTGTGCCGTGCCAGCGCGTTCATCGCCGCTCCCCGGCGAGCCAGCGCCGCCAATGCTCCGGTTCATGCGCCACCACCCGGAAGCGATGGCCGCGATGGCCGACGCCGCAGTATTCGGCGCAGATCGCCTCGTATTCGCCCGCTTCCACCGCATCCAGGCGCAGGGTGTTGACGTAACCCGGGATCGCATCCAGTTTGCCGGCCAGGCGCGGGATCCACAGGCCGTGGATGACGTCCTCGGAGCGGATGCGCACGTCCACCGGCACACCCGCGGGAATGTGCATGGTGCCGTCGGTGGCGGTGCCAGGCGCATCGGCCACCGCAAACCGCCAGCGCCATTGCGAGGCGACCGCCTCGATGGTCGCCGCGGCCTCGCCACGCGGCAGCAGCCGCTCGCCCAGGACCATGCCGGCCACCAGTGCGGCCAGCACCACAGGAACGCCGAAGCCCAGGCCCCAGCCCTGGGTCCAGACGCGGCCTTCGGCATCGCCATGCGAAGGTGCGGCGGAAGGCGTCGGCGCACGCCGGTAACCCATCACCAGCAAGATCCCCACCACCAGCATCACCACGCCGGCGCCGGCCAGCAGTCCCCACCACAGCGTGGCGATCGCCTGCGAACCGCTGGCCGCCGGATGCAGCGCCGACAGCGGCGCGCCCGCCGAGCAGCCGGCGAGCGCCAAGGCACCCGTCACGGCCACCCGTGGCATCATCCGGGCCGCCAGCCTCCGCCAGGAACCCGCTGCATGGTGCCATCCAGCAAGCCACCCGAGAACGAGCACGGCGAATCCACCGCCGACCCGGTGGCGCAGGCGCTGGAGACCCAGCGCACCGAGTCGCTGGTGGCGATCCATGGCCATCCGATCCACGCGATGGTCGTCACCCTGCCGATCGCACTGACATTCTGCACGCTGCTCGCCGACCTGGCGTACTGGTGGACCGGCGATCCGTTCTGGGCGCGCGCCGCGCTTTGGGCGATCGGTTCCGGTTTCCTGTTCGGCCTGCTGGCCGGCCTGACGGGCACCGCCGAGTTGCTGCTGGTGCCGGGCATCCGCAAACGCAGCGCGCCCTGGACCCACTTCATCCTGGCGATGACGCTGCTGGCGATCATCGGCCTGAACTGGGGCCTGCGCCTGCGCTTGGGCAACGCGATCATCCTGCCGGTCGGCCTGGCAGCCTCGGTACTGGGATGGATCTTCACCGTGTGGACCGGTTGGCATGGCGGCAAGCTGGTCTTCGATCATCACCTGGGGACATCGGACAACGGCAACTGACGCATGCGCGGCTCGCTCAACACCTCCGGCCAGCCGAGCGCGGACAGATCCGGTTTCAACAAGACCACGACCAGCACGGCCAGCATCGGTGGCACCAGCACGAGCAACAGCGGGAAGGCCGGCGGCGCGCGGTAGTGACTGCCTTCCTCGCCCGATTTCAGCACCACATGCCCGATCAGCGCATGGCCCGCCACCATCAGGCCGACCAGCAGCAGCTTCAGCAGCATCCACTCGCTGAAGACCTCGCGGGCGAAGATCAGCGCGATGCCGCTGCCGGTCGCAACCACCGCCGCGGGCGTGGCCAGCAACCGGTACAGCAGGTGGGCACGCACGCGCCACACCACCCAGTCGTCGAAATCCTCCACCCGCCGCGAGCGCGCCAGCAGCAGCGGCATGCCGACCAGCATGCCGCACCAGATCGACAACGCGATGATGTGCAGCGCCTTCAGCAGCAGGATCATGGCCGCTCGCGCAGCGGCAGGCCGGACAACTGCAACCACTGCCGTCGCGAGACGATGGCCATCGCCACGAACACCGGCAGCATGCCCAGCAACCACATCAGCATCCCGCCCAGTCGCTGGTCATCAAGCGCGGACAGGCCGAAGCCGGCGCTGGTGAGCAGGTGGCTGTCGAACCAGGGCCGGGTGGAGAACGTCAGCAGCGCCGCCAGCAGGCCCATCGGCAAGGCGGTCGCACCCAGGCCCAGCAGCCGGCGGCCGATGGCCGCGCCCTCGCCCGCGCCAATGCCCGACATCACGTTCCACCAGTGGACCGACACGCCCAGCAGCGCCAGCTGCATCAGCCAGTACAACCCGACGTGGCGCAGGCTGGCGTCGTAGAGCGCCGGCACGTGCCAGGCCAGCAACACGATGATGAACAGTGCCGCGGCCACCAGAGGGTCCGCCGCGCGTCGCCACGCCTGCGGCATGCCCAGCACGAACAGCGGCGCGCAGACCGCGACGATCCACCAGTGATGCAGCGTGCGCGCGCTGAACAGCGCGACGCCGGCCGCGCACAACGGCGAGGCGAACGCGATTGCGAACAACACCCCGGCCAGCACGCCGGCGACCTTGCGCGCCGGCACCGCCTGCCGCGACGCGACCCACGCCACGCACCCGGCCACCACCGTCCAGAGCACCGGATCGAACATCCAGTGCGACCACAGGGTCTGCAGCAGTGGCGCATCGCCGCAATAGCTGCCACTCCAGTCCACGATCTTCCGCCATCCCGTGATCCACGATGCAGCGAGCATACACACTGGCCCGTGTGGCGCGCGTCGCGCCCGTTCCCGGCCGTTGCGCGCACTGCCAGCGCCGTCGACACACTGGTGGGCTGGCGGCGTCGCCTCGAAGCACGCGAACGCCGCATCGCGCTGCTCGCGCGTGGCGACCGACTGCTTGCCTGCGCCCTGGTCGCCACTTGCATCACTCCCCTGCTGACGGTCGGAGTGTGGCGCCCCTCGAGACGATGGCGCGAGCAGACGCGTTGACGGGGCTCCGGGCGGGCCTTGCGCGTGATCCGCTCGATGAAGGGCCGGAGGTCGGCAACGGTCACGTCACTGATCGCCCTGGCACCGATGCAGGGATGTACGCGTTTCCTCGGTCGGCCTTCTTCCTTGACGTACCACGTTCCCGTCCACCCCGCCGGTGCCGTACCGGCGCCGGGCCTCGCTGGCGGGCTTGGCGTTGCCCAAGCCGAGTTCGCTCAGGGACACCCGGAGCTTTCAGACGAGCATCGCCTTCCGGATGCTCCCGATACCCCCAAATGCGCCCCCAGACGTGCTGGATGGCAACGGATTCGAGCGGACACTGCTGGACCGTCAGGCAACAAAAAACCCGCTTTTTCAGCGGGTTTTTGGACGTTTCCGGACTTGGCTGGATCAGGAAGTGGTGGCTATGGGTGGAATCGAACCACCGACCTCGGGATTATGAGTCTCGCGCTCTAACCGTCTGAGCTACATAGCCACGGCAACCGCTTTCCGCGGAGCCGGGTATTTTGCGCCCTCGGGGAACGCGAGTCAAACGCGGGCGCGATCCGTGCGGGCGCTCGGTGCGCGGGCGGCAGCCGTCACCGGCTGTTGTCAGTTTCGGGGCGATTTCGACGTATATGGCATATGAGCCGTCGGAACGCACCGGATCCAGAACGCCCACCCGCGCTGCGTCGCATCGCGCATGCCGTGAACGGCGTGGCGGCGTCCGCGGGCTTGGCCTTCATGGATGTGCTGGACGCGCTGACCCGCACGTATCGGCGACCGCTTGCGCTGTTGGCCAAGCGCACTGGCTTCGGCTTCTATCCGTTGCTGGCACTGGCGATGCTTGGCTGGCTGGCGTGGGATGGCACCCACGCGCAGAGGCTGGCGGCCGCCGAGGATGCGGTGTTCGACCAGTTGATCCGCTGGCGGCCGCTGGAGCCGACGCCGTCGGCGAAGGTGGCGGTGGTGGAGATCGACGATTGCTCGATCGAGCATTTCCGCGCCCGTGGCGAGGGCGGCTGGCCCTGGGGCCGGCAGCGACATGCCGACCTGATCGACGCGCTGGATCGCGCCGGCGTGCAGCGCATCGGGTTCGACGTGTTGTTCGCCGACCCCGGTACGGACACCGACGGCGACGCGATGCTGGAGGCGATGGCCGCTGCCGGCGAGGGCCGCTTCGTGTTCGCGTCCACCCGCCTGCATCCCGGCCATGACGCCGGCAGCCCGCTGCGGGCCGGACGCACCCCGGGGGCGTGGCCGTTGCGCCACGGCGCGGTCCGACCGGGCCCACAGGTGGCGATGATCCTGCCGTACGGCGAGGCGATGGCCCGCCACAGCGGGCTGGTGAACCTGAGCCGCGCCGGCGACGGCGTGGTCCGCGACGTACGCCTGTACGAACGCGTGGGCGATTGGGCGATCCCGTCGCTGCCGCTGCGCCTGGCCAGGCAGGCGGACGTCCCCATGCAGGCGGCGGGCGACGGCTGGCTGCGGATCAACTGGCGCAGCGGCTCGCCGCTGGAGTATGTCAGCGCGGCCGACCTGCTGGCCGGCGAACCGGTCTGCGGCACCGCGGGCGTGCCGGACCTGCGCGACCGCACGGTGCTGGTCGGGCACACCGCCGCCGGCATCAACGACGCCAAGCCGACGCCGGTGAACATGGCCATGCCAGGCGTGGAGGTGCTGGCCGAAGCGACCGAGGCGCTGATCAGCGGCAACGCCATCACCATGCCGCCGGCGTGGCTGAAGTACCTGCTGGCGGCGCTGCTGGTGCTGGGCACGGGCTTCGTGTTCTGGCGCGGCGAGCCCCACGAGGATGTCGACGTGGTGTTCGCCAGCCTCAATGGCGGCCTGCTGGTGGTGGCGCTGGTGGCGCTGAACGCCGGCGTGTTCATCGACATCTTCGCCAGCGTCGGTTTCGGCGCCCTGTGCTTCGGCCTGTGCCGCGGCCACGCCGCGCTGCAACGCGGGCGCGTGATCGGCAACCACGACTACCTGCCGGATTTCGACCCCGCCGCCACGCCGTGGCTGGGCACCGTGCGCCTGCGCTTCGTTGCCAATCGGTCACTGGCCCGGGAGGAAGCGCGCCGCTGCCGGCGCGAGTACCGCCGCCTGCTGCGACGCTTCCTGTACCGCAGTGACGGCATGGTGCTGATCGAAGGGGTGATCGAGCGCAAGAGCTGGCTGGTGGAGCAACTGGAAGATCTGGTGCAGCTGGTGTGGCGCGCCGATTCCGAAGCCGCGCTGCGCGCGCGAATGCGCCATGACCTGGACGCCCTGCACGCGCTGCTGCACGGCAGCCATGCGCGGCTGGATGACGGCACGCGCGTCTGGCTGGCCAGCAGCGTGGTCCGGATCGACCCGGCGGTCGCGTTCCAGCGGCAACGCGAGCAACTGCGGCCGCTCTACCAGCAGGACTTCAACCATCTCCCCCCATGGCCGCTGTCGGCGGCCAACCCGGCCGTCGACCCGGATATCTCCCGGGCAGGAGTCTCCCCATGAACGTGTCTTTCCGTTTCCGCACACCACTCGCTGCCGCCGTGGGCTTCGGCCTGCTCGTTGCCGGCACCGCCTTTGCCCAGCAACCTGCGCGCGTGCACAAGCCCAAGGCGGACGTGCATGCAGCGGCCGACCTGTCCTCCCCGAAGCTGGAAAGCCTTGCGCGCGGCACCCGGGTGCAGGTCACCGGCCAGCAGGGATTGTGGTATCGGCTGCAACGCGGCGACGGCAGCGACGGTTTCGTGCGCATCAACGACCTGCGGATGCAGCAGCCGGCCGCCGAGGCCAGCGCATCCCAGCGTTCGGCGCTGTTCGGTGGCGGCGCCGGCCGCGGCCGCGTCGCCGAGACCGCGACCGTGCGTGGCATCAACGCCGGCCAGTTGCGCGCGGGCGGCAGCGACACGGCGGCGTTGCGCCGGATCGAAGGCTTCCGCGTGGATGCGTCCAGCGCCGATGCCCATGCGCGCCAGCAGGGCTGGCAGCCACGGGCAGTGCCATGGTCCGGCGAAGCGCAGCCGACGGCGATCGACCCGCGCGAGGCCACCCGGGCCGAACGCCGCGAGCGCGTCGCCACGGCGCGCGGCGTGCTGTCGGCGATCGGCGGCGGGCTGCTGGGTGGTCGCGCCGGCAGCACCGTGGCGCGGGTCGCCGACCGCAGCGCCGGCAAGTCGGAAGCGGAACTGATGGAAGAAGAACTGGCTCTCGGGCCGGCGCTGTCGGCGCGGATCCTCGCCGTGGCCCCGCCGTGGGACAACCCCGCGGCACAGCGCCGGCTCAACCTCGTCGGCCGTTGGCTGGCATCGCGGACATCGCGCCCGGACCTGCCCTGGACCTTCGCGGTGATCGACGATGGCGAAGCCAACGCCTTCGCCGCGCCCGGCGGCTACGTGCTGGTCACGCGCGGGCTTTACGAGTTGCTGGCCGACGACAGCGAGCTGGCCGCCGTGCTGGCCCATGAACTGTCGCACGTGGTGCAGCGTGACCATTACGAGGTCATCCGCAAGCAGCAGGTGACCGAACTCGGCAAGGACCTGGCGATGGCGCAGGTGCGCACGCCCGGTGCGCTCGGGTTCGCCCGCAGTTACGTGGAACGCCACGGCGCGGCGGTGTTGCTGTCGAGCCTGGATCGCGATGCCGAATACCGTTCCGACCATGCCGCCGGCATCTATCTGGCGCGCACGGGCTTCGATCCGCTGGCGTTCTACAGCGTGCTGCAGAAGCTGACCGCGCTGGGCAGCCGTCCGGCGCAGCTCGCGCAGCTGTATGCCACGCATCCGCCGTTGGAGGAGCGCCTGGACCGGCTTGATCGGCAGATCGGCGCGGACGCCGGCGGTCGCGGGCGACGGCGCTGAGCGGCCGACGGAGGCTCGCGATGTGCCGCGACCACGCCGGTCGCCTGCCATGGCCGCCCGTACAATGGCGGCCATGGACATCTTCAAGGTCTTCACCATCGAGGCCGCGCACCGCCTGCCGAACGTTCCTGAAGGTCACAAGTGCGCGCGCCTGCACGGTCACTCGTTCCGCATCGAACTGCATGTCAGCGGCGAGCCCGGGGCCGACAGCGGCTGGGTGATGGATTTCGGCGACATCAAGGCCGCGTTCCAGCCGTTGTACGCACAGCTGGACCATCACTACCTCAATGACATCGACGGCCTGGAAAACCCCACCAGCGAGCGTCTGGCGCAGTGGATCTGGCAACGGTTGCAGCCCTCGCTGCCGCAACTGAGCGAAGTGGTGGTGCACGAGACCTGCACGTCCGGCTGTCGCTATCGTGGCCCGGGCGGGGGCAACGACAGCCGAAGCTGAACGGTCACGCAGTCGCCATGCGCGAGTTGTTGCAATGCAACAACCGAGGGGTTATGCTGCACCGCACAAACCGGCAAATCCCTGCCGGCCCAGCAGAGGACCCCGCCATGTACCAGTACAACAACGAGCAGTTCGCCGCCGGCGCCCGTCAGTTCGCCGACGTCTTCGCCCAGATCAACCGCCTCGCCCTGGACAACGCCGAGAAGGCGTTCGCCCTGCAGATGGCCACCCTGGAAGAGAACACCAACGCCGCGTTCGCCTATTTCGGCGAACTGGTGGAAGCGCGTGATTTCGAAGACCTGAAGGCCGCTTGGCCGAAGGGCGTGCAGATTGCCCGCGAGAATGTCGAGCGCGCCATCGGCACCCAGCAGGAAGTGCTCGGTCACACCCTGAAGGCCAACGAGTCGATCGCCCAGATCGCCAAGGGCCAGTTCGAGCAGGCCACCGCCGAAGCCCAGGCCCAGGTCGAGAAGGTCACCGCCAAGGCCAAGGCCGAAGTGGAAAAGGCCACCAAGGCCGCGACCCGCGCTGCCAAGTAATCATCCGCTGCGCCGCATCTCTCCCGGCGCGACAGGATGCTCCCCCGACCCGACGGCTGCGGCCGTCGGGTTTTTTGTTGTCTGAATTTCCCCTCGCATGCTGGCGTCATCCGCGGCGACGCCGCGGTACGGCACCCGGAGTCCGATTCGATTCGCGCCTGCGTTGGCGCTGGCGTCACGGCAGACGCAGGTTGGCGGCCGCCTCCACCGGGCTCATTCCATGCGCGAGCAATCCAAGACAGGGCGCGGGAAGCTGTTGCTGCAGCAGGCGTGCGTAGTCGCCGTTGTCGTCGAATCCGGCCTCCACCGCATTGCCGATCCAGCCCAGCAAGCGGCAACCGTCGTCGGCGATCACCCGAGCACTGAGCCGGGCATGGTTGAGGCAACCCAGGCGCATCCCGACCACCAGCACCACCGGCAACTGCAAGCGCCGTACCAGTGCGGACTGCTCCAGCCCATCATCGAAGGGTGCCAGCCAGCCCCCCGCACCTTCGACCACCACGGCATCGGCGCGCGCCTGCAACCGCTCGAATGCGTCGGCCAACACCGCCAGGTCCACGCGCACGCCCGCCGCACGGGCGGCCAGTTGCGGCGCGCTCGGCAGCGGCAAGGCGAAGGAGTTCAGCTCCGCGTACGGCGCGGCGCGGTCACTGGCCGCCTGCAGGGCGAGAGCATCGTCATTGCGCCACTGGCCGTCGACTCGCTGGCAGCCGGCGGCGACCGGCTTCATGCCCGCCACCCGCAGTCCGCGTGCACGCAGCGCGTGCAACAGCGCCACGCTGGCGTGCGTCTTGCCGACGCCGGTGTCGGTGCCGGTGACATACAGGCTGTGCATCGACGGATTGTAGGACGCCGGCACGTCGCAACGCCCGGTTCCGCCTGCCGCGACGTGGCGTGCCTGCGCTCCGGGCAGGCACAATGGCGGCATGTTCACCGCCAACCCGCTCACCGGCAGCAAGCCGGAGCAGTACCGCCAGTTGCTGCAACAGGCCCGCGCACTGCTTCACGGCGAGTCCGACCGCATCGCCAACGCCGCCAACCTCTCGGCACTGGTCTACAGCGCCCTGCCCGACCTCAACTGGGTCGGCTTCTACTTCTTCGACGGGTCCGAACTGGTGGTCGGCCCGTTCCAGGGGCTGCCGGCCTGCGTGCGCATTCCGCTGGATCGCGGCGTCTGCGGCGCCGCCGCGCGCACGCGCCAAACCCAGCGCGTCGACGATGTGCACGCGTTCCCCGGACACATCGCCTGCGACGGCGCCTCGCGCTCGGAACTGGTGGTGCCGCTGGTCGACGCAGACGGCAAGCTGGTCGGCGTGTTCGATCTCGACAGCCCGTTGCCGGCGCGTTTCGACGCCGATGACCAGGCCGGCCTGGAAGCGCTGGCGGCCTCGCTGCTGGACACCTGAGCCACGCCAGCGCCACATCGATACCGCGCCGCCGCGACCGGCTTGGCGTACACTGCGCACGCTTCATGGTGACCTGCCGGCCGCGTGCCGCGGGTTGAAACGGGAAGCCGGTGACGTCGCATCAACGCGGCCAGTCCGGCGCTGCCCCCGCAACGGTAAGCGTGCGAACGCGACATCGGCCACTGGACGTGCACACGTCCGGGAAGGCGTCGCGGCGCAGGGTCCGCCCGACCCTGCCCACGCAAGCCCGGAGACCGGCCATGCAGGCACTTTGTTTGCGATGCGGAGGGCGTCGCGGCGAACGCTGTGCCGCGATGCCGTGGCCCGCCTTTGCCAGCCGTCCCCGCCCGCAAGTCCATCCCCTTGCATCGCGCGGGCGTGCGCGACGACGGAGCCGTTTCATGCCGATCAACCACTCTTTCCGTTCTTCCACCCTTTGCCTTGCCCTGGCCACGGTGCTGGCTGGCCCTGTCATGGCGCAGTCGCCGGATGCCGATGCACTGGACGCGGTGATCGTCACCGCCACCCGCACCGACCAGCCGCTGGCCGAAAGCCTCAGTCCGGCGGAAATCATCGACCGTGCCCAGATCGAACGCAGCCAGGCGCGTGACCTTCCGGAACTGCTGACCGGTCGCGCCGGCATCAACCTCGCCAACCAGGGCGGTGCCGGCAAGAACACCACGGTGTCCATGCGCGGCACCGAATCCGACCACGTGCTGCTGCTGGTCGATGGCGTGCGCGTGCTGTCCGTCAGCGCCGGCATCCCGGCGTTCCAGGATATTCCGCTGGAGCTGATCGAACGCATCGAGATCGTGCGTGGCCCGCGCTCGAGCCTGTACGGCTCGGAGGCCATCGGCGGGGTGATCCACGTGTTCACCCGTCGCGACCGCGGTCCGCTGGCGGCGCGCATGCGTGTCGGCGTGGGCAGCCATCAGCGCCGCGAAGCCGGCTTCGGCATCGGTGGCGGCAGCGAGCGCGGCTGGTTCGGCCTGGACATCGGCCATCAGCACACCGATGGCATCAATGCCTGCCGCGGCTCCGCCACGCTGTTCACGGGCTGCTACACCGACGAACCGGACCGCGACGGCTACCGCAGCACCTCCGCCAGCCTGCGCGGCGGCACCGCGCTGGGCGAGACACTGGAACTGCGCGGCAACGCGATGCATGCCTCCGGCGTCAACGAGTACGACGGTTCGCTGGCGGGCGGCAACGAGTCCGACGTGGTGCAGCAGGTGCTGAGCACACGCCTGGACTGGACACCCAACGCCGCCACCCGCGTGCACCTGCAACTGGGCCGCGCCGAGGACCGTTCCGTCAGTCGCTACCGCGAGCCCGCCAGCGGCGACATCACGCAGGCCAACCGCTTCGATACGCAACGCGACAGCGCCACCTTGCAGGGCGATTTCCAGCTGGGTAATGCCCATCTGCTGACGGTCGGTGCGGACTGGCTGCGCGACCGGCTGGGCGGCAACGTTGCCTTTGTCGTCGACGTGCGTCGCAACACTGCCCTGTTCGCCGAATGGCAGGGCCGCGTTGGCGCCCATCGTGTGCAGGCAGCATTGCGCAACGACGACAACCAGCAGTTCGGCAACCATTCCACCGGCAGCATCGGCTGGGGCATGGATGTCGGCACCGGCATCGCGTTGCGCGCCAGCTACGGCACCGGCTTCCGTGCACCCAGCTTCAACGACCTGTACTACCCCGGCAGCGGAATCCCCACGCTGGAACCGGAACGCTCCGGCAGCGTCAACCTCGGCATCGGCGGCGAGCACGGCGGCTGGACGTGGGCGGTCGATGCCTTCGATACTCGCATCGACCAGCTGATCGCCTACAACCTCAGCACGTTTGTGCTGGAGCAGGTGGAGAAAGCCCGCATCCGCGGCCTGGAGGCCACCACCAACGGACGCATCGGCGTCTGGCTGCTGGGGGCGCAGCTCAGCCACATCGATCCGCGCAACCATAGCGCCGGCATCAACCACGACAAGTTGTTGCCGCGCCGCTCCCGCCACACTGCGCGCCTTGACCTGGACCGCGACCTCGGCGCGTGGCGCTTCGGCGGCAGCATCAACGCCGCCAGCGCCCGCCAGGACGACGCCGCCAACACCCAGCGCCTGGGCGGCTGGAGCACCGTGGACCTGCGCGCGGACTACCGCTTCCATCCGGACTGGTCGGTGCAGGCGCAGCTGCGCAACATCTTCGACCGGCAGTACGAAACCGTTGCCTGGTACAACCAGCCCGGCCGCGAATGGGGCCTGACCCTGCGCTACGCACCGCGCGGCTGAGCGAGGCAATCACCATTTCCCCGAGGGCAGTCCGCTGCCCTCGGTGGACCTAACGCAATTCGCGACAGCGCCACAGCCGGTCCCTGGTGGCAGCAAACTCAATTCGCGACAGCGCCACAGCCGGCCCTCGTGGGAGCGAATTCAATTCGCGACAGTCCACCCCTCAAACGTTGAAGCGGAAATGCAGGATGTCGCCCTCGGCGACCTTGTACTCCTTGCCTTCCAGCCGGAGGCGCCCGGCATCCCGTGCGCCGGCTTCACCGCGGTACTTGATGAAGTCATCGTAGGCGATGGTCTCGGCGCGGATGAAGCCCTTCTCGAAGTCGGTGTGGATCACCGCGGCGGCCTGCGGCGCGGTGGAACCGGCCTTCACCGTCCACGCGCGCACTTCCTTGACCCCGGCGGTGAAGTAGGTCTGCAGGCCAAGCAGCGTGTAGGCAGCACGGATGACCCGGTTCAGGCCCGGCTCTTCAAGGCCCAGGTCGGCAAGGAAGGCGTCGCGGTCGGCGTCGTCCAGCTGCGCCAGTTCTTCCTCGATGGCGGCGGACACCGGCACCACCTCCGCGCCCTCGGCCTCGGCGCGCGCGCGCACGGCATCCAGGTGCGGGTTGTCGGTGAAGCCGTCCTCCAGCACGTTGGCGATGTACATCACCGGCTTGGCGGTAAGCAGGAACAGGTCGCGGGTGACCTCGCGCTCGTCCACGTCCAGCCCCAGCCCGCGCACCGGACGGCCATCGGCCAGGCCGTCACGCACCTTGCCCAGCACTTCGACGCGACGCTTCGCGTCCTTGTCGCCGGTCTTGGCGTTGCGCTCGGCGCGCTGCAGCGCCTTTTCCACCGAATCCAGGTCGGCCAGCGCCAGTTCGGTGTCGATGGTGTCGATGTCCGACAGCGGATCGATGCGGCCGGCAACGTGGACGATGTCCTGGTGCTCGAAGCAGCGCACCACGTGGGCAATGGCATCGACCTCGCGGATGTGTGCCAGGAACTTGTTGCCCAGTCCTTCGCCCTTGGCCGCGCCGGCGACCAGCCCGGCGATGTCGACGAACTCGACCGCGGTGGGGATGACCTTCTGCGGCTTGATGATCTCGGCCAGCGCGTTCAACCGCGGATCCGGCACCGGCACCACGCCGACGTTCGGCTCGATGGTGCAGAACGGGAAATTGGCGGCGGCGATGCCGGCCTTGGTCAAGGCATTGAACAGGGTCGACTTGCCGACGTTCGGCAGACCGACGATGCCGCATTGGATGCCCATGGAGCGCTCCGGAAACGATGATGGGGGATTCGGGATTCGCCAGCGCCGCCCTGGCCGCGGTGGCGAATCCCCAAGCCCCGGCTCAGCCCCGGGTGTTCAGCCGCTTCTGCGCTTCGTTGAAATCACCGCCGGCAACCAGCGGCAGCACGTCGATGGCCGCGTCCACCGCACGATCGATGAGGACGTCGTCATCGGCGGATGCGCGCCCCAGCACCCACGGCGTCACCCGGTCCTTGTGGCCGGGGTGGCCGATGCCGATGCGCAGCCGCCCGTAGGCACCATTGCCCAGCACCCGGTGGATGTCGCGCAAACCGTTCTGCCCGCCGTGGCCGCCGTCGAACTTCAGCCGGGCGACACCCGGCGCCAGGTCCAATTCGTCGTGGACCACCAGCATCGCGGCCGGATCGATCTTCCAGAACTGCAGCGCCGCCAGCACCGACTTGCCGGACAGGTTCATGAACGTGGCCGGCTTCAGCAGCCAGACCTGCTCGCCGCCGATGCCGATGCGCGCGACTTCGCCGAACAGCTTGCCTTCGGCACGGAACCGCTCGCCGGCACGCGTGGCCAGTTCGTCCACGACACGAAACCCGGCGTTGTGCCGGGTCCGTGCGTGCTCGGTACCGGGATTGCCCAGTCCGACGATCAGGCGCAGTGCGTGCATGGTGACAGTGGCGGCATCGCCACCCCCCCGGGGCGGCGATGCCCGGCCGGGCGCGGATTACGCCTTGGCTTCGCCTTCGCCATCGGCGTCGCCTTCGGCGGCGTCCGGCGCATCCTGCTTGGTGGCAGGCACGTCCGCTGCGTCGTCGGCGTCGGCGTCCGTCTCTTCCTCCACTTCCTGCTTGACGTAACGCGCCACGGCAACCGCCGGGTCGTGTTCGTCGTCGATGGCAGTGACCAGTTCCACGCCCTTGGGCAGGCTCACGTCGGACAGGTGCAGGGTGTCGCCCACGTCCATCTTCGACAGGTCGACCTCGATGAACTCGGGAAGATCGGCCGGCAGGCAGGTCACTTCCACTTCGTTCAGTTCATTGGTCAGGGCAACTTCGGCGGACTTGCCGGCCGGCGACTCCTCGCCACCGATGAAGTGCAGCGGCACGCTGACGCGGATCGGCTGGTTGGCGCTGACGCGCTGGAAGTCCAGGTGCATGATCAGCTGGCGGTACGGGTGGCGCTGCATGTCACGCAGCAGCACCTGCTCGGCCTTGCCGTCGATGTCCAGGGTCAGGATCGAGGCGTAGAACCACTCGTGCTGGCTGGCGACCCAGACCTTTTCCTGGTCCAGCTGGATGGATTGCGGCTCGGCGCTGCCGCCGTAGACCACGGCCGGCAGCAGGCCCGCGTGACGCAGGCGGCGGCTCGCACCCTTCCCCTCGTCCTTGCGGATGCTGGCGGACAGCTTGTGTTCGTTGGACATGATTGTTGCTCGCTTTCAGTTGAAGAACCGCATCGCTGCGGCATGGGCGACTCTTCCGCGACCAGAAGAGCCGATGTTCCGGCGATTGCCGGAAAATGGAATCAGTCGATGTACAGGCTGCTCACCGATTCGCCGAAGGCGATGCGGCGGATGGTCTCGGCCAGCAGTTCGGCCACCGACAGCTGGCGGATGCGGCCACAGGCACGCGCCGCCTCGGACAGCGGGATGGTGTCGGTGACCACCAGCTCGTCCAGCGACGACTTGCCGACATTGTCGATGGCCGCACCGGACAGCACCGGGTGCACGCAGTAGGCGACCACCTTGGCCGCGCCGTTGGCCTTGAGCGCGGCAGCGGCGGCGCACAGGGTGCCGGCGGTGTCGACGATGTCGTCGACCAGCACGCAGGTCTTGCCGGCCACGTCGCCGATGATGTTCATCACGGTAGCCACGTTGGCACGCGGGCGGCGCTTGTCGATGATCGCCAGGTCCGCGTCGTCGAGGCGCTTGGCGATGGCGCGGGCACGCACCACGCCGCCGACGTCCGGCGACACCACCACCATGTCCTGGGTGCCGTGCGCGCGCCAGATGTCGGCCAGCAGCAGCGGCGAGGCATAGACGTTGTCCACCGGCACGTCGAAGAAGCCCTGGATCTGGTCGGCGTGCAGGTCGATGGTCAGCACGCGGTCGGTCTTGACCGTGCCGATCATGCTGGCCACCACCTTGGCGGTGATCGGCACCCGCGCCGAGCGCGGACGGCGATCCTGGCGGGCATAGCCGTAGTACGGGATGACCGCGGTGACGCGGCCGGCCGAGGCGCGCTTGAGCGCGTCGATCAGCACCAGCAGCTCGACCAGGTTCTCCGCGCTGGGCGCGGAGGTGGGCTGCATCACGTACACGTCCTGGCCGCGCACGTTCTCTTCGATCTCCACCTGCACTTCGCCGTCGGAGAAGCGTCCGACCAGCGCCTTGCCCAGGCGGATGCCCAACTCGGACGCCACCGCGCTGGCCAGCGGGCGGTTCGCATTGCCGGAGAACAGCAGGATGTTGCGTTCGTCTTTCATGAGTGGGGACCAGCAACCCGTGGAAGAAACAAGAAACGAGTGAAAAGCAGGAGCCTGTCGCTCCTCGTTTCTCTCCACTCGTTTCTCTTTATTGGCAGGGGCGGAAGGATTCGAACCTACGCATGCCAGGATCAAAACCTGGTGCCTTAACCACTTGGCGACGCCCCTGGATCGTTGTGGCCGCCCGCGTCACGGATGGCGGACGGCGTGCGCACTGCGCGACGAGCCGGCCGGACCATCCACGGCACGGGGGCCGTGTTCCAGTGTTTCCAGCAATGGCGAGCGTTGCACGCCATCGGCAATCCATGCCTTCACGCCGTCGGGCAGCCGCTGCAGTGCGTCTTCGGCGCGTTGGCGCGTGGCGAATTCGACGAAGCAGCCGCTGCCGCTGCCGGTGAGGCGTGGCCGACCGATGCGCGACAGCGTTGCGAACATGGCCTCGACGGCTGGTTCGCGGCGCCGCAGCACCGGTTCGAACACGTTCCCCGTGACGGTTCCGGAAACGTAGCCCGGTATTGTCGCGGGATGGCAATCCCGAGTCAAATCATCGGCTTGAAACAACGCCGCCGTGGGCACCTGCACACCGGGGTCGGCCAGCACGTAACTGGCCGGCGGCAACGCCAGCGGGGTGAGCTGCTCGCCGATGCCTTCGGCCCAGGCATTGTGACCATGCACGAAGACCGGCACGTCCGCGCCAAGCCGCAAGCCCAACGCGGCCAGTGCGGAAGGCTCCAGTCCGGTGCCCCACAGGCGGTTGAGCGCCACCAGCACCGTCGCCGCATCGGAGGAGCCGCCGCCGAAGCCGCCACCGGCGGGAATGCGCTTGTCGATGGCGATGTCCACGCCCGACGCGCAGCCGCTGGCCTGCTGCAGCAAACGCGCCGCGCGCACGGCCAGATCGTCGGCCTCGGCGACGCCCGCCACCGAACCACCGATGCGCCGGATGCAGCCATCATCGCGCACCCGCAGATACACGTCGTCACCCCAGTCCAGCAGGCGGAACACGCTCTGCAGCAGGTGGTAGCCGTCCGCGCGCCGACCGGTGACGTGCAGGAACAGGTTCAGCTTTGCCGGGGCCGGCCAGCGCGTCCACGCGCCTTCGGCACTCATGGTGCCGGCGCGCCCCAATGGTCGATCACCAGACGCACGCGGTGACCTTGCGCGGGTTGCTCGGCGTTGAGCCGCAGCGGCCGGCCTTGCGCGTCGCGGCCGGTGATGTCGATTCGCCAGCCGGCCTGGTCGAAGCCGGCCAGCAGGCCCTCGTCGCCGGCCAACGGGAAGCGGTACTGCGACACCGGCACCGTCGGCGCCGCGCGACCGAGCACCCAGTGGCCCAGCAGGCCGACCGGAATCTCCCAGCCGGTGGCTTCGCGCAGCAGGTCCTGCGCGTCGCCATCGCTGCGCGGTCCACCGGCCATGCCATGCAGGGTGGCCGAGGTCGGCGAGGCCTCCAGCCGCCAGCTCTGGCGCGTCACCGGGGCGCTGAGCACCACCACGTCCTGCGACGGCGCGTGCTCCCACTCGATCCGCGCGTTGCCGCCCTGTCCGCGCCCGCTGAGCGCCGCGCGCCCCTGGAACTGCCACGACGCACCAGCGTCGGCCGGCAGCGCCCCGTGTGCGGCGATGCGCGCCACGCAGGCGGCATCGGTACTGCCGACGTCGCAGGCCAGTATCCGGCCATCGCCGCGCGTCGAAGGCACGGTGACGCAGCCGGCCAGCAAGGCCACCATCGCGAACGCGGTCGTCAGCGTGCGGGCGCGGCCACGATGGACCGCCAGCGACGCGCGGATCGCGGTCCAGGCACGCAGTGCATCGCGCCAGCCGAAGACAGGCGTCGTCATGCGCCGGTCGCCTCCAAGGCACGCTTCAGGGAGCGGTGTTCGGGATCGATGCCCCGAGCCGTGTCGAACCATTTGCGTGCTTCCTCGTGCCGGCCGAGTGCCCACAGCACCTCGGCGACATGGGCGGCGACTTCGGCATCCTCCATCAGCGCGAAGGCGCGACGCAGTTCCACCAGCGCCTCCTCGTGCCGACCAAGGCGATACAGCACCCAGCCGTAGCTGTCGATGATCGCAGGGTTGTCCGGCTCGGCCACGCGCGCGCGATCGATCAGCTCCAGCGCTTCGCGGTAGCGGTTGGTGCGGTCGGCAAGCGTGTAGCCCAGCGCGTTGAGCGCGGCGACGTTGTCCGGCTCGATCACCAGGATGCGACGCAGATCGGCCTCGGCGCGCGGGATGTCGTCGCGACGCTCCCAACTCAGGGCACGGGAATACAGCAGGGCGATGTCGTCGGGGAACGCGCCCAAGCCGCGGGCGAAGGCGTCCATCTCCGCGGCTTCGGCCGGGCCCTTGCGCGCGTGCAATTCGGCTTCCATCAGGTAGGCGTCGCGGCGGGTGTCGTCCTCGGCGGAGGCATCGGCCTGCAGCTGGTGCAGATCGGCGACCGCCTCGGCGGCGCGGTCCAGTTCGTGCAGCGTCACCGCGGCGCGCATCCTCGCCTGGTCACGCAGCGGCCCACCGGGCACGCCGCGGTACCACGCAAGGGCGTCGTCGTGGCGTTTCAGCGATTCGGCCAGCATGCCCAGCAACATGCGCCGGCCCGGGTCCGGCTCGCTGGCACCGCGGCGAACCTCCTCGTACAGCGCCGCCAAGCGCTCGTTGTCCTCGGCACGCACCAGCAGCGAGGCGCGCAGCCGGTACAGCTGCTCGTCCTGTTCGCCCTTCGCCAGTTGCGCCTCGGCTTCACGCAGCTCGCCGAGGGCGTCGTACTCCTGCGCCAGCAAAAGCCGAAGCGCCGGCGAGTCGGTGGCCGTCTCGTGCAGGCTGCGCAGCACCTCGCGTGCGCCGTCCCTGTCGCCGGCGCTGCGCAACTGGCTGGCGCGCAGCAGCGCCACGCGCGGCTCGCCGGGAAAGCGTTTCAGCACCTCGGCCACGATCCGCTCCTGCAGCGCGCCATCGTCCAGCCGCTGGGCGAGCCCGCCGAACGCCAGCCATGCCTGCAGCTGCGCGGGAATCTCGCCGGCACGTACGAGCTGCGTCAGCAGCCGCGCGCTCTGGTCCGGGCTGCGGCTGCCCGTGGCCAACACACCAAGGGCATGACGCCAACCTTCGCCCTGCTCGTCGCGCATCAGGGCGACCAGTTCGCGGCGCGCCTGCCGCATCCGATCCTGACGCAGCGCCAGAGTGGCGCTGGCGGCGCGCAACTGCGGCGATGGTTCGGCACGCTCGCGCCACAACCGCAGCCCCTGCGCGGCGATGGCATTGTCGCCGGCGAGCAGGGCGATGCGGGTGGTGAGCTCGGCCAAGGCCGCGTCGCCTTCCTCGGCGCGAGCCGCCTGCAGGTACCAGCGGGCGGCATCTTCCAGCTTGCCGGCCTGCAGCGCGAACTCACCGGCCATGGCATGTCCCAGCGGGTCGTCCGGGAGCCGGTCGGCAGCCGGCGACGCGCCGCATGCCAGCAACAGGGCGATCAGCGCGGCATGGACCGGGAAGCGAGGCAGGCGCGGCGGGACAGGCATCGGCGGCTGTGGGCAGTAAAATGGCCAGTTGACGCGCCAGCTTAGCGCAACCACCTGAACCGACACGCCCCTTGAGTCGCCTCACCGCCCTTGGCATCAACCACCAGACCGCGCCGGTCGAACTGCGCGAGCGGGTGGCCTTCGCCGACAGCAGCGTGGAGCAGGCGCTGGGCCAGATGCGTGCGCTGCCAGACGTGGATGAAGTGGCGCTGCTGTCCACCTGCAACCGCACCGAGGTGTATGCGCTGTGCGGCGACGACGGTGCCGCCCTCGCCGCGTGGCTGGCCGAGCATGCACGTGCCGCTGCGCCCGACGCATCCGGGCAAGGCGAGCTGGACGGCTATCTGTACCGCCATCATGGCCAGGAGGCGGTCCGGCACCTGTTCCGGGTGGCCGCGGGGCTGGATTCGCTGGTGCTTGGCGAGCCGCAGATCCTCGGCCAGGTGAAGCAGGCGTGGGCGACCGCGCGCGAAGCGGGCAGTCTGGGCAACCAGCTGGACCGGTTGTTCCAGCAGACTTTCGCCACCGCCAAGCGTGCCCGCACCGACACCCGCATCGGCGCCAACCCGGTTTCGGTCGCGTCGGCGGCGGTGCGGCTTGCCGAAACCAGCTTCGCCCGCATCGCCGATTCCACCGTGCTGCTCATCGGCGCTGGCGAAACCATCGAGCTGGCCGCACGCCACCTCGCGCAGGCCAAGGCCAAGCGGCTGCTGGTGGCCAACCGCACGTTGCTGCATGCACAGGAGCTGGCAGGCCGCCACGGTGGCGTGGCGCTGCCGCTGGAGGCGCTGGACCACCATCTTGCGGAAGCGGACATCGTGCTTTCGGCCACCGCCAGTCGCACCCCGGTGCTGCTGCGCAGCCAGCTGGAGGCCGCGCGCCAACGCCGCAGGCACCGGCCGATGCTGCTGCTGGATCTGGCGGTGCCGCGTGACATCGAGGCCAGCGCCGGCGAACTGGACGACATCTATCTGTATACCGTCGACGACCTGCAGCGCGCGGTCGAGGACAACCGGCGCAGCCGCCGCGAGGCCGCGGAGGCGGCGGAGGCGATCATCGACGTGCAGGCCGCACGCTTCGCCGAGCAACTGACGGCGGCCGGCCGCAGCGCGCCGCTGCTGCAACTGCGCGCCTACGGTCGCGACGCACGCGACCAGGCCCTGGCGCGCGCGCGCCAGCAACTGGCGGCCGGATCGACGCCGGAAGAAGTGATGCAACTGCTGGCCCACACCCTGACCAACCGCCTGTTGCACGCACCCACGGTCGCCGTGCGCGAAGCCGCGCATACGGGCGATGCCGAATTGCTGCGCGCGGCCGAACGACTGTTCCCCGGCCCCGTCGAGCGCGACTCCTGAGCCAACACACCGCCGCCGGCTCCTTCCTTCATTGGCACCGCTGACCCATGCACCCCACCCTGCGCCACAAACTCGAAGCCCTGGCCGAGCGCCACGACGAGCTGACCCACCTGCTCGCCGACGCCGGGGTGATCGCCGACGGCGAGCGCTTCCGCGCGCTGTCGCGCGAGTTTTCCCGGCTGGAGCCCTTGGCGGCCGCGCTCACCGCCGAACGCCAGGCCCGGGCGGACCTGGCCAGCGCCGAGGCGATGCGCGAGGACCCGGAACTGTCCGTGCTGGCGGCGGAGGAAATCGAAGTGGCACAGGCCCGGCTGTCGGCGCTGGAAGCCGAGTTGATGGGGCACCTGGTGCCGCGTGATGCGCGTGACGATGGCGGGCTGTACCTGGAAGTACGCGCCGGCGCCGGCGGTGACGAAGCCGCGATCTTCGCAGGCGACCTGCTGCGCATGTACAGCCGCTATGCGGAACGCCAGGGCTGGAAGGTGGAGGTGGAGTCGGCCAACCCCGGCGAGCATGGCGGCTTCCGCGAAGTCATCGCCCGCATCGATGGTGACGGCGCCTACTCTCGCTTGAAATTCGAATCCGGCACCCACCGCGTGCAGCGCGTGCCGGAAACCGAATCCCAGGGCCGCATCCACACCTCGGCGGCGACGGTGGCGATCATCGCCGAACAGACCGGCGACATCGACATCGCCATCAACCCGGCCGATCTCAAGGTCGACACCTTCCGCAGCTCCGGGGCCGGTGGCCAGCACGTCAACAAGACCGAATCGGCGATCCGCATCACCCACCTGCCCAGCGGGGTCGTGGTCGAGAGCCAGACCGAGCGCAGCCAGCATGCCAACCGGGACAAGGCCATGAAGCGGCTGCAGGCCACGTTGGTGGAAGCGGAAATCGAACGCCGCGACGCCGCCCAGGCCGCCGATCGCAAGCTGCAGGTCGGCAGCGGCGACCGCAGCCAGCGGATCCGCACCTACAACTACCCGCAAGGGCGGATCACCGACCACCGCGTCGACGGCCTGACCCTGTACGACCTGCCCAACGTCATGGAAGGCGGCCTGGACGCCCTCATCGAACGCCTGCAGAGCGAACATCAGGCCGATGAACTGGCGCGGCTGGCCGGCACATGAACCGGATCGACCCGCGTATCCAGGCACGTCAGGCCGTGAACGCACGGCCACGTGACGCGATCGCCTGGGTCGTGCTTGCCGAGGCCGAACTCGACGCCGGCGACATCCGGGCCGGTGAGGCGGCATGCCGGCAGGCACTGTTGCTGGCACCCGGACACCCCGAGGCCCTGGCACGCCTGGGGCGCGCGCAGTCGATGCGTGGTGCCCGGATCGAAGCCGTTGACAGCCTGCGCAGCGCACACCGCGCAGCGCCGACGCACCCCGGCATTGCCGTGTGGCTGGGCCATGCCCTGGAGGACGTCGGCGAAGCGGAGGCCGCCAGCGAGGCCTACGCACTGGCCCATCGGCTGCTGCCCGGAGAAGCTCAGCTTGCCGCGTACCTGCTTGCGTGGCGCAGGAAACTGTGTGACTGGCGCGATCTGGACGCACTGTCCCGGCAGGTCCGGGCCGCAGTACGCACCGGCTCGGCGATGGTGGAACCGTTCGCGTTCCTGAGCGAGGACGTCGGGGCCGACGAACAGCACCAGTGTGCGCGACAGCGCGCCACCGCCATCGCCAACAGGACGCGCCCGCTACCGGTGACCGCACGTGGCGCGGAAAGTGCGTCCAGCGAGCTGCAAGTCGGCCTGATGTCGAACGGGTTCGGCGCGCACCCGACGGGCCTGCTGGTGGTCGCCATGCTCGAGGAACTGGCCCGGCTTGGCAACATCCGGATCCATCTTTTTTCCCTTGCCCGTGACGACGGCAGCGACATCCGCAAGCGTCTGGCGGCCGTCGCCACGCTGCATGACGTGCACGCCCTGCCTCACCACGCCCTCGCCGAATTCATCCGTGCCCGCAACGTGGACGTGCTGTTCGACTTGCGCGGCTGGGGCGGCGGCGGGCGGCCCGAAGTGCTGGCGATGCGTCCGGCGCCCGTCCAGGTCAATTGGCTGGCCTACCCGGGAACCTCGGGCGCACCGTGGATCGACTGGATCCTGGCGGACGGATTCGTGCTGCCTGCATCGATGGAGCCTCACTTCAGCGAACGCGTGCTGCGGCTGCCGCGCTCCTTCCAGCCGTCGGACAATCGCCGTGCGGTTGCCGGCCCGCCCCCGAAGTCGATGCTCGGTCTTCCCGAGACAGGCGTGGTCTACTGCTGCTTCAACAACAGCTACAAGCTGAACCCCCGCAGCATGTCACGGGCTTTCCAGGTATTGAGCCGCGTGCCGGGCAGCGTGCTGTGGCTGCTGTCCGGACCCGGCGATGCCGACACGCGTCTTCGCCAGGCGGCAGCGCGCGCGTCCGTGGAACCGGATCGGCTCGTGTTCATGCAGAAGCAGCCACACGCCGAGTACATCGCCCGACTCTCGGCAGCCGACCTGTTCCTGGACACCCATCCCTACAACGCCCATACCACTGCCTCCGACGCGTTGTGGGCGGGCTGTCCGGTGCTGACAACGCCCGGGGAAACCTTTGCCGCCCGCGTCGCGGGAAGCCTCAACCACCACCTCGGGATGGAGCACATGAACGTCGCCGACGACGCGGCGTTCATCGAGCGCGCGGTTGCGTTGGGCAACGACCCGTCGATGCTGGCCGCGCTCAAGGCCGAGCTGGCGCTGCGCCGGCAAGAAAGCGGGCTGTTCGACATGACCGCGTTCGCCCGGGACTTTGCGCTGGCATGCCGGACGATGGCCCGTCCCGAGCAGGCATCGGCCGACCCGCGCATCGGTTAGGCTGACGGCATGAGTGCTGCAACCGACTTCAAGCCCCTGTCGCTGTGCGTGCTGACGGTGTCCGACAGCCGCACCCCGGACAACGACACCTCAGGCGACTATCTCGCCGGCGCACTGGCCGAGGCCGGCCATCGCCTGCATGCGCGGGCGCTGCTGCCGGACGACAAGTACAGTCTGCGGGCGCTGGTGTCGCAGTGGATCGCCGATGCGGAGGTCGACGGCATCCTCGTCACCGGCGGTACCGGATTCACCGGCCGCGACTCCACGCCGGAGGCCTTGCGGCCGCTGCTGGACAAGCACATGGACGGTTTCGGCGAACTGTTCCGGCAGCTGAGCTTCCAAGACATCGGCACCAGCACCTTGCAGTCGCGCGCCTTCGCCGGTCTGGCCAATGCCACCTTCCTGTTCGCCCTGCCCGGCTCCACAGGCGCCTGTCGACTGGGTTGGGAGAAGATCATCCTCGCGCAGCTGGATGCACGCACCAGACCGTGCAACCTGGCCAACCTGCGCCCGAGGCTGCGCGAGGCCTGAGCCGATGGACAAACTCAAGCGCAAGCAATACGAAGCGGCACTGGCACCGATGCAGCTGCAACTGGTGGAGATGGCGCGTTGGCTGCATGGCAACGGCAAGCGGCTGCTGGTGCTGCTGGAAGGGCGCGACACCGCCGGCAAGACCGGCGTGATCAACGCCATCAGCCAGAACCTCAATCCGCGCCAGTGCCACGTCGTCGCGCTGCCCAAGCCGAGCGATCGCGAAGCGTCGCAGTGGTATTTCCAGCGCTACGTCCCGCACCTGCCGGCCGCCGGCGAGATCGTGCTGTTCGACCGCAGCTGGTACAACCGCGCCGGCGTGGAGAAGGTGATGGGCTTTGCCAGCGATGCCCAGGTCGCGACCTTCCTCGAGGAGGCGCCGCGTTTCGAGAATATGCTGGTGGACGACGGCATCCTGCTGTTCAAGTACTGGCTGACCGTGGACCAGGCGCAGCAGGAGCAGCGTTTCGAGGAGCGGCTGGCCGATCCGCTGAAACGCTGGAAGTTGTCGCCGGTGGATGTGGCCGCGCGCCGGAAGTACGGCGACTACACCCGCGCCCGCGAGGCCATGCTCAAGGCCACCCACACCCGCCACGCGCCGTGGACGCTGGTGGATTTCAATGACCAGCGCCGCGGACGGCTGACGCTGGTGGCCGACCTGCTGGCGCGCATTCCCGACACCAGGGTGGCGGACACACCGATCGATTTCCCGGCACTCGAGGGCAAGCCCCGGAAGGAGCGCTACGGAGCGCTCAAGCCGATCCCGTCGTTCGACGACTGAAAGCCACGCATCGGCATTGCGCCGCCTGACTGGCTGGCCGGCGCCATCCAGCGACTGACGCGACGCAACCATCCCGTGGCATTTGCCGCGCTGCCGTCCAGTTCCGCGCACGGCAAACGCCGGACCACAGGCCGACGCGGATGCAAGCCGATCGCGACATCGATCACTGACGCGATCACCGGCACGCCGCCGGCGGCCCTGGCAGCTCGAGGGCCGGGATTGCTCCGTTTTCCGGTGGCTGGCGGCGAAGCACTGCCGGCGGAAGGTTCAGGCGATGGTGAAGCCGTCTGCCGCTTCGGCCACGTCGGCCGGTTCGCGGGTCACGCCAGCCACCTCGCTGGCCGGCGAGCCCTGCCACAGCCAGCGTTCCAGCGCATCAATGGACTCGGCGCTGCCGACCGCCAGCACCTCCACCCGGCCGTCGGAAAGGTTGCGGGCGTGGCCGCGCAAACCCAGGGCATCGGCGGTTTCGCGGGTGTGCGCACGGAACCACACGCCCTGCACCCGACCACTGACGTGGAAGCGCGCGGCCACGCTCATGCGCCGGGCGCCGGCCCGCCCAGCGCAGCGATGTCGGCCTCCACCTTCTGCGCCGTCAACACACCTGCATAGCGTTTGGCGAGTGTGCCGTCCGGCGCCACAAGGAAGGTCATCGGCAGGCCGGTGACGCCCTCGAACCCGGGCAACGGCGTTTCCAGGCCGATGATCGCGACCGGATAGACCACCGGGCGACGCTTGAGGAAGTCCCGCATGTCGCTCTCGCTGATGTCTTCCTGTGCCAGCCCGACGACACGGATGTGCTCGCGCATGGCGTCCAGTGCGGACAGTTCAGGCATTTCCTTCAGGCAGGGCGAACACCAGGTCGCCCAGAAATTAACCAGCACCCAGCGGCCCCGGTGATCGGCAAGATCGAACGTGCCGCCATCGAGCGTGGCCACGCGCAGCGACACGGGCGTCTTCGGATCGGTCGATGACCCGGTTGCCGACGGCTCGGTCTGCATTGACGGCTCGGTCTGCGACGACGAGGCGGCCTGCGTGGATGGCGCACCGGCCGGCCCGCGCTTGCACCCGCCGAGCGCAAGCACCGCCACCAGCAGCAGTGATGCACACAGCCATGGCGATTCGCTGCGTTTCATGCTTCCAGCTCCTCGTACAGGTCGGACACCCGACGCTTGAGGGCGTCCCGCAACGGCAGGCGCAGTTCGTCGATGGCACCGGCGGCCACCTGACCCAGCGCATCGTCGCGGCACGGCAGGTGCGCCTCGGTGATCGGCACTCGCAGGTGGCAGGCTTCGTAGAGTTGGGCCAGCGTGAGCGTGGACAGATCACGGGCCAGCACCCACTCGCCCGATTCGGCACGGCTGACGATGTTGGCGTCGTCCAGTGCCCCGAGGAAGTCCTGCACCAGGTTGTCGGTCAGCATCGGGTCCAGGCGCTGGAGTTCCTCGCTGTGCAGGCCCAACCCCTGCCGACGCGCCAGCGCCATGCGCCCGAGCATCCGCAGCAGCCCGTACATCTCGTAACCCAGCGGCAGGCGCATTGCCGCGGGCTGGTAACGGAAGGCGGAAATCGCCGCGGCGAAGGACGCCCCCAGCAGCACCGCGATCCAGGTCAGGTAGATCCACAGCATCAGGATCGGCAACGCCGCCAGTGCCCCGTACAGGATCTGATAGGTCTTGAAGCTGGCCAGGTACAGGCCGACGCCCCACTTGATCAGCTCGAACAGCAGGACCGACAGCATGCCGCCGGCCAGCGCGTGCCGCCACTTCACCGTGCGGTGCGGGACCACGCGGAAGATCGCGGTGAAACACAGCAGCTCGATGAACAGCGGTGCAAGGCTGAGCATCAGGTGTTCGAGGAAGCGCCCGGCACCGGTTTCGAAGATCGCCAGCGCGAACAACCGCGAGGACAGCGCGATGCTGGCCGCGGCGATCAGCGTGCCGAGCGTCAGCACCGTCCAGTAGACGAGGAACCGGCTGACCTGCGGTCGCGCCGTCGACACCCGCCAGATGCGGTTGAAGGTGGTCTCGACGCTGTTCAAGGTGACCAGCAGCGAAAGCACCAGGCCGATCACGCCGGCGGTCGTCAGCCGCGGGATGTTTTCCTGCAGAACCGCCAAGCCCTTCTTGACGCCATCCGCCGCGCTGGGAACGAAGTTCGAGAAGATGAAGTCAAGCAGCGCGGCCTGCAGGTCATGGAAGCCCGGAAAGGCCGAAAGGATGCCCAGCACCACCATCGACAACGGCACCAGCGCGAACACGGTGGTGTAGGACAGCGCGCCGGCGGCCTCGAACAGGCGGTCGTCGAGGAACCGCCGCCACAGGAACCGGCCGAACGATCGCGCGCGCGCCGGGTCGCGCAGGCGCGTCTGCCATTGCTGCAATTGCTGAGCGGGTCTCATCGGCCCGAAGGGTAGCAGGCGCGATCGGCGGCCGACGCAACGACCATGTGCCGTCACGCCATCACCCACGGTTATGCTGGCCACCATGAACGAGATCCTGATCCTGTACTACAGCCGCGGTGGCTCGGTGGCACAGCTGGCGCGGCAGATCGCCCGCGGCGTCGGCGAGATCGACGGTTGCGCTGCACGGCTGCGCACGGTGCCTCCCGTGGCCCCGGTCACCGCGGTCGCCTCCCCGCCGGAACCCGACAGCGGCGCCCCGTATGTCAGTGCGGCCGACCTTGTCGAGTGCGCCGGCCTGGTGCTCGGCAGCCCCACCCGTTTCGGCAACATGGCCGCGCCGGTCAAGCATTTCCTCGACACCCTCGGTGCCGAATGGGCCAGCGGCACGCTGGTGGACAAGCCGGCGGCGGTGTTCACCTCGACCGCGACCCAGCACGGCGGACAGGAGTCGACCCTGTTGAGCATGCAGGTCCCGTTGCTGCACCACGGCTGCGTGATCGTCGGCATCCCCTTCACCGAAAACCGCCTCAACACCACCCGCAGCGGCGGCACGCCCTACGGTGCCAGCCATGTCGCCGGGGCCGACAACGACCCGCAACCGAGTGACGACGAAGCCCACCTGGCCCGCGCCCTGGGTCGACGGATGGCGCGGATCGCCACGGCGTTGCGACAGTGAACGACAGGCGCGAGACACGGCGCACGCCGCGCCACCACCTGGTCCTGCGCATCGCGCTGCTGGCCCTGACCGCGCTGTATCTGGCCTGGCGGCTGCCGGACGGCAACTGGACGCTGCTGGCGTTGACCGCATTGCCGCCGTTGCTGCTGGCGATCGCCTCAATCGCCGGCATGCGCAGCGCCGGATTCTGGGCCGGGGTGCTGGCGCTGCTGTGGTTCTCGCACGGCGTGATGGTGGCTTGGGCACATCCCGGGCAACGGCTGTTCGCGCTGCTGGAAATCGCGCTCGCGCTGGTGGTGGTGTTCGCCTCCAGCCATGCCGGCCTGCGCGCGCGCTTCGGCAAGCACCGGTCGGTGCCCTGATCAAGAACGACACGTCCCCGTCAGCGCTGGCCCACGCCGGCAGCGGCCTATAATCGCCGCTTCCGAGCAGCGGATCGCGGCATGCAGGACCTTCTGGTCATCACCACCGGTGGCACAATCGACAAGGTGTACTTCGACGACAAGTCCGACTTCCAGATCGGCGAGCCGCAAATCGGCCGGATCCTGGAAGAACTCGGCGTGGCCTTCCGCTTCAGCGTGATTCCGATCCTCCGCAAGGACTCGCTGCACATCGGCCAGGCAGACCGCGAACTGATCCGCGCAACCATCGCCGCGCAGCCGGCGCACCACGTGCTGGTGACCCACGGGACCGACACGATGGTCGAAACCGCGAAGGTGCTGGCGAGCATTCCGGACAAGACCATGGTCCTGACCGGCGCACTGAACCCTGCCCGTTTCCGCGGCTCCGACGCCGAGTTCAACATCGGCTGCGCGGTCGGCGCGGTGCAGTCGCTGCCGGCCGGCGTGTACATCGCCATGAACGGGCGCATCTGGGACCCGGCGCAGGTGCGCAAGAACGTGGCCGCCAACCGCTTCGAGGCAGTGGACTGATCCGCGCCACGGCCCGCCCTGCACCACCATCAAGCACCGCAAAAAAGAAAAACCCCGGCCGAGACCGGGGTTTTCGTTTTCACGACGGGGCAGCTCAGTAGGTCGCGACCAGGCTTACACCGGAGAACGTGGAGTAGCCACGCACCATGATGTGGAAGGTGCCGCCCGGAGGGGCGCTGAAGGTGCAGCTCTCGTTGTTGCCGTAGCGGAACGGACGGCAGTTGTAGCTGCTGGTGGTCGGCGCGCTGCCGTAACGCACGTACATGTCGGCATCACCGCTGCCGCCCGACATGACGATCCGCAGCTGGCTGCGGCCGGACGGAACCTGCACGGTGTAGCGGCGTTCGGTGCCGGACGAGCCATAGATGCCGGTCACCGGCACGCCGTTCTGCAGCTGGTTCGGATCGACCGGGCCGGGGCCGGGGCCGGGACCACCGCCCCCGGAGACGGCATCCACCGCCGCCTTGGCGTTGACGATGCCTGCGCCGCAGCCACCGCTGCAGGCACCCGGCAGCGCACGCGCGGTGCTCTGCAGGATCTGCAGGATCTGCGAGGGCGAGCGCGGGGTCGAGGCAGCCGACTGGATCAACGCGACCACGCCGGCCACATGCGGTGCCGCCATCGAGGTGCCGCTCATGTAGCTGTAGCCTTCGCTGGACGGGGTGGTGCTGCCGGTGTTGACGGTCGAGGCGATGCGATCGCCCGGTGCCGAGACGTGGATGCGCGAGCCGTAATTGGAGAAGCTGGCGCGCGAACCGGTCTCGGTGGTGGCCGCCACGTTGATCACGTTCGGGCAGTTGCCCGGAGGATGGTTGGCGGTGGTGTTCGAGTTGCCGGCAGCGGTGACCACCACGGTACCGCGGTTCACGGCGCCGTTGATCGCGCTCTGGTAGGTCATCGAACAGGTGGCTGGCACGCTCGAACCCAGGCTCATGTTGATCACCTCGGCCGGATTCTGGTTGGTCGGCACCCCCGAGACGCTGCCGCCGGATGCCCAGACGATGGCATCGGCGATGTCCGAGCTGCTGCCACCGCACGCACCCAGCACACGGACCGGGACGATCCTGGCGTTGGGCGCGGTACCGGCCACGCCGCGCGAGTTGTTGGTGACCGCCGCGACGGTACCGGCGACGTGGGTACCGTGCCAGCTGGAGTTCTGCGCGGCATGGCTGCCACCGCACTGGTTGGCGGTGATCCAGTCACCTTCGTCGCGCGGGTTGCTGTCGCGGCCGTTGCCGTCGCGTGCGCGGCTGGCGTCGCTGATGAAGTCATAGCCCGGCAGGACATTGGCATTGAGATCGGAGTGGTTGGTGATGCCGGTGTCCAGCACCGCCACCACGATTCCGGTGCCAGTCGCCTTGTCCCACGCCTGGTCGGCGCGCATGCCACCGGCACCGCTGCCATATCCGTACTGCACACCGTAATGGGTGTCGTTCGGGGTCAGGGTCGGGTACATGCGCAGGTCGAGCTCGACGTATTCGACATCCGGGTCGGTCGCGATCTGGCGCATCAGCTGCTCGGCCTCGACGCGGTCCAGCTTGCGCGTCGGCCGGATCACGTCGGCACCCACGGACAGGCGGCGCTCGTGGCGCAGCCCGATGGCACGACCCTGTGCCTGTGCCGGCAGCGCACGCGCCGCTGCGCGTTGCACGGCCTGCTGCATGCGCGCCACGTTGCCGTGGGCGGCGCTGCCGTCGCGGTACTTGACGATGAAACCGTCGTACGCGCCTTCGCCGCCTTCCAGACCAGCCATGTTCAGCTTGGCCTGTGCAAACGCGGACGTGGCACCGAACGACGCCAGTACTGCGACGGTGGCGGCGGCCAGGACACGGCGACGCGACCGGAACTTATTGTTCAACTCGGACATGCTTGACTCCTCTCGAAACGCCAGCTGGAAACGACCTGCCGCGCTGCGCACCACCAAAAGGTACGAACGCATGACTTCCGGGACCCCTGCAGGCTGCAGACGCGCTGACGCTGAACGTCTGCAAGTGACGTTATGAGTCACCCTTTCAGCGATTTGCAAGCAAAATGACGAAAAAGGTTCGGGAGATCGGCGAAAACCGCAGCATTCCAACGCATTCAGAAATGCAAGGCTCGCCGCGTGACGCAGTCGCACAACCGGTTTTGCGCGAAAAGCGAAACGAATCAAGCGCATGCGCCATACCTGAACGTACCCTTCCGGCACGAAGCGCATGGAAATATGACGAAGGCCACCGCGCGACACGGAAAAAAGCCGCGCCACGAACTCCAACCAAGGCATCAACGACCGCTCCCGCGCCGACCCTGTGGCCGAGTGGGTCGATGCAAGGACAACGAGGCCCGCGCCGATCACGGACGTGCCATTTGTTCACGCCACTCGCGCAGGCGGGCGGCGGGCGGCCGGCGAGCGCCCACGAACACGCCATGGCAAGCGCACGCCATCACGGCGTGCGGTGTCGTCAGAACATCCCGACCTGCAACCGCGCCGCCTCGCTCATCATCTCGCGGGTCCACGGCGGATCGAAGACCAGTTCTACGTCGGCCTCGGCGACGGTCGGGATCAGCTCCAGCTTGTCGCGCACATCGGCGACCAACACGTCGCCCATGCCGCAGCCCGGTGCCGTGAGGGTCATGCGCACATCGACCTTGCGCTGGCCGGCCTGCTCCGGATGCGACAGCACCGTGGCGTCGTAGACCAGCCCGAGGTCGACCACGTTGATCGGGATCTCCGGGTCGAAGCAGGTGCGCAACTGCGACCACACCAGCTTCTCGACCTCCTCGTCGCTCGCGCCTTCCGGCAGTTCGATCGGCGGCGGCACGTCCTTGCCGATGGCGTCGGCATTGCTGCCGGCGATGCGGAACAGGTTGCCCTCGACGAACACCGTGTAGCTGCCGCCCAAGCCCTGGGTGATGTAGCCCGTGCTTCCCGCAGGCAAGGTGACCACGTCACCGGCGGGCACCAGCACCGCTTCGGTATCGCGTTCGAAGCGGACGGGTTCGCTGCTGCGGGAATACATCGACGGCTCTCGGCATGGACGCGGACAAAGCGTCATTTTAGCGTAGGAAAGCCGGTATCCTGTGGCGTTTTTCGCCATCTCCACCCGATGTCCGCCTCGCCGCCACGCGCACGACCGCTGTTTGCCGCCTTCCTGCTGCTGCTGGGCAGCACCGGCATCGCCGCGTTGTGGACACTGCTGTCGCTGGCATGGAACACCCAGGCCGGCTGGATGGCCGTGGTCGCGGCCATCGATGCCATGCTCATCGTGCGGTTGGGACGCATCGGCCGCCGCCCTTTGCGCGCACTGCTGGCGCTGGCCTTCACTGCGCTGGCCATCGCCCTGGCCAACTGGTGGATTGCCGGTGCGCAGATCGGACGGCTGTTCGGCCTGCTGCCGTGGGAAGCCATCCCCCGCACGGGACTGCACTACGCGTGGACGCTGTCCGGCATGGCCAACGGTCCGGTGGAGCTGGCCTGGTACGTCCTGGGGTTGCTGGTGGCGCTGGCAGCCTGGCGCTGGCCCTGAGCCCCCCGACAAGCCCTGCCCCGGGCGCTTACACCTCGGCCGGCAGCGGCTGCATCCGCCCACTGCGCCCATCCAGCGCGAAACGCACCCAGCGACCTTCCGCAATCGCCGCGTCCGGATCGCCGTAGCGCGAGGCCCGGCACAGCGACGCGGGCACTTCGAAGAACGACACCCGCCCCACCTCGCCATCCAGCTCCACCAGGCCGAACCCGTGCCGGGTGGTCTGCGCGTAGCGGATCCGCGGCTCGGCACCGGGCAACAGCGTATCCAGAGCGTCCACCAGCCGCCGACCGGCATCGGCAGTGTGCGGATCGGCGGTGGCGCTGCGGCGCATGATGTCCGCCAGCGTGGTGGACGAGACCGCCGGCACGGTGAACTCGCTGGTGCGCGTGCCGAGTTGGCTCGCGAATCCGGCGTGGATGTCGCCCGAAAACACCAGCGCGCCACCGGACGCATCCAGCGCCTGCACCAAGGCATCGCGCTGATCGCCGAAGCCATCCCACTGGTCCACGTTCAGCAGGAAGCGCCGGCGCATCGGTTCAGGTGCATCCAGCGCGGGATCGGCCAGATCCAGCACCATGGGCACCATCGCCACCGAACTGCCCAGCAGTCGCCAGCACGGACGCGGCCCCTGCAACTTCGCGTGCAACCACGCCTGCTGATCCGCCCCGAGTGCCGGTGCCACGAGGTGATCGACATCGACCGCGCGCAGGGCCAGCAACAACGCGTAGGCCGCCTGCACCACGAAATAGCGACTGCCGATGTCGGCAAACAGGCCCTGCTTGCCCAAGGCCAGCCACGGCAGGCCGCGCGGCAGGTCCGCCCGCGCCTCTGGCAGTCGCACGCGCAGCAGCCCCGGAACTGCCGCGTTGTAGCGTTCCAGCACCGCACGCACCACGTGCAGGGCCATCGGCGCGGCCACCGCGGCCCGCGCGCGGCGGCGGGCCTGTCCGGCATCCAGGCCCGCATCGCGCCATGCCCGGGCAAGCGCACGCAGCAAAGCGCCACGCACGCGCCGGTACTCGGGATGGCCCGGTTGCAGATACGGCAGCAGGCTGCCATCGGCCTGTGCGGGGTCGATGCCGGTCAGCGGCAGTAGCCGCACCAGGGTCGGCGCGTCATACGCCAGCGCACCGGGGAAGGCATCTTCGGGCACCGGATGGTCGGGACGGGCGCTGCGGTAGTCCAGCAGCAGCAGTTGCACGTCGCGGCCGAAGCGCAGTTCCCGCCACAGACGGGTGTGCGGGAACAGGTGTTCGGCCTCCACCGGCACAGCGCCGTGCGCATCCTCGCTGCCGGTATCGATGTCCACCGGCATGTATTCGAAATAGGCCTGCTCGGCGTTGCGGCGGCGCTGCGCATCGGCCTCCTCGCGCAACCCGTCCACATAGGTGCCGTGGTCCTGCCAGCAATCGTCGGAGAACTCGTGGTCGTCCCACACCGCCACCAGCGGTGCCTGCTCCAGCAGCCGCTGCAGCACCGCATCGCCCCGGAAGGTGCGGTGCAGCTGGCGGTAGTTGTCGAGGCTGCGCGCGGCCATGAAGCTGCGATCGCCCTGTTCGACAGGCAGGGCGCCATCGATGTCGTCGAAACGGATGGAACGCTCGCCGCCCACGCTCTGGAAGCTGGCATCGCCCACGGTTTCGTAGATGAAGTCGCCCAGGTGCAGGATGAAGTCCAGCTCCCCGCCCCGCTCCAGGTCCTGCAGCAGCGGCAGCAGGCTGTTGTACCAGCGCCCGCCGTAGTCCTGGCAACTCATCACCGCAAAGCGCAGCGGCGCGGCGACATCGGCGGTGGCCGCAGTGCGCGTGCGACCGTGGCGGGAACTGGTCCAGGCACCGGCGTCCTGGCGCAGGAAGCGGTAGTGGTACCGGCGACCCGGCTGCAGCCCGCGCACCCGCACCCGCAGGCAGTGGTCGGCAGCGGCCCGCGCGGTCAATGCGCGATCGACCCGCAGTCGGGTGAAGCCGGCATCGTCGGCCACCTGCAGGCGCAGCAGAGTGTCGCGACCATCCGCAGATGGGGCACGGGTCCACAGCAGCACCCGGTCCGGGCGCGGATCGCCCGAGGCCACCGATTGCGGGAAGCCGGCAGGCGAATGCGGCAGTGCCTCGCCGGCCCGCAATCCGGCAAGCCGCGTGGCGAACGGTGCGGCCGCCGCGAGCACCCCCGCGACCTTGAGGAACCGGCGCCGCCCGACCCCGCCCTGACCGTTTCCCCCGTCTTGCGCCATCGGCATCCTCCTCCCAGCAACCACGCAATGTGGTCGATGGACATGACCCTGTGGTGACGTCTTGACGGGCGCGTTGATTTCACGACCTGGTAACAAATCCCGCAGACCATACGCAGCGCAACGGTCGGCGCGCGCCGACCGTCCTCGCCTCGTCACCGGGAATCCCTCATGCCAGTCCATCGCCTTGCGCGTGCCGTCAGCCTTGCGCTGCTGGCCACCCTCGCCCTGCCCGCGCTCGCCCAGCAGGCGCCGCCTTCGGCCGAGCAACTCGACCGCGTCGTGGTCACCGCGCAGAAGCGCGAGCAACAGGTGCAGGACGTACCACTGGCGGTGACGGCCTACTCGGGTGAGTTCATCGAGAACCTGGGCGCGACCGGGCTGGGCGATCTGGCCGGCTACGTGCCAGGCCTGCAGGTGCAGGAGCAGAGCCCGAACAACCCCGGCTACGTGATCCGCGGCATCACCTCGGACTCGGGTGCGGCCAACCAGCAGGCGCGCGTGTCGATCTTCCAGGACGGCATTTCGCTCAGCCGCGCGCGCGGGGCATCGGTGGAACTGTTCGACATGCAACGCGTGGAAGTGCTGCGCGGGCCGCAGGGCACGCTGTTCGGCCGTGCCGCGCAGACCGGCGCCGTGCATTACATCCAGAACAAGGCGCGCGCCGGCAACGACGGTCGCGTGCGAATGGGCGTGGGCAATTTCAACCAGCGCCTGGTGGACGGCCATTACAACGCGGAGCTGGGCACCGACGCACTGTACGGCCGCGTGGCGTTCTTCCACGAACAGCGCGACGGCGCCTACGAGAACCTGTCCGGCGGCCGCCTCAACGGCAAGGACACCACCGCACTGCGGCTGGGACTGGGCATGTTGATCGGCGAAGAAAGCCGGCTGGATCTGATCGTCAACACCCAGCGCGACACGCCGCCGGGCACCGCTTTCCGCAGCGGCACCATTCCGACCCGCGCCGGCAGCACCGACCCGTTCGCGGCCGGCGACCTGAATCGCGGCGACTCCCTGGGCCTGGAGCGCCGCGCCCACGGCATCACCATGCTGGGCGATTTCCCGCTGAGCCAGTCGTGGACGCTGAACACCATCAGCGGCTGGCGCGCGTTCGACTCGCACGAAGAATTCGACGCCGACGGCTCGCAGATCCCGGCACTGGAGTTCGCCGAGATCGCCAAGGGCAACCAGTTCAGCCACGAGGTGCGCTTCAACTACGACAACGCGCGCAACTTCGCCGGCTTCTTCGGTGCCAGCTACTTCCAGGAAGATGGCGAGCAGCGCGTGCCCTTCACCACCGACGAGCGCAGCCTGCTGGCCCTGCTGTTGCAGGACGACGGCATCCGCCAGCAGATCTCGGGGTTGATGTGGATGATGGGCGCGCTGCCGCCGGGCACGCTGTTCCCGCGCCCGCCGGTGCTCAATGCCGATGGCACGCCGTTCCTGGGCCTGGGCGCGATGATGCCACCGGGCATGGTGCTCAAGCCCGTGCACCACGAGGGGTTCGCCAACTACGGCAGCACGCGCAGCTTCGACGTGTTCGCCGATGGCACCTGGAGCCTCACCGACCGTCTGGACGTGACCGCCGGCGTGCGCGTCACCCGCGAAAAGCTCACCGGTGGCTACCAGGGCTTCGCCGGAAACGCGCCCTCGCTGCTTGGCGGCCTGGGCACCGGCGCGCCGACGCCCGGGAGCCGCAACATCCTGAACCTGGCCACGCCCGGCAAGCTGACCCACGGCGACACTTTCACCTCGGCCGTGGGCCGCATCGCCGCGCATTACGACGTCGCCGAAGGTCTGGCCGGTTACGCCAGCTATGCGCGCGGCCGCCGCCCGGAGGTGATCAGCGTGACTCCGCAGGGCAGCGAAGTGCTCCCGGCGGAGAACGTCAACAGCATCGAGGTCGGCCTGAAGGGCGCGCTCAACGACGGGCGCTTCGTCTACGACCTGACCGCCTTCCGCTACGACTACAGCAACTTCCAGACCGACATGCCCAACCCGTCCGGCGCGGTGCCGCCGTTCGTGCCGACCAATGCCGGCAACGCCACCGCGCACGGCGTCGAAGCCTCGCTGTACGGCCGGCTGACGGAGGGCCTGACCGCCTTCGCCAATGCCGCGTGGCTGCGCGCGCGCTTCGATGACCGCGACGACGACGGCAACGTGCAACGGTATGCCGGCAACCGCTTCCGCCTGACACCGGACCGCACCTTCTCGGTCGGCCTGGACTGGAGCCTGCCGATGGGCGATGCCGCCAACGTCTACCTGCGGCCCTCGTACAGCTGGCAGTCCAAGGTGTACTTCGAGGACGACAACGACGAACTGCTCTCGCAGGACGCCTACGGCCTGCTGGCGCTGCGCGCCGGCGTGCGCCTGGACGGCGGCCGCTGGGACATCGGCGTGTGGGGCAACAACCTGACCGGGGAGAGCTTCCTGATCGACGCCGGCAACACCGGACGCCTGTTCGGCACCCCGACCTTCATCCCGGGCAATCCACGGATGTACGGGCTGAGTGCAACCGTGCGGTTCTGATCCAACGCACCGTGGACATGCTGGTGGCGTTTGCGGCGCGCCTGGGCGTTCCGGCGCACATCGAGCTGGCAAGAGGACGTGCAGGGTCGCACCGTCCCTGCACGGCAGCCGACCGGCTCAGTGCCCGCCGTCCAGCGCCTTCAACTCCGTCACCAGCGCGCTGGCCATCTCCGCGCCATCGCCGTACAGCATGCGCGTGTTGTCGGCATAGAACAGCGCATTCTCGATGCCGGCGAACCCGGTGCCCCTGCCGCGCTTGATGACGATGGTGTTCTTCGAATCGACCACGTCGAGGATCGGCATGCCGTAAATCGGCGAGGCCGGATCGGTCTTCGCCACCGGGTTGACCACGTCGTTGGCACCGATCACCAGCGAGACGTCGGTGTTGCGGAACTCGGGGTTGATGTCGTCCATGTCCACGATCAGGTCGTAGGGCACGCCGGCCTCGGCCAGCAGCACGTTCATGTGCCCGGGCATGCGTCCGGCCACCGGGTGGATGGCGAAACGCACCTTCACCCCGCGCTCCTGCAGGCGCTGGGTCAGTTCCCAGATCTTGTGCTGGGCCTGCGCCACCGCCATGCCGTAACCCGGCACGATCACCACGCGCTCGGCGAAGGCCATCATCGCGGCCACGTCGGAGGCATCGATCGGCTTCTGGCTGCCGGCGATGTCCTGCGCCTGTGCCGACGCGCCCCCGAAGTTGGAGAACAGCACCGACTTGATGCTGCGGTTCATCGCCTTGGCCATCA
>JAUNRQ010000082.1 GCA_030535605.1 Pseudoxanthomonas suwonensis
CCGAATCCACCGGCAGCTCGACGCCGGCCGTCTGGTAGGTGGCCATCGTGGTGCCCAGCATCGCCTTGGCGTTGTCGCGCACTTCGTCCAGGGTCTTGCACAGCTTCACGCCGCCGGCCTTGCCGCGGCCGCCTGCGTGGATCTGCGCCTTGACCACCCAGAAGTCGCCGCCGATGGCCTTGGCCGCGGCCACGGCTTCATCGGGGGAATGGGCCACCTGGCCGGGGGGCACGGCAATGCCGTACTCGGCAAACAGTTGCTTTGCCTGGTATTCGTGGAAGTTCATGGATCACCGGATTGTGGGAAGGAGGACCGCACGGCGACCCGGCCCGGCGTTGATCCGGGCCCGCGGTGCGCAGCGGGCCGCCTATTCTCGCCGATGCGCCGCCGCCGGGCAAAATCCGGCCCCGCACCTATACTCCGGCGCACCGCCCCCGGAATCCCCGCGCTTGCCCTTGCCCGCCGACAATCCGGTCGCTCCCGGCACCCACCTGCGCCGCGAGCTGTACTTCTTCAACCTGTATCGTCTGCTGGCCGCTGCCGTCCTCGGGCTGCTGCTGATGGGGCCGATGGGAACCTTGCTCGGCGAGCCCACGCATCCGCGGCTGGCCATGGGCCTGGGGCTGGCCTACATCGGCTTCGCGCTGGCGATGCTGCTGCGCCAACCCAAGGGCGTGCAAGCGGAGCGGCGGCTGCAACGGCGCGTGTTGCGCGGGGTTGCGGTGGACATCGCCGTGGCCATGGTCGCGATCTGGCTGCTGCCCTATTCCACCGCCACCATCGCCATGCTGCTGCTGTTCGGGGTTGCCGCGGCGGCGGTGTTGCTGCCGTTGCGCGAAGGCATGGCGATGGCCGCGCTGGCGGCACTGGCGCTGTCGATGCAAACGGTGTGGGCGGCGATCGAAACCGGGCTGGACGCCGGCAGCGTGCTGCAACGGCTGCTGTTCGCACTGGGCTATGGTGCCGCCGCGCTGCTGGCCTGGAGCCTGGCGCAGAGCAATCGGGAAAGCCACGACCTGGCACTGCAACAAGGGCTGCAGCTGGAAAACCTGGCCCATCTCAACGAACTGGTCATCCGCCGCATGCGCACCGGCGTGTTGCTGGTCGATGGCAACGGGCGGATCCGCCTGGCCAACGAGGCCGCGCTGGCGCTGCTGGATGCGGACATCGCGCCACAAGGCGTGCGTCTGGCGGACATCAGCCCGGCGCTGGCGCAGCAGGTCACGCGCTGGCGCCAATCGCGCAATGCCCCACAACAACCCGTGAACATGGGCGAAGACGCGGTGGAAGTGCTGCCCCGCATCGTCCAGCTGCAGGCCGGCGACGACGCTGCGCTGGTGTTCCTGGATGATGCCGAGCAGGTCTCGCGGCGCGCAGAGACAATCTCGCTGGCGGCCATGGGGCGATTCTCCGCCAGCCTGGCGCACGAAATCCGCAACCCGCTGGCGGCCATCCAGTACGCCACCCAGTTGCTGCAGGAATCGACCGACATCCGCGAAGCCGACCGTCACCTGCTGAACATCGTCCGCCAGCAATGCCAGCGCACCAACGCCATCATCGATAGCGTCCTGGGCATGGCCCGACGCGAACGCGCCTCGCCGCAACGGCTGGACCTGTGGCAGCAGGCGCAGCGCTTCGCACGTGACCACGCCACCATCCAGCCCGACCTGGCCGACCACCTCACCGTCGCCGACGCCCCCACCGGCGGCACCGCCGCGATGGCCGATCCCGAGCAGTTGCAGCAGGTGTTGGCCATTCTGGTGGGCAACGCCATGACCCACGGCCGCCAGCCCGATGCCCCGCCACGGGTGCGGCTGCAGATGGGCACCGAGCGCGGCGAAGCGTGGCTGGAAGTGGTCGATCGCGGCCCCGGCATCCCGCCGGCGCGCATCGACCGGTTGTTCCAGCCGTTCAACACCACCTCCGAACACGGCACCGGCCTGGGCCTGTACATCGCCCGCGAACTGTGCCGCGCCAACCAGGGCCAACTCGAGTACCGGCCCGTCCCCGGCGGCGGCAGTTGCTTCCGCATCCGCCTGCCCAGCGGGGATACGTTTAAACTGCTGTCGTGATGAATTCCCCCAGCCCTTCCAATGCCTGCGCCCTGATCGTCGACGACGAGCGCGACCTGCGCGAACTGGTGGTCATGGCCCTGACCCGGATGGGGCTGCGCACCCAGTCCGCCGCCAACCTGAACGAAGCGCGGCAACTGCTGGCCAGCCAGCCGTTCGACCTGTGCCTGACCGACATGCGCCTGCCCGACGGCTCGGGCATGGAGCTCGTGCGGGAGATTGCCGAGCACCATCCTGACATGCCGGTGGCGATGATCACCGCCTTCGGCAATGTCGAAGCCGCGGTCGAGGCGCTGCAAGCCGGTGCCTTCGACTTCGTCAGCAAGCCGGTGGACATCCAGGTGCTGCGTGGCCTGGTCCAGCGCGCGCTGGAACTGCGCCATCGTGACGCCGCCAAGCCTGTCGACGCGAAAGTCGGCGGCGGCGCGCTGCAGCGGCTGGGCGGTGACTCCGAGGCCATGCGCTCGTTGCGGGCCATCGTCGCCAAGGTCGCCCGCAGCCAGGCACCGGTGCTGATCCATGGCGAGTCCGGCACCGGCAAGGAGCTGGTCGCACGCACCATCCATGCCGAAAGCGGTCGCGCCACCGGGCCGTTCATTCCGGTCAACTGCGGCGCGATTCCGGCCGAATTGATGGAAAGCGAATTCTTCGGCCACAAGAAGGGCAGCTTCACCGGCGCCCATGCCGACAAGATCGGCC
>JAUNRQ010000053.1 GCA_030535605.1 Pseudoxanthomonas suwonensis
CGACGTACTCCATCTCACGGTTGTCCATGTTTCTCCCCAGTAAAGGCTAACACTTTATATGCGCCCAAGTCGACGCGCGAAGCTGTAGCGTGCCTCTTGCCCGCAGACCTGTCAACGGAGCGCCTCCCCTGCCCTGTCAACCACTTGCGCGGTCTCCTGGGCTCCGAGCGCTTTCGTCAGCGCATCGAAAAAAGCGGCGACAACGCCGCGCCATGAAATAGCGCGCCGAACGTGGAGGTGTAATACGTACCGCCCTGCTGTCTACGGTCGACGTGGCGCGGCCGGGACGGCAATCGGGTGTCAGGCCGGCAGCGGTGCGGCGTAAGCCACCGGCAGCGCGGTGTCGTCGTGGAAGCTGACTTCTTCCCAGGTTTCCGGCCGCGACAGCAGTTCACGCACCAAGGCGTTGTTCAAGGCATGACCGGATTTGTAGGCTTCGTAGGCACCGATGATGGGATGGCCGGCGAGATACAGGTCACCGACGGCATCGAGGATCTTGTGGCGGACGAATTCGTCGGCGTAACGCAGGCCGTCTTCGTTCAGCACACGGAACTCGTCCAGCACGATGGCGTTGTCCATCGAGCCACCGAGCCCTAGGTTGCGCTCGCGCATGTATTCCAAGTCACGCATGAAGCCGAAGGTCCGGGCGCGACTGACTTCCCTGATGTAGGAGGTCGAGGAAAAGTCGATGACCGCCCGCGACTGGGTGCTGGGGATGGCCGGATGGCGGAAGTCGACGGTGAAGTCCAGGCGGAAACCGTCGTGCGGTGCCAGCCGTGCCCACTTGTCGCCATCGTGCACCTCGACCGGCTCGCGGATGCGGATGAACCGCTTGGGCGCGTCCTGCTCGAGGATTCCGGCGGACTGCACGAGGAACACGAAGGGGCCGGCCGAACCATCCATGATCGGCACTTCAGCCGCGGACAGGTCGATCCAGGCATTGTCGATGCCCAGGCCGGCCAGTGCCGACAACAGGTGCTCGACGGTCTGCACGCGGGCGGGGCCGCAGCTCAGGCCGGTGCACAGGGTGGTCTCGGTGACCAGTTCGGCTTTTGCCGGCACTTGTTCGACCGGATCCAGATCCACGCGGCGGAAGACGATGCCGGTATCCACTGGTGCCGGACGCATGGTCAGGTACACCTTTTCGCCGCTGTGCAGGCCCACGCCCGTGGCACGGATGGTGTTCTTGAAAGTGCGCTGCTGGACCATGGAAGACCGGATCGGGGGTTGCGGAAGCGGAACGGCGGGACACATTAGAGCATGCCGGATGCTGAATCAGGCCCGGCACACGGCTGCCGGAGAAAGCCGGCCGACCATCACGGTCGGCCGGAAACGAGGATCACGCCCGGATTCCACCGGGCAAAAGCATCTGCGCTCGGACACCTTGGCGGAGGGCTCGCCAGCCGTGTCCGGTCGCGACGGCACCCCTCCCCGCACGCCCGGCGGATGCCGGGTCGCTGCAGGCCGGTGCTGCCGCGTCATCGCCTGCTGACGATCAGTCCGCCTGGCGACGCAGGAACGCCGGGATGTCCAGGTAGTCGCCACCACCGCCGAAGTCCGCCACCGGGGGGGTGGCCGGTTCGGTCGCGGTGGAACGGCGCAGGCTGTTGCCGGCGTTCATCGCGCGGATGAAGTTGTTGGCGCTGTTGGCCTGCTGCTGCTCCGGCGCATAGGCATCGGCAACGTCGTCGATCGGCAAGCCGGTGGTCGCCTCCCTGCGGGCCGGCGCCGGGGTGCGCACCAGTTCCACCTGCGGCTTGTTGCGAACGCTCTCGAAGCCACCGCCACGCACCGGCTGTGCGGCGCTGGCACGGTTCAGGCCGGTGGCGACCACCGTCACCTTGACCTCGTCGCCGAGATCCGCGTCGAGCACCGTGCCGATGACCACGGTGGCATCCTCTGCAGCGAACTCGGCCACGGCGCGGCCGATGTCGTCGAACTCGCTCATGGTGAAGTCCGGACCGGCGGTGATGTTGACCAGGATGCCGTTGGCACCGGCCAGGTCGACGTCGTCCAGCAGCGGATTCTGGATCGCCGCCTCGGCCGCCGCCTGGGCACGGTCGTCGCCCTTGGCGCTGCCGGTGCCCATCATTGCCAGGCCCATCTCGCTCATCACCGTGCGCACGTCGGCGAAGTCGACGTTGATCAGGCCCGGGCGCACGATCAGGTCGGCGATGCCCTGCACGGCGCCCAGCAGCACGTCGTTGGCGGCACGGAAGGCCTGGATCATGGTGGCGTTGCGGCCCAGCACGTGGATGAGCTTTTCGTTGGGGATGGTGATCAGCGAGTCGCAGTGCTGGCTCAGCTCCTCGATGCCCTTCAGCGCCACCTGCATGCGGCGACGGCCTTCGAAGGGGAACGGCTTGGTGACCACGGCCACCGTCAGGATGCCCATCTCCTTGGCCACCTGCGCGACCACCGGCGCGGCGCCGGTGCCGGTGCCGCCACCCATGCCGGCGGTGATGAAAACCATGTCGGCCCCGTCCAGCGCCTCGATGATCTGCTCGCGATCCTCCAGCGCGGCCTGACGGCCGACTTCCGGGTTGGCGCCTGCACCCAGACCCTTGGTGACGTTGGTGCCCAACTGCAGCTGGAGTTTGGCGCCGCAGTTGCGGATGGCCTGCGCATCGGTGTTGGCGGTGATGAATTCCACCCCCTCCACGCTGCTGTTGACCATGTGTGCGACGGCATTGCCGCCACCGCCGCCAACGCCGACGACCTTGATCACCGCGTTGGGGGCCATTTTCTCGACCAGTTCGAAATGTGCCATTTGTGTGTCCTCGTGAATTGCGTGCGCCGGTCTGCTGCCGGCGTGCGATGTCTTCGTTTGTCGTTGCGGCGGCCCGGTGACCGCCCTTGCCTGCTCCGTCCGGTTGCCCGCCCTGTTTCCCTGCCCGCTTGTTTCCGCCCTGCCCACTGCTCGGGACGCGTCCTGCCCTCAGAACTCGCCCTGGAACCACTTCTTCGCTTTGTCCCACAGCCCGCCGGAGCGTCCGCTGGACAGACTCGGGCGGCGCGGGTTTTCGATCTGGCTGCCCATCAGCAGCAGCCCCACCCCGGTGGCGTGCACCGGATTGCCCACCACTTCGCCCAGCCCGCTGACGTGCTGGGGGATGCCGATGCGCACCGGCATCTGCAACATTTCCTCGGCCAGCTCGACCACGCCTTCCATCTTCGAAGCGCCGCCGGTCAACACCATGCCCGCGCGAACCAGTTCCTCGAAGCCGCTGCGTCGCAGCTCGGCCTGGACCATCTCGAAGATCTCCTCGTAACGGCCCTGCACCGCCTGCGCCAGCGCGTGGCGCGGCATGCGCCTGGGCGGCCGGTCGCCGACGCTGGGCACCTGGATCGATTCCTCGGCGGTCGCCATCTGTGCCAGCGCACAGGCATAGCGGACCTTGATCTGCTCGGCCTCCGGGGTGGGCGTGCGCAACATGTGCGCGATGTCGTTGGTGACGTGGTCGCCGGCGATCGGCAACGAAGCGGTGTGGCAGATCGCGCCACCGACGAACACCGCCAGGTCGGTGGTGCCGGCACCGATGTCGACCATCACCACGCCCAGCTCGCGTTCGTCGCCGGTCAGCACCGCGGTACTGGAGGCCAGCGGGGCGAGGATCAGGTCGTCCACCTGCAGGCCGCAGCGCTGCACGCATTTGGTGATGTTGGCCGCCGCCGACTGCGCGCACACCACCAGGTGCGCGTGCACTTCCAGGCGCACGCCGGTCATCCCCACCGGATTGCGGATGCCTTCCTGCGAATCGTCCAGCACGTACTCGCGTGGCAGCGCGTGCAGGATCTTCTGGTCGGCCGGGATCGCCACCGCCTTGGCCGCGTCCAGCACCCGGTCCAGGTCCGCCCAGGTCACTTCGCCGTCGCGGATCGGGACAATGCCCGGCGAGTTCTTGCACTGGATGTGGTTGCCGGAGATCGACGCGTAGACGCTGCGGATCTCGCAACCGGCCATCAGTTCGGCTTCCTCGACGGCGCGCTGGATCGACTGCACCGTGGATTCGATGTCGACCACGACGCCGCGCTTGAGCCCACGCGATTCGTGGGTGCCGATGCCGATGACCTCGATCGGGTTGCCGGGCGAGTACTCGCCGACCAGCGCCACCACCTTGGAGGTGCCGATGTCGAGGCCAACGATGAGGGTCTTGTCGCCTTTGCGGTTCATGTCGGGACTGCCGTGTTGCGTGTTGCCTGGGAAGGGGAAATGTCGAAGGACGCGCGACCGGTCGTCGGCGGCGCGCCGTGCCGTACCGAAGCGCGGCCCGGCACGCTGGCGGGCGAGCCGCCTGTCGTGGCCGCCGGGGCATCGCCCCAGACCAGCGCGAAGCCGTTGGTGTAGCGCAGGTCGGCACGCTCCAGCGGCTGGGTGCGCGAGGCCAGCAGTCGTGGCAGCAGCCGCACGAAGCGTTGCAGGCGCGAACGCGCCTCGTGGCTGCCAAGGATCACGCGGGTGCCGCTGGACAGCTGCAGCGACCAGCTGCCACGGGCATCCTGGCGCAGCGCTTCGACCTCCATGCCGAGTCCGGCGAACTGTTCGCGGGCGTGGTTGTACAAGGCGACGACTTCGCTGACCGCGGCATCCGGACCATCCAGCAGTGGCAGCTCCTCCGGCACCTGGATCCCGCCAACCGGGAACAGCCGCCCGTGCGCGGACAACAGGCGATCCTCGCCCCAGCGCGCGAACGGCTCGTGCTCGACGATGCGCACTTCCAGCACGTCCGGCCAGTGCTTGTTGACCTCGGCGCTTTCCACCCACGGCAGCTGCGCGACCGCGGCCTGTGCGTCGTCCATGCGCACGGCGAAGAAGCCACGCGCGGCGTGCGGCAGCAATGCCACCTGCACCTGCGCCGGATCGACGCGCTGCAACTGACCCTCCACCCGCAGCGTGCGCAGCGGCCAGCGCTCGGTGCCGGCCCAGCCTTGCACCAGCGCCACCACCGGCGCGGCCACCAGGGCCACGGCCAGCAACCACACGGCGATGCGCAGCAAGGCGTTCACAAGGTCTGCTCCAGGATGCGCCAGCACAATTCGTCGAAGCCCACGCCCAGCACCTGCGCCGACTTGGGCACCAGCGAGGTCGCGGTCATGCCCGGCGCGGTGTTGACCTCGATCAACTGGAATCCGCGCTCGACATCACGCATCACGTCCACCCGACCCCAACCGCTGCAGCCGGCGGCCTCGAATGCGGCCAGCGCGAGCTGCCGGATCGTGGTTTCGTCCTCGCCCTCCAGTCCGGGGGTGATGTAGCGGGTATCGCCGGTGATGTACTTGGCGTCGTAGTCGTACCACTCGCCCTTGGGCACGATGCGGATCGACGGCAGCGCCTTGCCACCAATCACCGGCACCGAGAACTCGTCGCCACGGACCATCTGCTCCAGCAGCATCTCGCCACCGTAGGCACGGGCAACCTCGATGGCATTGGCCAGGTCGGCATCGCCGAGAATGCGGGCGACGCCGACGCTGGAGCCTTCACTGGACGGCTTCAGGAAGGCCGGCAAGCCCAGCTCCGATGCCGCGGCACGGATCGCGTCGCCGGTTTCGGCACCGCCGGCGCTGGTCGGCGCCAGGCGCACGAAGCGCGGCGTCGGCAGGCCTTCGGCCAGCCACACCTGCTTGGTGCGGACCTTGTCCAGCGACAACGCACAGCCGAGCACGCCGGAGCCGGTGAACGGCAGGCGCAGCGCCGTCAGCAGGCCCTGCAGCACGCCACTTTCGCCGTCACCCCCGTGGAGGATGTTGAACACCCGGTCGAAATGCACCGCACCGCGCTGCGCCGCCAGCAGCGCGGGAATGCCGTCCACCGCGTGCGCATCGACGCCGCGCGAGCGCAGCGCCTCCAGCACCGCGGCACCGGACTTCAGCGACACCGCGCGCTCGGCGCTGTCGCCACCCAGCAGCACGGCGACGCGACCGAACACGGCCGGCTCGCTGTGGCGCAAGGGCGCAAACACGGCGGCGTCGTTTCCGGGTGCGCTCATCCGGCCACCTCCGCGAATCCCTCGGCCGCCAGCTTCTGCGCCGCGTGACCGATGTCGCCGGCGCCCATCACCAGCAGCAGGTCGCCATCGGCCAGCACATCGGCCAGCGTCCCGCGCAGCTCCTGCGCGTTGGCCACGACCAGCGGGTCGACCCGGCCACGGGTGCGGATGTTGCGGGCCAGCGAACGACTGTCGGCACCTGCGATCGGCGCCTCACCAGCCGGATAGACCTCGGTCAGCACCAGCGCATCGACCCCCGACAGCACCTGGGTGAAGTCATCGAACAAATCGCGCGTGCGGCTGTAACGGTGCGGCTGGAACGCCACCACCAGACGCCGCTCGGGCCAGCCGCCGCGGGCCGCGTCGAACACCGCTTCCAGTTCCTTGGGATGATGGCCGTAGTCGTCCACCAGCAGCACCTTCGCGCCGTTCGGCGTGGTCAGCGTGCCAAGCTGGTTGAAGCGCCGGCCGACGCCGCTGAACTTCTCCAGCGCGATGGCCATGGTGGCCGGCGGTACACCCAGCTGCCAACCGACCGCGCAGGCGGCCAGTGCATTGAGCACGTTGTGCCGGCCCGGCAGGGCCAGGGTCATCGGCGTGCGCACACCGTCGGGCAGGCACAGGGTGAAGCGCATGCAGCCGGCGTCCTGGCGCACGTCGGCGGCACGCACGTCGGCCTTGCCGCTGAAGCCGTAGGTGATGACGTGGCGCGCGGTGTTCTCGGCCAGCAGCGCGACCTCCGGATCGTCCACGCACAACACCGCCAGCCCATAGAACGGCAGCCGGTGGAGGAACTCGTGGAACGCCGCCTTGACCCGCTCGAAGTCGCCACCGTAGTTCTCCAGGTGATCGACATCGATGTTGGTGACGATCGCCACCAGCGGGTCCAGGCGCAGGAAGCTGCCGTCGGACTCATCGGCCTCGGCCACCAGCCATTGGCCCTGGCCGAGTCGCGCGTTGGCGCCGGCGGCCAGCAGTTGCCCGCCGATGACGAAGGTCGGATCCAGCCCGCCTTCGGCCAGCACGCTGGCAGTCAGCGAGGTGGTGGTGGTCTTGCCATGGGTGCCGGCAACGGCGATGCCGCGACGGAAGCGCATCAGCTCGGCCAGCATTTCCGCACGCGGCACGATGGGGATGCGCTGTGCGCGGGCCTCCAGCAGTTCCGGGTTGTCGGCACGGATCGCGCTGGAAGCGACCACGCAGTCGGCACCCAGCACGTTGGCCGACGCGTGGCCGCGATGGATGCGCGCACCCATCTGCGCCAGCCGCCGGGTGGCGGCGTTGTCGGCATTGTCCGAACCGGACACCTCGTAACCCAGCGTGCACAGCACCTCGGCGATGCCGCTCATGCCGGTGCCACCGATACCCACGAAATGCACGCGGCGGTGGATCTGGGCCAGATCCCCGCTGTGCTGCAACCTGCCGTGGGCCTTGTCCATCATCATCCAGCGTTCTCCAGCGCCGCGGCTTCGCGGCTGACATCAAGGGCGGCGCGGGCGACGCGTTCGGCGGCGTCCGGCCGGGCGATGGCACGCGCGGCCTGCGCCATCTGCAGGCGTCGCTGCGGATCGGCGGCCAGCGCCTGCAGGCTCGTGGCCAGTTGCATCGACAGCGCATCACCCTGCGGATGCAGGCGCGCGGCACCGCGCTCGACCAGGAATTCGGCGTTGCGGGTCTGGTGGTCGTCGACCGCGTGCGGGAACGGCACCAGCAGGCTGCCGACACCCGCCGCGCACAGTTCTGCCAGCGTCAGCGCACCGGCGCGGCACACCACCAGATCGGCCCAGGCATAGGCCGCGGCCATGTCGGCGATGAACGGCTCCAGCGACACCGGCACCGCCGCGGCGTCGTAACTGGCACGCGCTTCGGCCAGCATCTTCTCGCCGCACTGGTGGCGGACCTGGAAGCTGCCCGGCGGCAGCGTCGCCAGTGCCTGCGGCAACGCGGTGTTGAGTGCACGCGCACCCTGGCTTCCACCAAGCACCAGCAGCCGCAGTGCGCCGGTACGGGGAGCAAAACGCAACTCCGGCGGCGGCAGCCCGGTGATTTCCGCACGCACGGGGTTGCCGACCACCTCTTCGGCGCGGTCGGCGAAGGTTTCCGGGAACCCGGTCAGCACGCGTCGGGCGAAGCGCGCCAGCACCCGGTTGGTCAGCCCGGGAGCGCGATTCTGTTCGTGCACCAGCAGCGGAATGCCGGTCAGTCGGGCGGCGAGGCCACCGGGCCCGGAGGCATATCCGCCGAAGCTGATGACCGCCCGCGGGCGCAGGCGGCGGAGGATGCGACGCGCACCAAACACCGCACCGGCCAGTTTGAACGGCGCGGCCAGCAGCGCCGCAACGCCCTTGCCACGCAGCCCGCGGATGGCGATGGTGTCGATGCCGATGCCCTGCGCCGGCACCAGCCGCGTTTCCATACCACCGTCGGCACCCAGCCAGCGCACCGGCACCCCGCGCGCGCGCAGCGCCGCGGCCACGGCCAGGCCGGGAAAAATGTGCCCGCCGGTGCCGCCGGCAAGGATCAGCACCGGGGCGTTGGCCGAATGCCGGCTCATGCCAGGCCTCCGGGGCCGAAGCCCGGCTCGATCCGCGGCCGCAGCCGGCTGGTACCCAGGTTTGCCGCGGCCGGCGTGGCCGGCAACTCGGCATCCTGCGGCCCGTCGCCACGCAGTCGCGCCACCTGGCGGCGGGCACGGTCCAGTTCGTAACTCACCCGCAGCAGCAGGCCCATCGCCACGCAGATCATCACAACGCTGGAGCCGCCGTAGGAGATCAGCGGCAGCGTCAGGCCCTTGGTCGGCAACAGGCCCAGGTTCACGCCCATCGACACCAGTGCCTGCAGGCCGATCCACAGGGCGATGCCGAAGGCGATGTATCCGGGGAAGTGACGGCGCATTTCCACGCACTGCAGGCCGATCCACAACGCCCGGCCGACCAGCAGCGCGAACAGCGCCACCACCGCGACCACGCCGACGAAGCCCAGTTCCTCGGCCAGTACCGCCATGATGAAGTCGGTGTTGGCTTCCGGCAGGTAGGACAGCTTCTGCACCGACCCCCCCAGGCCCACGCCCCGGAACTCCCCGCGCCCCACCGCCATCAGCGCGTTGGTCAGCTGGTAGCCGGAACCGAACGGGTCCGCCCACGGATCGGCGAACGAGGTCAGTCGGCGCATGCGGTACGGCTCCAGTACCGCGACGAAGGCCAGCAGCGGCAGCCCCACCAGCACCGGCGTGGCCATGCGCGGCAGGTTGACCCCGCCCAGCACCAGCATCCCGGCGGTCACCGCCAGCAGCAACGTGGAGGAACCGAAGTCCGGCTGCAGCAGCAGCAACACCACCAGCACGGTGGCCACCCCCAGCGGCTTGAGCATCGCCGGCCAGGTGGCGTTGACCTCGTCGCGGAAGCGCACCAGGTAACTGGCCAGCCACACCACGAAGAACACCTTCACCGCCTCGACCACCTGGAAGTTCGACACCCCCAGGTTGATCCAGCGCCGGGCACCCTTGACGCTGACGCCAAAGCCGGGAATGAACACCAGCAGCAGCAGGACGAAACAGGCGATCAGCAGCAGGTGGGCATGCTTTTCCACGCCCTTGAGCTCGGTGCGCATCACCCAAAGCGCAGCAATCAGGCCGGCACCCAGGAACATGGCGTGGCGCTTGGCGTAATAGAACGGGTCGGCATGCATGCTGGTGGACGCGGAGGCCACCATCACCACGCCGAGGGCGGCCAGCGCCAGGATCGCCAGCAGCAGCCAGCCGTCGAAGTGGCCGCGGATCGCGTCCAGCCGGGTGGCCTGGGTGCTGGCGGTGGGCAGGGAGCCGTCCATCAGCGCACCTTCAACGTGGCCAGGCCGATCAGCACCAGGATCACCGAAATGATCCAGAAGCGCACGATCACGCGCGGCTCCGGCCACCCCTTCAGTTCGAAGTGGTGGTGGATCGGCGCCATGCGGAACACGCGCTTGCCGGTCAGCTTGAAGCTGGCGACCTGGATCATCACCGACAGGGTTTCGATGACGAAGATGCCGCCCATGATCACCAGCACCAGTTCCTGGCGGACGATCACCGCGATCGTGCCCAGCACCGCGCCCAGCGCCAGCGCGCCGATGTCGCCCATGAACACCATCGCCGGATAGGTGTTGAACCACAGGAAGCCCAGGCCGGCGCCGGCAATGGCCGCGCAGATGATCACCAGCTCGCCGGCACCGGGCACCGCCGGAATCTGCAGGTAGCGCGAGAACTCCGCGTGGCCGGAGGCGTAGGCGAAGATGCCCAGCGCGCAGGCGACCAGCACCGTCGGCATGATCGCCAGCCCGTCCAGACCATCGGTGAGGTTGACCGCATTGGAGAAGCCGACGATCCAGAAATAGGCGATCGCCACGAAGCTGATCCCGGCCAGCGGCAGCGCGATCTGCTTGAACAGCGGCAGATAGAAGGTGGTGGCCGCCGGCACGTCGGCCCAGAACCATAGCGCCAGGCCGGCACCCAGGCCGAGGATCGACTGGCACAGGTATTTCCAGCGCGATTTCATGCCGTTGGGGTCGCGCTTGGCGATCTTCAGCCAGTCGTCGTACCAGCCGATGGCGCCGAAGCCGACCATCACCACCAGCACCACCCACACGTACTTGTTGCGCAAGTCACCCCACAGCAGCACCGCGGCCAGCACGGTCAGCAGGATCAGCGCCCCGCCCATGGTCGGGGTGCCGGCCTTGCTGAAGTGGCTCTGCGGACCGTCGGTGCGGATCGGCTGGCCCTTGAACTCGGCCAGCTTGCGGATCATCGGCGGCCCCCACCAGAACGACAGCGCCAGCGCAGTGAGCGCGGCGAGGATGCCGCGAAACGTGAGGTAATTGAACAGGCCGAAGGCACCTTCGAGCTGTTCGAGCCAGCGGAACAGTTCAAGCAGCATCGTCGGTCTCCCCTTCCTGCAACAGCGCGTTCACCACCCGGTCCATGGCGCTGCCGCGCGAGCCCTTGACCAGTACCCGCACGTCCTCGCGCAGCGCCGGACGCAAGGCCGCGACCAGTGCGGCATGGCTGTCGAACAGCAGCCCGCCCTCGCCGAACGCCCGCACCGCCTCTGCCGCCAGCGGGCCGATCGCGTACAGCCGCTCGATGCCGGCGTCTGCGGCGGCGCGGCCGCAGGCGGCATGCAGTTCGGCCGCCTGCGGACCCAGCTCGCGCATGTCGCCAAGCACCAGCCAAGCGCGACCCGGCTGGGCCGCCAGCCAGTCGATGGCCGCCAGCAACGAGCCGGGATTGGCGTTGTAGGCGTCGTCCACCAGCACCGCGCCGGCGGGCAGGCGGTGCTGCAGCATCCGCCCGCCGACCGGGCGGGCGCGGCTCAGACCACTGGCAATCGTGTCCGGGTCCAGGCCCAGCGCCAGCCCGACCGTCGCCGCGGCCAGCGCGTTGCACAGGTTGTGGCGACCGGGCAGCGCCAGGCCGATGTCGACATCGCCCAGCGGCGTGCACAGGCGAAAATCGACGCCATCCGCATGCTGGTCGATGTGCCTGGCGGTGACGTCGGCCGCGTGTTGCAGGCCATAACGCAGCACGCGGTGCGGGCGCGCACGCTGGACGAAGTGCGCGGCGAAGGCGTCATCGGCATTGATCACGGCCACGCCACCATCGCGCAGGTCGTCGTAGACTGCGGCCTTGGTGTCGGCGATCGCCTCGACCGTGCCCATGCGTTCCAGGTGTGCCGCGGAGACGTTGGTGACCACTGCCACGTGCGGCGGCGCAATGGCCGTGAGATAGGCGATGTCGCCGGGGGCCCCGGTGCCCATTTCGTATACCGCGTAGCGGGTGTCGGCCGGGGTGTCGATCACCGCCAGCGGCATGCCGATCTCGTTGTTGCGGTTGCCCGGCGTGGCCCAGACGCTGCCCGCGCCTTCCAGGATCGCCGCGACCAGATTCTTGACCGTGGTCTTGCCGTTGCTGCCGGTGATGGCAACGACCTTGGCCGGGCAGCGGCGCTGCTCGTCAGCGGCCAGCGCCGCCAACGCCGCCAGCGGGTCATGCACCACCAGCTGCGGCATCCCCACCCCGGCGACTTCGCGCGTCACCAGTACCGCACGGGCGCCGGCGGCTTCGGCCTTGTCGAGGTGGTCGTGCGCATCGAAGCGCTCGCCCTTGAGCGCGACGAACAGCACCTTGCGGCTATCACCGGGCTGCAGTTCGCGGGTGTCGGTGGAGATCGCGTCGACCTGCAGGTCGGCACCGTGCAGGCGTCCGCCGACCACCGCCGCGATGTGCGAGAGCAGCATCGGCCTCATGCGCCGGCCCTCCCGGCATGCTGCGCCAACGCAGCCTCTGCCACCGCGCGGTCGTCGAACGGATGCTGCACGCCACGCACTTCCTGATAGGTCTCGTGGCCCTTGCCGGCAATCAGCACCGAGTCCTCGGGCCCGGCCATCGCGATCGCCCGGGCGATCGCGGCGCCGCGATCGCGGTCGACGATGGCCGCTTGCGGGTGCTCCCGACCGGCGCCGATCTCGGCCCCGATGGCGTCCCCGTCCTCGCCGCGCGGGTTGTCGTCGGTGACGATCACCACGTCGGCGTGCTCTTCGGCAATCCGCGCCATCAGCGGTCGCTTGCCGCGGTCACGCTCGCCACCGCAACCGAACACGCACAGCAGCTTGCCGGCGGTATGGCCGCGCAGCGATTCCAGCGCCTGCTGCAACGGGTCGGGCTTGTGCGAATAATCCACCACCACCAGCGGCCGGCGCCCGTCACCGCCCAGGCGGTTCATCCGGCCGGGGATCGGCTGCAGGCCGGCCAGCGCGATGACGATCTGCGACGGCTCGGTGCACTGCGCAAGCAGCACCCCGGCGACCGCCAGCAGGTTGTCGATGTTGAAACGACCGATCAGCGGCGAGCGCAGCGGCAGGCGGCGGCCATCGATGATCAGCGTGCCACGCAGGCCGGCGGCCTCGGTGGCCACGTCTTCGGCGCGAATCACGGCGTCGGCCTGTCCGCGCGAGGACAGCCCGATGCGACGCACCCCCGCCGGCACCCGCGCGTGCAGATCACGACCGAAGGCATCATCCAGGTTGATCACCGCCGTCTTCAGGCCCGGACGCATGAACAGCCGCGCCTTGGCTTCGCCGTAGGCGGCCATGTCGGCGTGGTAATCGAGGTGGTCGCGGCTGAGGTTGGTGAACACCGCCACGTCGTAGTGCACCGCATCCACCCGGCCCTGGTCCAGCCCGTGCGAGCTCACTTCCATCGCGACGATGTCGGCGCCTGCGTCCCGCAGTTCCGCCAGCAGGGCGTGGGTCTGCAACACCAGCGGCGTAGTGAAGCCGGTGACTTGTTCGTGTCCGTGCAGGCCGGCACCGAGGGTGCCGATGGTGGCGCTGCGCCAACCCAGCTCGGCCAGCGCCTGGGCGATGAGCTGCACGGTCGAGGTCTTGCCGCTGGTACCGGTGACGCCGACCATCGCCATGGTCGAGGACGGATGCAGGTGGAATTCGTCGGCCATCGCGCCCATGCGCGCGCGCAGGCCGGGCACGGCGATGGCATCGGCCGGTGCCGGCAGATCTTCCGGTGCCGGCGGCTCGTAGAGGATCGCCGCGGCACCGGCCGCCTTGGCCTGCTCGACGAAGCCCAGGCCGTGGGCGCCGAAGCCGGCGATGGCGACGAAGCCGTCGCCCGGCTGCACCTGGCGACTGTCGAGCGCCAACCCGGACACCCGCAGCCCTTCGGGAATGCCCGGCACGTCCGGCAGCAGTTCCTGCAGCAGCATGCGCCGGATCATGGCGAGACCTCCGCCAGGTCGATCGGCACCGGCCGACGCGGTTCGGCGCGCGTCGGCTCGGCGCGCGTTGACGGTGCCGGTGCTGCCGGCGGCGCTGCCGCGGGCACGGCGTCCGTGGGCGGCGCCTGACGCGGCGCGGCCACCAGACCCGGCTCGTTGCGGGCCTGCGCGGCCAGCCAGGTGTCGATGTCGTCCGGCGGCACGTCCATCAACCGCAGCGCGCCTTCCATCACGTTGCGGAATACCGGCGCCGCGACGATGCCGCCGTAGTAGGAACCGGCACTGGGCTCGTTGACCGCCACCGCCATCGCGAAGCGCGGGTTGTCCACCGGCACCACGCCGGCAAAATAGGAAATGTAGCGGCGCGAATAGCCGCCGCCGGAGGCCTTGCGCGCGGTACCGGTCTTGCCGGCAACGTGGTAACCCAGGATCGCCGCCTGCGTGGCGGTGCCACCGGGCTCGGTGACGGTCTGCATCATGCGCATGACCTGCCCGGCGATGGCCGGGTCCAGCACCTGGGTGGCCTGGCCGTGTTCGCCCTTGACGAAGGTCACCGGCAGCGAGCGCCCCTGGTTGGCCAGCGCCGCGTAGGCGTGGGTGATCTGCAGCGGCGTGGCGCTGACCGAATAGCCGTAGGACATGGTCTGCTTGGTGGTGCCGTCCCAGCGCGCCGGTGCGGGGAACAGCCCGGCACCTTCGCCGGGGAACCCGCTGCCGGTGGTCTGGCCGAAGCCGAAGCGATGCAGGAACTCGTACAGGTCCTGGTTGCTGACCTTCTGCGCGATCAGCGCCATGCCGACGTTGGAGCTCTTCTGGATCAAGCCGGTGGTGCTGAGCACGCCGTGGTTGCGCACATCGGTGGTGCGATAGCGACCGTTGGCGATCCAGCCGGGACTGGTGTTGAACGTGCTGTTGACGTTGATCACGCCCTTTTCCAGCCCCAGCGCGACCGTCAGCGGCTTGATCGTGGAGCCGGGCTCGAACAGGTCGGTGATCGCCCGGTTGC
>JAUNRQ010000009.1 GCA_030535605.1 Pseudoxanthomonas suwonensis
ACACCGCCAACGGCTCGCCGTTGCGGTCGGTGATCATGCCGCGGATCGCCGGCACTTCGATCTCGCGCACGAAGCGCGCATCGCCCTGCTTGCGGTAGAACTCGTTGTCGATCAGCTGCAGGTCCATCGCCCGAGCCACCAGCGCCAGGCAGGACACGCCGAGCACGCCGCCGACCAGCAGCAGACGCCCGCGCAGGTTGAACTGCGCCCGATGCCGCGGACGGGCACCCGCGCTGCCGCGCTCTTCGCGTGCTTGGCCGAAACGCCACCTCATGGCCGTACCACCACGATTTCACCGGCCTCGGGCAAGCGCATGCCCAAGCGGTTGCGCGCCACCTGGTCGGTGCGGTTGGATTCGGCCCAGGTCGCCTGCTCCAGCTGCAACTGGCTGAAGACGATGTTCAACTCGTCGCGGGCGCGCTCCAGCCTGGTCAGCTCACCGAACAACTGCCGATGCTGATGGCGCGCCTGGATGATGCCGATGGCGGTGGCGATGTTGGCAACGACGAGGATGGCCAGGATCAGTCGGGGCATGCCGCTGCCTCCTGCCGGTCCGTGCCCAGCTTCTCGGCCACCCGCAGCACCGCGCTGCGCGCCCGCGGGTTGTGCGCGATTTCCGCCGCTTCGCCCTTCTGCGCGCCACCGATCAACCGCAGGGTCGGGACGAAAGCGGTTGCTTCCGGCATGCGCCGGTTCGCCGGCGGCGCCTTGGCGCGCGCGGCCATGAACTGCTTGGTGATGCGGTCTTCCAGCGAATGGAAGCTGATCACGGCCAGCCGCCCACCGGGCTTGAGCGCGTCCAGCGCGGCTTCCAGCCCGTCTTCCAGGTCCGCCAGCTCGCGGTTGATGTGGATGCGGATGCCCTGGAAGCTGCGGGTGGCCGGATGGATCTTCGAATCGCCGCGCGGCATCACCCGCGCGATCAGCTCGGCCAGTTCGGCAGTGCGGGTGATCGGCTGCTCGGCGCGACGGGCGACGATGGCCCGCGCGATGCGCCGGCTCTGCCGCTCCTCGCCGTAGCGGAACAGCACGTCGGCGATCTCGACCTCGTCGGCGCGCGCCAGCCACTGCGCCGCGCTTTCGCCACTGTCCGGATCCATGCGCATGTCCAGCGGGCCGTCCTTGCCGAAGGAAAAGCCGCGCTCGGCCTCGTCCAGTTGCGGCGAGGACACCCCCAGGTCCAGCAGCACGCCATCCAGCCCGTCGGCCAGCGCGTGCCACTGCCCCATCGATGCGAAACTGCCGCGGCGAATGGCCACGCGCGGGTCCGCACCGAACGCGCGTTCGGCCTCGGCAATCGCTGCGGGGTCCTTGTCCATCACCAGCAAACGCCCTCCCGGGCCCAACTGCTCCAACACGCCGCGTGCATGGCCGCCGCGCCCGAACGTGCCATCCAGATAGGTGCCATCCGGCTTCACCTGCAGCCCACGCAGCACCTGCCCGTACAGCACGGGCACATGGGCCTGCGGACGGTGGCCGGACACGGTGTCCGCGCCACCGACCATCACAACGCCAGCTCGAGCAGGTCCTCGCCCATGTCCGAATCCCCGAGGGTCTTCTGGATCTGGGCCAGGTGGGCCTGCTCGCTCCACAACTCGAATTTCCCGCCCATGCCCACCAGCACGGCCTTGCGCTCGATGCCCACGGCCTTGCGGTGGCTGGCGGGAATGGAAATGCGTCCGCTGCCATCGGGCTCCACGAACGTCGCCGCGCCTACCAGCTTCAGCTGCAGGGTGCGGTTGGTGCTCTTGGCCTGCGACAGCTGGTTGACCTGCTCGCGCAAGCGCTCCCAGGCCGGCTGCGGGTACAGGTACAGGCAGCCGGACTCGAACGGGTTGTAGGTCACCACCAGACGATTGCCGGCCATGTCGGCCACGGCATCGCGGAACGCGGTCGGGATCGCCAACCGGCCCTTGTCGTCGATGGTGATGGCGCTTTCGCCCTGGAACATCTCTCAACCTGTGCGGCCGACCCCGCCGGGGCCATGAACTGCTCAGAAAAGCGACAACTTTCCACGCTTTCCCACTGACCGCCACGTTATGCCCCATGCCAACCGTTGTCAACAGCCGCCAACGGAAATTTCACTTGCCCCGTCAATGACTTGCGGCAAACTTGAGAGACTTGTTCAAGGTTTATCCACAAGCTGCTGTTTCGTCTCAGATTGTGAGACAAAGCGGTTTTTGGATGAATGCGCCGGAGGTGAAGAGGGGGTGAACAAACCCGCGCGCTCGCCGTGCTGCTTCGCAACATGCGGCGGCGCATGCCGCCCACGGTGGCCGTGCGTCGGTCAGTGTCGGGAATGAATGCCGCGGGATGGCACCGGTCGGGGCCCGGTCAGCGCCGCACCCACCCCGCCAGCAGCGCCCAGACCCCGCCAAGGCCTGCGATCCAGGTCGCCGCCGGCAGCGAGAACCAGCGCGGGCCACCGGCGTCCAGGGCGTACAGCACGGCGGCCACCACCAGCAGGCCGCTGCCGATGACCGCGGCGATCATCCGTCGCTGCATGCGGTGCAGGTCGCGGGTCAGGGCGCTGATGTCTTCGGAGCGCATGAGAATGCGGTGTTCGCCGTGCACCTGCTGGTCGAGCCAGGCGTGCAGCAGCCGCGGCATGTCCGGGGCGTGGGTGATGAGTTCGGGCAGGCGCTTGCGGAATTCGCCGAACAGCCGTCGCGGACTGTAACGCTGCACCAGGATTCGGCCGAGCACCGGTTTGGCCACCGCCCAGATGTCGATCTTCGGGTCCAGTTGCCGGCCGATGCCCTCGATGTTCAGCAGGGTCTTCTGCAGCAGGATCAGTTGCGGTTGCAGGGTCAACTGGTAGCGCTGCGCGGTCCGGAACAGCTTGGCCAGCACTTCACCCAGTGAAATCTCGCTCAGCGGCCGAGTGAAATACGGTTCGCACACCCCCCGCACCGCCGCTTCCAGCTCATCGATGCGGATGCTGGCGGGCATCCAGCCGGCCTCCACGTGCAACTCGGCAATGCGGCGATAGTCCTGGTTGAAGATCGCCATGAAGTTTTCGGCCAGGTAGTACTGGTCCTCGGACGAGAGCTGCCCGACGATGCCGAAGTCGACGGCGATGAAGCGCGGGTCGGTGGCGCGCTGCGGATCGACCCAGATGTTGCCGGCATGGGCATCGGCGTGGAAGAAGTTGTCGCGGAACACCTGCGTGTAGAACACCCGCACGCCCTTGGCGGCCAGCGCCTTGCGGTCGATGCCGGCGGCGTCCAGCGCGGCGATGTCATCGCTGCGGATGCCGTGGACGCGCTCCATGGTCATCGCGTTTTCCGCGGTGTGGCTCCAGATCACCTCCGGCACGTACAGGTCGGGCGAATCCTTCCAGTGGCGGCGCAGCACGCTGGCGTTGGCGGCCTCGCGCTGCAGGTCCGTTTCCGCGGCCAGGGTGTTGCGGATTTCCGCCACCACCTCGCGCGGACGGATCTTGTCGGCCGCCGGATGCGTGCGCTCCACCAGCAGCGCCAGTGAATCCAGCAGCGCGATGTCGCCGTCGATCTGCTTGCGGATGTCGGGGCGCAGGACCTTGACCACCACCTCGCGACCGTCATGCAGGGTGGCCGGATGCACCTGGGCGATGCTCGCCGACGCCAGCGGGGTGACGTCGAAGCGGGCATACGCCTCTTCGATGCTTCGGCCCAGCGCCTGCTCCACTCGGGCACGCGCGGCGTGCCCATCGAATGGCGCCACCTGATCCTGCAGCAACGCCAGTTCGTCGGCGATATCCGGCGGCACCAGGTCACGACGGGTGGACAGGATCTGTCCGAACTTGACGAAGATCGGCCCCAGTTCCTGCAGGCACAGGCGCAGGCGCGCGCCGCGCGACAGGGCCGCGACCTCGCGCGAGGCCCGCGGCACGAACGGCCGCATCAGTTTCAACCAGCGCTCGGCGGGGGTGCCATCCAGCAGCGCATCCAGCCGATGGCGCAGCAGGACCCGACCGATGCGCAGCGCGCGGCGCAGCGACTTCATGCGCGGCCCTGCAGGCGCGCGAGTCGTGCAGCCAGCCGCTCGACATCATCACGCAGCGCATCGACGTCATCGTGGAACGCCGCCAGCTCGGCACGCGGGACGATGTCGCGCGACTCTTCGGTCAGGTAGTCGGCCATGCTTTCGGCACCGCCCCGGACGACGAGTTTCGCCTGCCGCAGGCCGGCAGCGATGCCATTGGCCAGCTGCACGCCGAGAACATCGCCGAACACCGCAACGAACGGCTGCTGCCAGTCGGGATCGAATCGCTGGGCCAGTTGTTGCAGGCGGCGAGCAAGCTCGGCATCGCCTTCGATGCGCAGCTTGCCGACCGGGGTATCCCGCGCGTCACGCAGGAAGGGCAGCTGGCCAAGCAGCCCGCCCAGCGTGCTGCGGATGGACAGATCGGCTTCGGCGTCCGCCGGCACGGGGCCGACCCTCAACGCCTCCCCGTCGACGCTCACCTGCATGGCCAACGGCGGCGAGGCCACGTGCACGGCGACGCTGCGGCCGTCCAGCGCGCGCAGGCTTTCGCGGATTTCCGCGTCCAGCACCAAGGCGCGGTTGAGCGCCGCCTCGAGCACGCGGCCGGCGGGTTGCTTCCAGTTGAAGGCGGGGGCATCCATGGCGGTAGTTTAGGCGCTGCACCTGTCACGGGAGCGGATTCGATCCGTGGGCGGGTGGATGGTCGCGTGGACGCTTGGCTGGTAATGGCGCGAACGACGCGCCCTGAGCCTGGCGAGGCGCTGTCGCAGAGCGGTGCTTGCGCCGCCCTACGAAGGCGAGGCGGATTGCCAGGCGTCACGCAGCCGACGCAAGCCCTCGTCCATCGACACCTTCGGCACGTAGCCGAAGTCGCGTCGCGCCGGGGCCATGCTGTACCAATGGGTGGTCGCCAGCTGCTCGGCGAGGAACCGCGTCATCGGCGGCTCGCCCGCCAGCCGCAGCAGTGGCCACAGCGTTTCGGCAACCGCGCCGATGGCATAGGCCGCGGCGAACGGCAGCGACTTGTCCACGGCCGGCGCACCGGCGGCCGACAGCAGGGCGTTGATGGTTTCGCGCAGGGTGCGCGGCTCGCCGTTGCTGATGAAATAGGCACGACCGGCGCAGGCGGCACCGGGTGCGAGGTGGTCGAAGGCGTCGAAGTGCGCCTGCGCGGCATTGTCGACGTAGGTGGTGTCGATGACCTTCTCCCCACCACCGACCAGCCGCAGGCGCCCTGACTTCGCGCGTTCCACCAGCCGCGGCAGCAACTGGTTGTCGCCGACGCCCCAGATCAGCCGCGGGCGCAGGGCCACCGTGGCCAGGGTGGCATCGTTGGCCGCGAGCACGGCCTTTTCGGCGATCAGCTTGGTGGCGGCATACGGGGCCTTGAGGTCCTCGCCGTAAGGCACGTCCTCGGCCGTGCCGCCGGCCACCGGACGGGTGGCGCGATGGGTGACGCTCGGGGTGGAGGTGTACACGAGCCGACCGATGCCATGCGTGCGGCAGGCGGCGATGACATGCCCGGTGCCCAGCACATTGGCGCGGTGGTAGCTGTCGTAACTGCCCCAGGCGCCGGCCTTGGCGGCGTTATGGAACACCGCATCGCATCCGGTCGCAGCCTCGGCGACGGCCGCGGCATCGGCAAGGTCACCCTGTCGCTGCTGCACGCCAAGCGCGTGCAGCGCCGGATACTGGCCGCGATTGAAGCTGACCACCTCGTGCCCGCGCTCACGCAACCCGCGACACAACGCCTGGCCCAGGAAACCGCCGCCACCGGTGACGAGGATCTTCATCGTTCGCATTGCCCGCTCATGATTCGACCTGAATTGTAGGAGCCAATTCCGTTCGCTCCCACGGTGCCTGATGCCCGAACCCGTCGCGAATTGAATTCGCTCCTACGATGCCTGATGCCCGAGTCCGTCGCGAATTGAATTCGCTCCTACGATGCTTGGCTGGCCGTGCACGCCGCCAGTCGGCTTGACTCGTAAGCCGATGCGTGGGCATTCCCCGGTGAACCTCTGCGCGCCAGACGCCGCGACCGGTGACGAAGCCTTCATCGTTCGCGTTGCGGGCTCACCGTGAGGCCTGGATTGTGGGAGCGAATTCATTCGCGACGGGATCGCCGCGCATCTGCGTCCCCGGTGGGCCCTGCCCGCTCACCTCTGGACCAGAGCCGTAGGAGCGAATTCAATTCGCGACGGGTCGCCGCCGCACCGACCCGCGGTCACTCATGCACGAATCGCGGCATGGCCGACCTGGCTGAAACACCCGCAGCGGCAAGTGGCAGAACAGAACCTGTCGCGAATTGAATTCGCTCCCACGCGCCAGACTGGCCGAACCGGTCGCGAATTGAGTTCGCTCCCACGATACCTGGCTGGCCGAACCGGTGGCGAATTGAATTGGCTCCTACGACATCTGGCTGGCAGCCCATGCGGCGAGCGTCTCGCGACCGATCTTGGCGTTGTGGCGGATGTCCACCGGGAAGGGTCGCGGATGGTGCAGGAAGCGCCGGACCTTGGCGGTGTGCACGCGGCCATCCGCGAGCTGGCGCAGTTCCGCTTCGATCCGCCGCCACTGCGCGGCATCGGTTCCTGGCCGCAGTTCCACGCACAGCACCGGCACCTGCGCGCCGGCAGGGCCGACGCCGACCAAGGCACTGCGGGCGACTTCCGGATGAGTGTTGAACACCGGTTCCAGTTGCTCGGTGCACAGCGTGGTGTCGGCATCGACCACCACCCGCTGCGACTTGCGGCCACAGAACCACAGCCGGCCCTCGGCATCGACGTAACCAAGGTCACCCATGCGGTGGACGATGCGGCTCGCGCCGCCTGCGCCATCGGCATGCGGTGGCACCAGCGCTTCGCTGATCTTGCCGGCAGCGGTGGCCGCTTCGCGGTGGAAGTAGCTGTCGGTCACGCTGGGGCCGGCGACCGTGATTTCGCCGATCTGCCCGGGCGAGACCAGCAGCGCATCGTTCCATTGCGGGAAGGGCTCGTCGCTGATGCCGATGATGCGCACCTCGTTGGGGGCGACCGGGCGACCGACGCAGGTGCCGGCGCCTTCCTCGGTCCGCCCGCGCAGGGTCAGCAGTTCGCGACCCTCGATCACCGCCACCGGCAGGCACTCGGTCGCCCCGTAGGGGGTCCAGAATCGCGCATCCTCCGGCAACAGCTCCAGCATGCGCGCCACCACTTCCGGCGGCACCGGTGCGCCGGCACTGGTGACGCGCTTGACCGTCGGCAACGGCCTGCCGAACTCGGCCAGTACCCGCATCAACGCCGGCGAGCCGAACAGCTGGGTCACGCCGAAGCGCTCGATCGCCGCATGCAGCTTCAGAGGATTGGCACGCGCCGGCCGGGTCGGGTCCATGTCGGGAATGACGGACGTCAGGCCCAGCGCCGGGTCGAACAGGGCGAACGGAGGGAATGTCGGCAGGTCGACGCCACCTGGCTCGATGGCGAATGCCTCGCGCAGCATGTCCAGCTGGGCAACGAAGTGGCGGTGGCGATAGACCACGCCCTTGGGCACGCCGGTGGAGCCGCTGGTGAACAGGATCGCGGCGACGTCCTCGCCATCGGTGGGTGCCTGTTGCGGACCGGCATCCTGTCCGGCGGCCTCGATCCGGGCCAGCGTGGTGCCGCCCCAGCCCAGGCGGGGACCGACGGTCACCAGGGTTCGCGCCGAGCGCGCCCAACCCAGCGCAAGCCGCGCCAGATGCGCCAGCGCGATGCCGATGAACGCCTGCGGCCTGGCTTCGTCCAGACACTGCTTCAGCGCGCGCCGGTCGATGCCCGGGTCCACCAGCACCGGCACGGCGCCGCACTTGAACAGCGCGAACATCAGCAGGAAGAACTCCGGACCCGGCCGCACCATCACCACCGTGCGCACGCCGCGCCCGATGCCATGCCGCACCAATCCGGCGGCGATGGCATCGCTGCGCGCGTCCAGTTCGGCGTAGCTCAGGGCCGAGCCGTAGCCGCCGTCACGGCCCGGATAGTGCATCGCGACCTGATCGCCGCGTTCACGTGCCAGCAGCGGCAGGCTGGCGGCGATGTTCATGGAAATCGACATCCGTCCATTGTCTCCCAGAGGCGGCGGCGTGGCACTTGCGCGCCACCCCCGACCTGCCCGAAATTGCGCGGATGTCGCACCCCTGCCTGTCCTGCGGCGCCTGCTGCGCCAGCTACCGCGTCGCCTTCCATTGGTCGGAGGCCGATGATGCCCCGAACGGCCACGTGCCCGCCGCACTGACCGGCAGCCTGCGCATGCACGAGCGTGCGATGCGCGGCACCGATCAACCGCAGCCCCGATGCGTGGCACTGGTCGGCGTCATCGGCCTCGCCGCCCACTGCGGCATCTATCCGCAGCGTCCCTCGCCCTGCCACCAGTTGCTGCCGTCATGGGAGTCCGGACGGGCCGACGCGCAGTGCGACCGCGCCCGCATCCGCCACGGACTGCGGCCACTGCAACCGCATGACTGGCCGACTCGCCACGCGTTCCCCGACGGCGATCAGGCCAACGACGCGTTGTGGTCCGACGGCGATGGCACCCAAGCGGCGTGAGCCGATCGGCCGCGCAAGCCGGCAGTGTCCGCAGGCCCACCGCCAGCTTGCGCACGCGCCCCAGGGACATGGCGGTGTCCGGCTGGCAGCACCGGCTGGCAATCAGTGAACGCAACCGCTCCGGCCGGGGCCGGGCGTGGGGGACGAAAGAACGACGCTGACGGCCGTTTGGCACCTGCGCGTCACGCAGGTTGCGGACGTCCACTTCGACAATCCGCCGCCACCGCGCCCGGCGAAGGCCATGGCCACACTCCGTCGGGTCCCCGGTGACCGACACGCTGACGGCTGGCTCAGGTCCCGGACCTGACGCCAATCAAGCGAGCCCGTTGTCCGCGCCATGCACCGGATGGGTGTCGAGGAACGCGCGGATCGCCGGCACCAGCACCTCGTGCTTGTCTTCCAGCACATAGTGGTTGGCGTCTTCGAAGGCATGCACTTCGGCCTGCGGCAGCGCTTTGCGGAAACCATCCAGGAAGTGCCTGTCGAACACGAAATCGCGCAGTCCCCAGGCGATGAAGGCAGGCACCTGCGCATGGCCGGGCAATGCGGCTTCCGAGCGCTTCAGCAGCGCCCAGGCGCGATCACCCTCGCGCAGAGGGATGTCCTGCATGAAGCGCAACGTGGCGATGGCCTTGTCCCAGCCGTCGTAAACGCCGGCATAGCCGCGGCGCACGGCCGCCGGCAGGCGACGCTCGGTACCCAGCCATGCCGCGCCGCGCGCAAACAGGTTGAAGCGCCGGATCGCCCAGCCACCAAGACGCGAATCGCGCCCCAGCGACAATTGCCAGGGCATCGGCTTGCTCGCCGGCAACGGAAACGCCGCGGTGTTGGTGATCACCAGCCGCCGCACCCGCCCCCAGCGTTCCAGCGCCCATCCGAAGCCGATCATCCCGCCCCAGTCGTGCACGGCGAGGGTCAGCGGCCCGTCGATGCCCAGGTGCCGCAACAGTGCGTCCACGTCCTCGATGCGCGAAGCCAGGGTGTAGTCGTAACGCGGCTGCGCGTCGGCGGCATCGTCGGGCCGATCCGACAAGCCCATGCCGACATGATCCGGCACGATGCAGCGGTAACGATCCTTCAGGCCGTTGACCAGATGGCGCCAGTAGAAGCTCCACGAGGGATTGCCGTGCAGCATGAGGATCACTTCAGGAGCCGCCGCCTCGCCGTCGCGCGGGCCTTCGTCCAGATAGGACATGGCGATGCCGGGGCGCACGTCGAAGCGTTGCGGGGTGAAGGGATAGTCGGGAAGGTCACGCAATTCCATGGACGGATTGTAGGGGTGCATGCCAGTTCCGGCAGTCCCGGCGGCAGCGACGCGCTACTCTTGCCTCCTCACCTGCAAGGATCCGTGCGCCATGGCCTTCCTCTTCCCCGCCCGCCTGCGCCACGCCGGCCTGTTGCTGGCCACCGCCGTGCTGATGGCGGCGCTTCCCGCCGCGGCAAACGAAACCGCGTCCATCACCCGTGGCGAGCTGGTGCCGGTGCAGACGTTCACCCTGGACAACGGCCTGGACGTGGTCTTCCACATCGACCGCTCCGACCCGGTGGTCGCGGTGGTGCTGGCCGCACACGTGGGCTCGGCGCGCGAGACGCCGGGGCGCACCGGCTTCGCCCACCTGTTCGAACACCTGTTTTTCCTGGACTCGGAAAACCTCGGCTACGGCGGCCTGGACCGCATGAGCGCGCGCATCGGCGGCAGTGGCGCGAACGGCTCCACCAGCACGGATGTCACCGATTACCTGCAGACCGTCCCCAACGACGCGCTGGAAAAGATGATCTGGGCCGAGGCCGACAAACTGGGCTACTTCATCAACACGGTCACCGACGCGGTGCTGGCCAAGGAGAAGCAGGTCGTCAAGAACGAAAAGCGCCAGAGCGTGGACAACCAGCCCTACGGCCACACCTACGCGGTATTGCTGGAGGCGATGTACCCGCAAGGCCATCCGTACAGCTGGCCGGTGATCGGCTCGCTGCAGGATCTGGATGCGGCCACGCTCGAGGACGTGCGCGGCTTCTACCAGCGCTGGTATTCCCCCAACAACGCCACGCTGGTGCTGGCCGGTGATTTCGACCCGGTGCAGGCCCGTGGCTGGATCGAGAAGTACTTCGGCGAGATCCCGCGTGGTCCGGAGGCCTCGCGCGCCGCGCCGCACCCGGCCGCCTTGTCCGAAAGCGTGCGCCTGATGCACGAGGACAACTACGCCCGCCTGCCGGAGCTGACGCTGGCCTGGCCCGGCGTGCACCAGGGCCATGCCGATGCCGCCGCGCTGGGCGTGCTGGCGCAGTACCTGACCGACGGCAAGGACGCGCCCTTGAACCGGGTGGTGATCGACGAGGCGCGGGTGGCCCCGGCGGTCAGCGCCTCGCACGGGGCGCAGCAACTGGCGGGCATGTTCAGCGTGCGCGTGCGCGGCTTCGAGGGCGGCGACTTGGACCAGGTGCGGGCCGCGATCGATGCCGGCTTCGCGAAGTTCGAGACCGACGGTGTCGATGGCGAAGCCCTGCAGCGGATCAAGACCATGGGCGAGGCCAACCTGTACGGCAGCATGGGCAGCGTGCTGGGCAAGGGCCGCATGCTGGCGCAGGACAGTGCGCGATTGGGCGATCCCGCATGGATCGACACCGAGTTGCAGCAGTTGATGGCGGTCAGCGCCGACGACCTGATGCGCGTCTACCGCCAGTACGTCGCCGACCGGGCGCACGTGGCCACCAGCTTCGTGCCCCGGGGCCAGGCCGCGTTGGCCCTGTCCGGCTCCCGCCAGGCGACGGTGTACGAAGAGCCGATCATCGAAGGTGCCGAAGCCGCCATCGATGCCAGCGCCGAAACCCCGCAGTACCAGCGCACGCCGTCCAGCTTCGACCGCAGCGTGGAACCGCCCTCCGGCCCGGCCCCGGTGGTCACGCCGCCGGCCATCTGGAATGCCCGACTGGCCAATGGCGTGCAGCTGTCCGGCATCCGCAATGACGAACTGCCGCTGGTGAACTTCCAGCTGTCCATCGACGGCGGTCGCCTGCTGGACGATCCGGCCAAGCCCGGCGCGGCGTCGCTGACCGCACGGATGCTCGACCGCGGCACCGCACAGCGCACGCCGGCCGAGCTGGAAAACGCTTTCAAGGCACTGGGCGCGAACGTCTCGGTCAACGCCTCCGACGAATTTTTCCTGATCACCGGCAGCACCCTGGCGCGCAACTTCGCCGCGACCCTCTCACTGGTGACCGAGATGCTCACCGAGCCGCGCTGGGACGCCACCGAACTGGGCCTGGCGAAGGACGCGACGACGTCCGCCATCCAGTCCGCCCGCGCACAGCCGCTGGCGATCGCCTCGCGCGTGCATGCGTTGGTGCACTACGGACGGCAGCACATCCTCTCGCGCCATGCGCTGGGCACCGAACGCTCCGTGGCCGCGCTGACGAGCGAGGACCTGGCTGCCTACCTGGCACGCCTGTCCCCGGAACGCGCACGCCTGCGGGTTGTCGGCGACATCGACCGCGCCACTGCCGAAGCCGCCCTTGCCGGGCTGACGCAACGCTGGCGCACCCCGGCGACGGCCATGCCGCAGTGGCCGCAGCCGCAACGCCCGGAACGCACCACCATCCATTTCTACGACATGCCCAATGCCGCCCAGTCGGTGCTGCTGTACGCGCAGCCGGCAATGCCGCGCGCACATGCGGACTACTACCCGGCCAGCGTCGCCAACTACCGCCTGGGTGGCGGCGGCTTCGCCTCGCGGCTGATGCAGCAGCTTCGCGAAGGCAAGGGCTACACCTACGGTGCCGCCTCGGGCTTCTCCGCAGGCCGCGACGGCGGTGAATTCCGCTTCCAGAGTTCGGTGCGCTCCAACGTCACCTTGGAAGCGGCCACGCTGGCGCGCGACATCATCCGCGACTTCGCCACCAGCTTCACCGCCGAGGACCTGGACGTGACCCGCAGCGCCATGGGCAAGAGCCGCGCCCGTGCCTTCGAAACGGCAGGTGCCAAGCTCGGCGTGCTGCAGGCGATCGGCGACTACGGCCTGCCGGCGGACTATCTGGCCACCGAAGCACGGGTGATCGAGGACATGACCATCGAACAGGTGCAGGCACTGGCCAGGCGCTGGATCGACACCGACGCCATGCACATCGTCATCGTCGGCGACGCCGCCACCCAGCTGCCGCGCCTGCGCGAGCTGGGCCACGGCGAGCCGGTGCTGGTCAACGACACGGTGGCGGAGGCCGATCGCTGAGCGGCTGAACCCGGCATCCGGGCGGCCGGGGCGATGCAGCGCCGGGGCCGCCGGAACGCGGAAAACCCGCACCGTTCTGGCGTCAATCCAACGACGGGATGGACGCCCCCCTTGGCACCGGAAACGTCGCGCTTGGTGACCGCGGAAGAATCCACGGCGGCCCCCATGAGGAAATCGTTGTCGCCGGGACCGGTGTCCCGGTCCGGATGACGCGTGTCGCGAAACCCGTTACCACTCCACCTCGGACATGGTGCAGTTCAGGCCGGAGCCGATGCCCAGCAGGGCCACGCGGTCGCCCTTCTTGAGGCGGCCCATCTCGCGCAGCTTGCTCAGCACGATCGGCACCGAGGCCGGGCCGATATTGCCGTGCTCGCCAAAGATGGTCATGACCTTCTTCGGGTCGATGCCGAGGGCCTTGACCAGCGAAGCGGTGTGTACCTTGCTGACCTGGTGGATGACGAACTCGTCGAGCTCGTCCACCACCCAGCCCAGCGCCTGACGGGCGGTGCTCCAGGTGGATTCGGCCAGCTTCATGCCTTCGCTCAGCAGCATGCGGGTGTCGGTGACCATGCCGTCGAGGTTGCCGCGGCACAGCTTGTTCCACTGCGTCGCGGCGCGGCTGACGCCGCCCTTGTAACGCGGCGCGCCCGGCGCCAGTTCCGCACGTGCCAGGACCATCGCCGCGGCGCCGGAGCCCAGCGTGAGCGTGGCCATTTCGTTGCGGAACTGCGCTTCGGTGGCATCCTCGCGCAGCAGCCGTTCGATGGTCTTCTCGTAGGCCAGGTCGGCGGTTTCGCCATCCACCACCAGCGCGTAGTCGATCTCGCCGCGCTCGATCATGCGGCTGGCGATGTCCATGCCATTGAGGAACGCCAGGCAGGCATTGGCGACGTCGAAGTTCTGGCAGGTGGCGGGCAGGCCGAGGTTGCCGGCCACGATCGAGGCCGTGGACGGCTCCAGATAGTCACGGCTGACCGAGGTGTTGACCAGCAGGCCGACCTTGTCCGGGTCGATGCCGGCATCGGCCAGCGCCTTCACACCGGCCAGCGTGGCGGCGTCCGAGGCCTGCATGCCGTCCTCGTCCCACAGGCGGCGGGCGTGGATGCCGGCGATGTCCTTGAACACGTCCACGCGGATGCCGAGGCGATCAAGCGCAGGCTTGAGCCGGGCATTGAGCTCGTCCGAACTCAGGCGGCGCGGCGCATCGATATGCGCCAGGCCGGCGATGGCAACCTTCTGGAACAGCATTGGCAGGACGACCCGGCGCGAAACAAAGACCTGCCATGATAGCGCAAGCTCCGGATCACCGCCCCGCCGCGGTTCAGCGTCAGTCCTCCGGCATCGGCATGGCGCCGTAGCGCGCCTGCCGTCCCAGCTGGGCAAGGATGGCCAGGGCCACGCCAAGGCCACGGCGCGCGTCGTCATCGCGGTTGATGCGACCGATCGCCTGCCACACGCTCGGCCCCTGTTCGTCGCGTCCGGCGACGTCCAGCGCGTGGTTGAGGCAATTGCTGCCATTGAATGCCAGCGCCGTCATGTCCTCGAAGTCCTTGGACAGCTTCTGGACGATGCCCTCGTCGGCCAGGTCGACCACGTCGGACAGCGCGGAAAGCAGGTCCACCACGTTGTGCATGCGACCGCCCTGCACCAGCGGGGTGATCTTCTCGATCAGGGCGGTGATGCCCTCGACGGTCGCTTCGTCGTTGAGCTGCGGGTTCTCGCGCAGCAGCCGGGTGAAACGGCTTTCGGTGTCGTTGCTCGGGTTCATCATGCTCTCCAGATCAGGCCATGCCACGGGCGACCGCCCAGTAGCCACCACGGTTGAACGCCTTGCGCATCAATCCGCCGATCTTGGTCGGCGGCGTCGGCAGCACGTCGACGTCGTAGTCGTACCAGAGCGGCATGCCGGCCTCCAGGCCCATCTGCGCGACCGCCTGGACGCGGCCGTCGTAGGCGGCGACCGTGGTCCCCAGGCGCATCAGTCCGGCGATGTTGTCGCAGACCACCGGCGACTGGTTGTGGCAGCTGCCGCCGGCCTTGCTGATCGGCAAATCCACGGTGTCGCCCATGACGAACACGTTGGGCGTGCCTTCCAGCTGCAAGGTGGCGCGGTCCGTCGGCAGCCAGCCTTCGTCGTTCGGTGCCTGCGACGCGCCGGAGCGCAACACGGCATCGACCGCGCGAATGGGCGGTGTCTGCATGAGGATGTCGAACGGTTCCTCGCCGCCTTCTTCCGAATACGCCACCTTGGTCTCCGGATCGACCCGCTGCAGGGTGAAGCCGCGCTTGTGGATGATGTTCTTCGCATCGAAGATCGCCGGCAGCACCTCGCCGGTGGCACGCTGCAGGAACAGGCAATTGCGGATCAGCTGCGAAATCGTCGGGTAGGTGTAGACCAGCTCGATGTTGTCGCGCACGCCACGCCGCCGCAGGAAGTCATCCAGCATCAGCGTGGTCTCGATCGGCGCGATGCCGCACTGGTGCGGCACGTTGGGCGTGGTCGGGAAGGTCACGCCGATAAAGATCCGGCCCTTCTCGATCGTTTGCAGCTTGCGGTACAGCTGCAGTGCCGGATCGTGCTGATAGAAGTGGTCACCGGCGTCCTTCAGGCCGGGAATGCGTTCCGGCGATGGCACGCAGCCGGTGGACACCACCAGATAGTCGTAATCGCGATGATTGCCGGATGCCATGCGCAGGCGGCTGTCCTTGAATTCGAAGTCGGTGACCTCCTCGAAGGCCAGGTTGACCTCCGGTCGCAGCAGCGAGTGCAACGGCCTTCGCAGTTCGTCCTTGTAGTACATGCCGAAGGCGACGTACATGAACGCCGGCTTGTAGTAGTGCCACGGGTTGTTGGACACGAGGGTGACGCGCGCCCGTCCGGCGCGGATCTCGGGTTTGAGCTTCGCGACCAGGTTGTTGGCCGTCATCGTGCCGCCGATGCCGCCACCGACGACGATGATTTCCTGAGTGCGGGACATGGAACCCTCCAATCAGTGCGTGAGCGTGATGTCGACTCCTTGCTCCGGGGTTGCCGGGCGCGTTCCCTGTCGCGCCTGGTTGAACAATTGCTCGAGCGCATCGAACGGCAGCAAGGCCGAACCATGCCGCGCCGGCATGTGCTGGGCATGCGCGAACACCTCGAACTCGGGCCAGTCGCAACGGCCTTCCCCGCTGCGCAGCAACGCTGCCAGCTGCTCGCGGATGGTGGCGGCGCGCTCGCCGGTCAGGCCCGCTGCGCGGTCCAGCAGCATGGCGGTCGCCGCTTGCCCCAGCGAACAGGCCCGCACGCGATGGCCGAGCTCACGGATGCGACCGTCCTCGATTTCCGCATCCAGGGTGACGGTGCTGCCGCACGTGGGGCTGTGCGCCGTGGCCGTGAACGCAGGCGGCACGGCCAGACGACGGTCCCCCCGAACCCGCCCGACACGTTCCTTCAGTGCCTGGTACAGGGTTGTCGCATCGGCCTGGGGGGTGCCGGAAACCATCGCCTCGGACGAGATCGGTTTCACCGGACCATACGCGCTTCGGATGACGTTGGCCAATGCCAGCGCCCGGCGCCGCATTCATCCTCCGGATGCGTTCGCGCCTCATGCCGCGCAACAAACGATGCGGCTGCGCCCCAGGCCACATGACTGCCGAAGAGGTCGCCTCAGCCCGTCGGGCGCGGCCTTGCACGCGGTTTGCGGCGGCAAGCGAATCCCGTCCGCCGCGCTGGCATCAGTTGCCGGGGCAGCGCCAGACGGCCCAGTTCTGCACGCCGCCGGTCGGCTCGTTGACCGGCGAGATCGCGTTGCCACCCAGACCGGGCGCCTCGTTGCGGGCCAGTGTTTCCAGTTCCTCGCGCACCTTCACCGCATTGCGGTAGTACACGTACAGGTTCTGCTTGACCGAGACTTCCACTTCAGCGCGCTTCTCGCACTGGCTGGGCGCGCTGCTGTAGACGCGCACCGCGCTCGCGCCGGGCGCCATCTTCACCCAGGTGCAACCGGCAAGCAGGGACATCAGGGCGGCGGTGGCGAACAGTCGGCTGGAAACCATGGCGTGGGGTCGTGGTTCTGAGGTCGGGGCGACTACCTTAGCCGCTGGCGACGGCACCGGAATGAATGTCGGCTTGCGCTGCGCGACGCCGGCATCCGGCGCAGTGATCCCGTCGCCGCCGCGATCCGCAACGGGCCCGTGGACCGCGCCGTTGGCGACAGTACGTCCGGCCTGACCCACCAGCGCTCTCACGCGCCCGGCGTGGTGCCGGCCTGGAAGTCCAGGGTCAGTTGCAGCAGTGCGCGCAGGCCGACATCCAGCGACCCTTCGTCCAGATGGAACAGCGGCGAATGGTTGGACGGCGCGGTCGCCGGATCAATCCCCGCGGCGGTGGAGCCGACGAAGAAGATCAGGCCCGGCACCTGACGCGCGTACAACGAGAAGTCCTCCGCGCCCATCTGCAGCGGCGATTCGCTGACCTTGTCCTCGCCGACCACCGCGTGCAGGCTGGGCAACATGCGCGCGGTCAGTGCCGGGTCGTTGTAGGTGACCGGATTGCCGGCGTCCTCGTCCAGGTCCAGCCGCGCGGTGGCGCCCTGGGCGGCGGCGCTGTGCTCGATGACGTTGCGCATGTCGTCGATGATCGCCCGGCGCATGCCATCGTCGAAGGTCCGCAACGTGCCCTGCATCTCCACCGCGTCGGGGATGATGTTGTAGCGGATGCCGCCACGGATCACGCCCACCGTCACCACCGCCGGCAGCCGGGCGATGTCGGTGCGGCGGCTGACCACGGTCTGCAGGGTATTGACGATGCCGGCGCCGGCCACCACCGGGTCGATCCCGCCCCACGGTCGCGAACCATGCGTCTGCCGGCCGGTGACGTGGATGTCGAAGCGGTCGCTGGCGGCCATCAGCGGACCGGCACGCAGCGCGATGCTGCCGACCGGAACGGTCGAGAACACGTGCAGGCCGAACACCGCTTCCGGCTTGAAGTCCGCGAACAGGCCCTGCTCCAGCAGCAACTGGGCACCGCCGTCCTCGCCCGGCGGTGCGCCTTCCTCGGCCGGCTGGAACACCAGCATCACCTCACCCGGCAACGTGTCCTTCATGTCCACCAGCGCCTGGGCCACGCCCATCAGGATCGCCGTGTGCGCGTCATGTCCACAGGCATGCATGACACCGGTGTCCTGGCCATTGAAGGTGGTGGTGGCCTTCGAGGCGAACGGCACGTCGACCTGTTCGGTGACCGGCAGCGCATCCATGTCCGCGCGTAGCGCCAGCCGTGGACCGGGCTTGCCGCCCTTGATGATCGCCACCACGCCGTGGTGGGCGATGCCGGTCTGCGGCTGCAGCCCGAGCGAACGCAGGTGCTCGGCCACCTTCGCCGCGGTGCGCTGCTCGCGGTTGGACAGTTCCGGATGCTGGTGGAAATCGCGACGCCAGCCGATCACCGCCTCGCGCAGGGCATCGGCGGCGCGGCCGACTTCGGGACGTTGCTGGGCGGCTGCCGGCAGGGCGAACAATGCGGCAAGCGTGGTGGCAAGGATCATCGGACGCATGGCGTGTTCCTTCGGGTTCATGACCATGAAAGCAGCGATCGCTCACGGATCGAGTCGGAAGACCACGTTCACCTTCTCGCTGAAGGCGATGGTCGGTTGCAGGTAGCGGGCCGGGGCGGCGGCCGCTGCCGCGCCGGTGACGGTCACCCGGTCAAGACCGGCGCCGTACTGGCTGGCCACGGCGGACCCCACGCTGTTGATGCTGTAGATGCTCCCCAGCCGCGCGCCGTAGGCACGCGCAAGCTCCTCGGCCCGCTCGCGGCTGTGGGCCGCGGCCTGCCGGCGCGCCTCCGCCCGCAGCCCAACCGCACTGGCCGACTCGAAGTTGACGCTGTCGATGCGGGTCATGCCCGCGGCCAGACCCTCGTCGATGATGGCGTTGAATCCATCGACGTCGCGGATGCGCGCCTCCACCGAACGGCTGGCCGCGTGACCGGTCGGCGTGCGCTGCCCGCGCTCGCCATAGTCGAAGGACTGCGCCAGGCGCAGTTCGGAGGCGCTGACATCGGAGGTCGCGACGCGATGGCGTCGCAACACCTCGAGAAATCCGTTGACGGCCGCATCGGCAGTCGCCTTGGCCTGCGCGGGCGTTTCGGCCGTGGCCTCGACCGTCAGGCTGATCCGCACCTGGTCCGGTGGCGCCTCGACCTTGCCTTCCGCGGAGACCACCACGTGCGGGCCATCCGGCAACGGCGTGCCGGCGTGAACCGTCGCGGCGGACAACAGCAGGCACAGCAGCACGGACAGGCGCATGGTCGTGGCTTCCGCAGGCGTTGCCGTCGATGGTAGCCGAAACGCTGACCCGCATCGCAGCCGGCGGTAGCGACCCGACGCAGGGATGTACCGCTGCACCCACCGCGAAGACGCGGCTCAGGGCAGGTGTTCGCGCGCCAGGTAGTCGGCGCTGCGCATCTCGATCAGCCGCGAGGCGGTGCGCTCGAAGGCAAAGGCCAGCTTGCCGTCGGCATACAGCGCCACCGGTTCGGCGGCGGCGGTGGCGACGAGGTTGACGTTGCGGTCGTAGAACTCGTCGATGGCGTTGACGAAGCGCCGCGCGACATCGTCCATGGTCGCGTCGAACACCGGGATGCCGCCCAGCAGAACGGTGTGGAACTCGCGCGCGATCTCGATGTAGTCGCTGGCCGAGCGCGGTCCCTCGCACAAGGCGGCGAAATCGAACCAGACCATGCCCGGGCAACGCGCGCGCACGGCAATGCGGCGGCCCTCGATGGTGATGCCGGCATCCTGATGCGCCGCATCGCCCCCCAAGGCCTGCCAGCGCGCCGCCAGCCAGGCGTCGGATCGCGCATCCAGCGGGCTGCGCCAGACCGGGGATTGGGTCAGTTCGCGCAGCCGGTAGTCGGTGTCGCTGACCAGTTCCAGTTCCACGCAATGCTCGCGGATGGCGGCGATCGCCGGCAGGAAGCGCTCCCGCTGCAGGCCGTGCTCGTACAACCGCCCGGGCGGGATGTTGGAGGTCGTGACCAGGCTGACGCCTTCGGCAAACAGCCGTTGCAGCAGGCGTCCCAGCAGCATCGCGTCGCCGATGTCGTTGACGAAGCATTCGTCCAGCACCAGCACCTTCAGCCCGCGCCACTGGCGGGCGATCACCGCCAGCGGGTCGCGTTCGCCGGCGTGCTCGCGCAACGACTGGTGGATCTCGCGCATGAAGCGGTGGAAGTGCAGGCGTCGCTTGCCACCGGCCATCCCGTGGGCCGCCTCCTGCAGCGGCAGCCCGGCGTGGAACAGGTCGATCAGGAAGGTCTTGCCCCTGCCCACGCCACCCCACAGGTACAGGCCCCGAACCGTTGGCGCACGACGCCCGAGCAGCCGCGCGACGGCACCCGGCCGCGCGGCCTGCAACAGCTGGACGTGGATGCGATCCAGTTCGCGCAGCGCCGGCTGCTGCGCCGGGTCATGACGCCAGGCACCGCGGGCCACACCCTCGGCATAGCGCTGCGAGGGCAGCAGTTCCGGGCGCGCCGGAACAGTGTCAGGCATTCGGCAGCCAGCCGCGCACGCCGTTCTTGACCGCACCGCGCAGGTCGATCAGCTTGCGATGGAAGAAGTGCGAGGTCTCCGGCATCTTGACCAGTTCGACATCACGGTCCAGGCCCTCGACCCAGGCATACACGGCATGCGAGTCGACCACCTCGTCGGCGTCGCCCATCACCACCAGCCACGGCATGCCCGGCGTGCGGATGTCGCTGAAGTCGCGGCCCTCGTGGCCGACCGGCGGGGCGATCGAGATCAACACGTGCGGCTCCAGCGCATCGGCTGCCGAAATCGACACCCAGGCGCCGAAACTGAAACCGGCCAGCCACAGCAGGTCCACCGGACGTTGCTCGCGTACCCAGGCGACCACCGCCCGCAGGTCTTCGACTTCGCCGGGGCCGGCATCGAAGCTGCCCTCGGAACGGCCGGTACCGCGGAAATTGAAGCGCACGGTGGTGACGCCCAGCTCGCGCAGGCTGCGCGCCAGCATCGTCACCACCTTGTTGTGCATGGTCCCGCCCTCGGTCGGCAGCGGGTGGCAGATCACCGCAACCACCGGCTGGCCGGTGGCTTCGGGATCGGGCAGGTCCACGGCGAGCTCCAGTGCACCGGCAGGGCCGGGCAGCAGCAGGGTGGTGGATTTGTCGGGAAAAACCGGATTGGACATGCGCGAATGATAGCGGTTGGGGGTCAACGGGCCGTGGCGGGAAGGTCCGGGCCGGCGTGATCGGACAAGCGGGGGCGCCGGCTGGCCGCTGACGCCAGAAAGGGCAACGCCGCCCGGAGGCGGCGCGGCGGCGGCGTCAGCAGCGGCGTGCCGGCTCAGTTCAGGTTGTCGAGCATCCAGTCGACCGAGGCGATGACCTGCTCGTCGCTGAGCGCGGGGTTGCCGCCACGTGCGGGCATCATGCCGGCCGCGCCGGTGAAGCCGTCGATGGCATGGCGGTCCAGCGTTTCCCGGCCTTGGGCGATGCGCGCGGCCCACTCGCCACGCGAGAGGATCGGGGCGCCGCCGGCACCGGAGGTGTGGCAACCGGTGCACAGGTTGTTGTAGATGACTTCACCGTCCAGGGTGCCGCCGTAGGCGACCTGGGAGGCGGCGGCCGCGGCGGCCGCGGCCATCGCCGCCGCCTGCTGCGCGGCACCGGTGCTGCCGGCGTACACCGCGCCCACCGGGGCGATGCGGTCCACGACCTGCTGCTGGGCGACCGCGGAAGGCTCCGGTGGCACCAGCCCGTGCAGGTAGCGGGCGAACAGGATCAAGCCGAAGGTCAGCACCACCAGGAAGGCGATCACCATCGAGAAACGCTTGAGGAACTGCATGTCGTGGTTGCGCACGGGACACCCTCGGGTCTGTGGCCGTCAGGCCACTGTTGTTCACCGACGCGAACGCCGGCCGCCGTCCGGGACGGCTTCTGGACGGGGCATTATTCCAGATGCCGCGTCGCGGCGCGAGATGCCGGGTGCGGTCCGACCGCCCGTCGGGCGATCAGAGCTGCGATTCGATCGGCAGCCAGCCGATCATGCGGCTGACCGTGCGCAGCCACCAGCCGGTTTCCGGTTCCCGTGCCCAGTCGCGTGGCGGTTGTGCGGTGCCATCGCGCCAGCGCAGGGCCCCGTCGCTGGTCAGCACCACCTCGTAACTGGCCTCGCCCACCAGCTTGGAGGCGACCAGCGCCTGCAGTTCGGCCACCGCACCGGGATGGCGGAAGACCACGCCCATCTCGGTATTGAGCCGCGCCGAGCGCGGGTCCATGTTGAACGAGCCGATGAACCCCAGCACGTCGTCGACGACGAATGCCTTGGTATGCAGGCTGGCACCGCTGGAGCCGAACAGGCTGCTGTCGGACGCTCCGTGGGGCTTGAGTTCGAACAGCCGGGCACCGGCCTGCAGCAGCGGCTCGCGATATGGCGCGTAGCCGCTGTGCACCGCCACCACGTCGTTGGCCGCCAGCGAGTTGGTGATGATGTCGACCTCCGCGCCACGGGCGCGCAATGCCCACACCAGCAGCAGCCCGCCCTCGCCGGGCACGAAGTAGGGCGAGACCACCTGCAACGAGCGCCTCGCCTCGGTGAGATAGGCGGCAAGGATCGGCAGCATCCAGCGCTGGGGTTGCTCGCCGCGGACCTTGCTGGCCGGGTCGGAATGCACGTGGACGTCGTCGGCGTCGGCCCAGTGCAGTTGCGCGCGCCGCCGCAGCAGCGCATCGAGGTCGTGCGCGGCCTCCAGGTGCTCGCGCCAGCGCAGCGCCTGTGGCGTGTCGGCACTGGCGCGCATCCGCAGGCGCAGATCGGCCAGCGCCTTGTCGCCGTGGCGCACCAGGGCTGCGATCGGCAGCGCCGCCGCATCGTTCCAGAACTCATCGAAGATCGCCGAGGTCTCGGCCACCGGTGGCCCGATCAGGGCGACGTCGGCGTCGAGGAAATTGGTTTCTTCGGCGGCGTCGAAGTATTCGTCGCCGACATTGCGGCCACCGACCACCGCGATCCGGTTGTCGACGATCCACGCCTTGTTGTGCATGCGCCGGTTGACGCTCCAGCTGCGCAGCAGCAGGTCCAGGCCTCGGGTCAACGGGTTGGCACGCTCGCGGGTGGGATTGAACAGCCGCACCTCGATGGATGGATGCGCGTCCAGCGCCGCCAGCCGCTTCTGCGAGCTGCCGTGGGCGGTCATGTCGTCCAGCAGCAGGCGCACGCGCACGCCACGGTCGGCTGCCGCCAGCAGCTCCGCATCCAGCAGGCCGCCGGTCATGTCGTCGTGCCAGATGTAGTACATCGCATCCAGGCTGCGCCCCGCATGGCGGGCACTGAAGGCGCGGATGGCGAAGGCATCGCGGTTGTCGGCCACCAGGCTCAGGCCGGCGTGGCCCGGGTAGGCCGCCAGCAGTGGCTCGACCAGCGCATCGATGTCGGTGCTCGCGCCGGCCACCGGCAGCACCTGGCTGGGCTGGCCCTGCGCGGAACGGGCGAAGCGGCCGTAGCTCCAGACCGACAGCAACGACGCCAGCAGGAACAGCAGCAGCACGCCGGCGGCGATTTTCAGTTTGCCTCGCATGCGCATGATTCTAGGGCGCGCGCAAGCCCAGCAGGTACCATGGACGCCCGTACGCACCGTTTGCCGCGCCATGAGCCAGTCCCCCGACAACGACACCCGCAACGGCGTCGACCGCGCCCACGCCGAGGACGCGGTGCGCATCCTGCTGCGCTGGGCCGGCGAGGATCCGGCGCGCGAGGGCCTGCTGGACACGCCCAAGCGGGTGGTCAAGGCCTACCAGGACTGGTTCAGCGGCTATGCGCTGGACCCGGACGACTATCTGCAGCGCACCTTCGAGGAGGTCGCCGGCTACGACGAGATGATCGTGCTGCGCGACATCGAGTTCGAAAGCCACTGCGAGCACCACATGGCGCCGATCATCGGCAAGGCGCACGTCGGCTACCTGCCCAGCGGCCGGGTGGTGGGCATCAGCAAGCTGGCACGGGTGGTCGAGGCCTACGCGCGCCGCTTCCAGGTACAGGAGAAGCTCACCGCCCAGGTCGCCGACTGCATCCAGCGGGTGCTGGAGCCGCGCGGCGTGGGCGTGGTGATCGATGCCACCCACGAGTGCATGACCACACGCGGCATCCACAAGCGCGGGGTGAGCATGGTCACTTCCAAGATGCTCGGAAGCTTCCGTGAAGACGCCCGCACCCGCAACGAATTCCTCCGCTTCATCGACGTCGGCGGCGGTCGCTGAACCGCGCGACGACGCGCTGCTGGATTGCCTGGTCATCGGCGCCGGCCCGGCCGGGCTGACCGCCGCCACGTATCTGGCCCGCTACCGTCGCGACATCGCGGTGGTCGATGGCGGCAAGAGCCGCGCCCGCTGGATCCCCACCAGCCACAACTGCCCCGGCTTCCCGTTCGGCGTGGGTGGTGAGGAGATCCTCGCCCGCTACCGCAGGCAGGCCGCGCAGTTCGGCGTGGAGGTCATCGACGGCTGCATCGCCCGGTTGCAATGCAGCGGCGAAGGCGACGCACGGGTGTTCACCGCCACCGCCGCCGATGGCCGCCACTGGCGGGCGCGCAACATCATCCTCGCCACCGGCGTCATCGACAACATGCCGGCGATGGACGGCTTGGAGCAGGGCATCGCCGGCCACGCGGTGCGCCTGTGCGCGATCTGCGACGGCTACGAGGCCAGCGACGCGGCCATCGCCGTGCTGGCACCGGTCGACGAGGCGGTCCGCCACGCCGCCTTCCTGCGGACCTTCTCGCGGTCGGTGACCGCAATCGCCAGCGATGACACGCCGCCATCGACCGAGTGCGCGGCGCTGGCCGCGGACGCCGGCATTGTCCTGCTGCCGCCGCCCGACGCGATGTGCTGCGATGACGACGGCTGCGTGGTGACCTGCGGCGAGCAGGCGCATCGCTTCGACACCTTGTACCCGGTGCTGGGCAGCCAGGCGCAGTCGCAACTGGCGACCGCGTTGGGTGCCTTGGGTGACGACAACCACGAGCTGGCGATCGACGCCGATGCACAGACCACGGTCGCCGGCCTCTACGCCATCGGCGATGTGGCCAGCACGCTGAACCAGATCAGCGTCGGGGTGGGCCAGGCGGCATTGGCGGCGACCCACGTGCACAACCGATTGCCGCGCAATCTTCGCGAGACCCAGGACGGCGGCTGACATTGCCTCCGGGACCGCAGAGGCCGCTCGGCGCCCTGCGTTCCACGGCAGCTGGTGCCGGCACGGAAGGCGGCCAGGATGCATCGAAGCACGCAGCCGGCGGCAGGTTTTCGGCCTCGTGTTCATGCATGCTCGGGCACAGTGGGCGTTCGCCCGCCAGCCGAGACATCGATGATGCGTTTCCTGCCCGCTGCCGTGTTCACCCTGCTTGCCGCTGCCGTTGCCGGCCCTGCCTTGGCCCAGGTCGGCAGCAACGCCACCGCCATCACCCAGCCGCAATTCGAGACCTGTCTGGCCAACCTCCGACCGCAGGCGTTGTCGGCCGGCATCACGGCGCAGACATGGCAGACGCACACCGGCGCGCTGCAGGCCGACGACAGCGTGCTGCCGCTGCTCAACGCGCAACCCGAGTTCACCACGCCGCTGTGGGACTATCTCGCCGGGCTGGTCGATGAACAGCGCGTGGAAGACGGGCTGGCGCGACTGCGCGAGCACGCCGAACTGCTGCAACGCGTGCAGGCCCGGCACGGCGTGGACCCGGCCACGGTGGTCGCGGTGTGGGGCGTGGAGTCCGACTACGGCCGCATCTTCGGCAAGCGCCCGCTGCTGGTGTCGCTGGGCACGCTTGCCTGTGCCGGCCGCCGGCAGGCGTTCTTCCGCAGCGAATTCTTCGAGACGCTGAAGCTGTTGCAGGCCGGCGACATCCGCGCCGAAGGCCTGACCGGCAGCTGGGCAGGCGCCTTCGGCCACACCCAGTTCATGCCCAGCACCTACGCACGCATCGCGGTGGATTTCGACGGCGACGGTCGCCGCGATCTGGTCGGCTCGATCCCCGATGCGCTGGCCTCCACCGCCAACTACCTGCGCCGCAGCGGCTGGCAGAGCGGGCAACCGTGGGGATACGAGGTCAAGCTGCCACCCGGCTTCTCCACCGCCGGCACCGGCCGCACCAGCCGCCAGCCCCTGTCGCACTGGCTGGGCCGCGGCATCACCCGCGTCGATGGCAAACCGATCGACCTGCCGGCCAACACCCGCAGCGCCCTGCTGATCCCCACCGGCGTGAACGGCCCGGCCTTCCTCGTGTTCCGCAACTACGACGCCATCTATTCCTACAACGCGGCGGAAAGTTACGCGCTGGCCATCGCCACCCTCGCCGACCGCCTGCGTGGCGGCAGCGGCCTGCGCACGCCGTGGCCGACGGATGACCCCGGCATCGGCCGCAACGAACGCCGCGAACTGCAGACCCTGCTGCTGGCGCGCGGACACGACATCGGCGAAGTGGACGGCATGATCGGTACCGCCAGCCGCCGCGCGATCCGCGCCGAGCAGCAGCGACTGCGCATGACCCCGGCCGATGGCCGCGCCGGCCGGCGCATCCTCGAGGCGCTGCGCGCGGGGCGTTGAAGCGGGACGAAGCCCGGAGGCTCCGGGCAGGCATCGCCAACGGCTTGCGACCCGGCCCGTGTTTCCGCGCCATGCGATGCTATGCACATGGCTTCAATGTCTCCTTCGACCGCGGTGCTGCTGGTCAACCTCGGCACGCCCGACGCTCCCACTGCACCGGCGGTACGCCGCTACCTGGCCGAGTTCCTCGGCGACCGTCGCGTGGTCCAGCTTGCGCGGGTGGTGTGGTGGCCGCTGCTGCATCTGCTGATCCTGCCGCTTCGCAGCGGCCGGGTGGTGAAGAAGTACGCCGGGATCTGGATGGAAGGCGGCTCGCCACTGGCGGTGCACACGCGCCGGCTGGCGGAAGCGCTCGCGAACCGGCTGCCGGAGGTTCGGGTGGCGTGGGCGATGCGCTACGGCAACCCGGCGCTGGAAGACGCGCTGCACGCGCTGCACGCCGACGGCATCCGGCGAGTGCTGGTACTGCCGCTGTACCCGCAGTATTCCACCACCACCACGGCATCGGTGGCCGACGTGCTGGCGCGGGCGCCGGCTGGCCTGGACGTGCGCATGATCGAGGACTATCACGACGATGCCGGCTGGGTCGCGGCCATCGCCTCGTCGGTCCAGGCGCACTGGGCACGTCACGGTCGCGGCGAGAAGCTGCTGCTGTCCTACCACGGCATCCCGCAGCGACTGGTCACCACCGGCGATCCGTATGCGCACCAGTGCGCGACCTCCACGAGCCTCATAGCCGATGCATTGCAGCTGGGTGAATCCGGCTGGCGGATGAGCTTCCAGTCGCGCTTCGGCCGCGAAAAATGGCTGCAGCCCTATACCGCCGCGACGCTGCAAAGCTGGGCCGCGCAGGGCGTTCGCACGGTCGACGTCGCTTGTCCGGGGTTCGCCGTGGATTGCCTGGAAACGCTGGAGGAAATCCGCATCGACAACGCCGGGCTGTTCACGGCCGCCGGTGGCGAGCGGCTGAACTACATCCCCTGCCTCAACGACAGTGACGCGCATGCCGAAGCACTGGGTGCGCTGATCCAGCGGCAGCTGCAGGCCTGGCCCCATGGCTGAACTGCAACTGCGCCTGCCGATCGGCCCGCTGCAGGCGCTGCACTGGGGCCGCCCCGGCGATACGCCGGTTCTTGCGCTGCATGGCTGGCTGGACAACGCCGCCAGCTTCGTGCCGATCGCCCCGCACCTGGCGGGCATCGAACTGGTCGCCATCGACCTGCCCGGACACGGCCGCAGTGCGCACCTGCCGGTGGGCACCTGCTACACCTACGAAATCGCCGTCCACCACGTGCTGGATGCAGCCGACACCCTGGGCTGGGCGCGCTTCAGCCTGCTCGGGCATTCGATGGGCGCCGGGCTCGCCAGCCTGGTGGCCGCGGCCTGCCCCGAGCGGATCGAGCGGCTGGTCTGCATCGAGGCACTGGGTGGATTGGCCGATGACGAGGCCAACACCGCGCAGCGCATGCGCGAGTCGATCGCCGCCAGCCGCAGCCTGCGAAGCAAGGCACTGCGGGTGTTCCCCGACCCGGAGCCGGCGATCCGTGCGAGGGTGGCTGCCAACCAGTTGACCGAAGCCAGCGCGCGCCTGCTGGTGGAACGCGGCATCCGCCGCGTGCCGGGCGGCTGGGAATGGTCCAGCGACCAGCGACTGACCGTGCCGACGTTCCTGCGCCAGACCCAGGCACAGATCGAGGCAACGGTTGCCGGCATCACCTGCCCCACGGCGGTGGTGTTCGCCGAGCCGGCCCAACCGTACCTGCCGGACGCAGTGCGACACCGCTTCGTCGAATGCCTGGGCGATGGTCGCCTGCATGTGCTCGATGGCGGCCACCACCTGCACATGGAGCAACCCGGGGAGGTGGCGGCCTGCATCGCCGGCTTCCTGCGCGGAGAGGACTGAACGGCAACGCCGGCGCGTGGCGGCGTGCCGTCGACGATCCCGTAAGTTGCGCCGTGCCGCCTTCCGGCACTTGTGAACCGGCCGCATCCGCGGGCAGGCTGCCACGACCCTGGCTTATTCCTTGCCCACTTCTCGCCTGCTCACCGCCTGAGCACCGCCCGCCCGCTCCTGTCCGAGTCCAGCCGCATGTCGTCGCTGCAGTCTCCCACCGTGCCGTTGCCCGACAGCCCGCCCAGGGACTGGCGGACCCCGCTGGAACTGGGTCTGCTGGCGGCGATCTGGGGCGCGTCCTTCCTGTTCATGCGCGTTGCCGCGGACGACTTCGGCGCGGTGGCGCTGGTGGAACTGCGCCTGGCGCTGGGTGCCGTGGTGCTGCTGCCGTTCCTGTGGCACCAGCGCGCCGCGTTTCCGCGCCGCCTGTGGGCACGACTGGCTTTGATCGGCGCCATCAATTCGGCGCTGCCGTTCCTGCTGTTCGCCTGGGCGGCGCAGCGCGCGCCCGCGGGCATCAGCGCCATCAGCAATGCGATGACGGTGTTGTTCGCGGCGCTGATGGGCTTCCTGTTTTTCGGTGAACGCATCGGCTGGCGTCGGTCCGTCGCACTGCTGGCCGGGTTCGCGGGGGTGGTGGTGCTGGCCACCGGCAAGGACGCCGGCATGGGCGTGGGCATGGCGGTGCTGGCTGGTGCCAGCGCCTCGCTGCTGTACGGGCTCGGCGTCAACCTGGTGCGCCATCGCCTGGCGGGTTTGCCGGCGGCGGCATTGGCCGCTGCCACGCTCGGCTGCAGCGCGCTGCTGTTGCTGCCGCTGGCCATCGCCCGTTGGCCGGCGCAGCCGGTGCCACTGCTGTCGTGGGCTTCGGCAACGGCATTGGGCGTGCTGTGCAGCGGGATTGCCTACGTCATCTACTACCGCCTGATCGCACGCGTCGGTGCCAGCCGCGCCGCGACCGTGACCTATCTGGTGCCGCTGACCGGCGTCGGTTGGGCGTGGCTGCTGCTGGGCGAGCCGCTGACCTGGTCGATGGCGATCGCCGGCACCATCATCCTGGCCAGTGTCGCCTTCAGCCAGCGCTGAGCATCGCGTGCGCCGCATGCGCGCGACGTGCTGGCGCGGCTGCTGGCGCACAATACGCCGATGAGCGCCGCCAACACTCCCGAAAGCAGCCAGCTCGGGCGCGATACTGCGTATCCGTCGCGCTATGACGCCGGCCTTCTTTTCCCCATCCCGCGCCAGCATGGGCGCGCCGCGCTCGGCATCGACGAGCAGGCGCTGCCGTTCATCGGCTGCGACCGCTGGCACGCCTACGAGCTGTCGTGGCTGGATGCGCGCGGCAAGCCGCAGGTGGCCACCGCCACGTTCCAGGTGCCGGCCGATTCGCCGCGGCTGATCGAATCCAAGTCGTTCAAGCTCTACCTCAACGGCTTCAACAGCGAACGCATCAGCGGGCCTGCTGCGCTGCAGGCACGCATCGAAGCCGACCTGTCAGCGGCGGCCGGCGCGGCGGTGAGCATGGCATTCGGGCTGCCGCCCACCGGCGCGGACGGCGGCAACGACACCCGCGTGGACCTGGACGCGCAGGCCATCACCATCGACAGCCACGGCCCGCCGGACGCGACGTTGTTGCAGGCCGAGGCCGGCGGCGAGGTCGAGGAAACGCTGAGCTCGGCGCTGCTGAAGTCCAACTGCCCGGTGACGGGGCAACCGGACTGGGCCAGCATCGACATCACTTATCGCGGCCCGCGCATCGACCGTGCCGGCCTGCTGCGTTACCTGGTCGGATTCCGCGAGCACTGCGAGTTCCACGAGCAATGCGTGGAACGCATCTTCAGCGACGTGCTGGCACGTTGCCGCCCGCAGTCGCTGTCGGTGTGGGCACGCTACACCCGTCGCGGCGGGCTCGACATCAACCCGTGGCGCGCCACCCCGGACCGCAGCGCGCCGGCGTGGCATCGCGACGCGCGCCAGTGATCGCCCGCTTGCCGCGCTTCACGGCGGCTGCATGGATTCTTAACGCGCGCCGTGACACCTTCTGCGGCAACCCCATTGAAGGGCCCGAGGAGCAACACGACATGTCCAACCAGAATCCCAACGACCCGAACAACCTGACGCTGAAGGGTGCTGGCGGCAGCGGCAACAAGCCCGACTTCTCCAACACCAGCACCGGCAGCCGCACCGCCCAGGGCGGCGCTGGAAGCGGCGCGGATTTCTCCAACGTCAGCATCGGCAGCAGCACCCGCCAGGGCGGCAGCAGCACCGGCAGCTACACGGTCAGGTCCGGCGACACGCTGTCGGCGATTGCCCAGCAGCACCTTGGCAGCGCCTCCAAGTGGCGCGCGATCTACGACGCCAATCGCGAGTTGATCGGGGATGACCCGGACAAGATCCATCCCGGCCAGCAATTGACGATTCCCGCCGCCAGCGGCGAGTGATGCCACGCACCACCATCCACCTCAAGGAGAACTCCATGATCCGCAATCGCATGACCCTCGCCGTGGCCACCGTGCTGCTGGGCTCCGTCGCCATGGTCGGCTGCAAGAAGGAAGAACCGGTCGTCACCACGCCGCCGCCGGCCAGCACCCCGGCACCGGCACCAACCCCGGCCCCGGCCTCGGTCAACGTCACCGCCGTGGACTTGGGCACCGCCATCGGCGCCGACGGCCGCGTGTCCGCCCCGGCGACCACCTTCGGCGTCAACGACACCGTCTACGTGTCGGTCAGCACCGATGGCACCGCCAGCGGCAATGCCCTCACCGCCCGCTTCAGCTTCCAGGACGGGCAGGAAGTGGCCAAGGACACCCGCACCCTGAGCACCTCCGGCCCGGCGGTCACCGAGTTCCACACCAGCAAGCCGGATGGCTGGCCGGTCGGCAACTACAAGGTGGAAGTCTCGCTGGATGGCAACGTGGTCCAGACCCGCGAGTACAGCGTGCAGTGAGCCATCGCGGCCACCGTGCGTGAATGCGAAGGGCGCGGCCGATGGTCGCGCCCTTTTCTTCGCCCGACCTCGCCCCCATCCACGCAGCATCGATTTCAAGACATGGAGGACGCGCCGTGGGCGTGATCAGCATCTTCTGGGGCATCGCCGCGCTGTTGTGGACGCTGCTGGCACTGGTGCCGCTGCTTGGCTGGATGAACTGGTTGATGATTCCGTTCGCGGTGATCGGCGCCATCATCGCCGCGATCGGCATGGCCTCCAGCGGACCGCATCGCCGCGGGCGCGCGACCACCGGCCTGTTGTTGAACGTGGCCGCGATCATCGTCGGCAGCATGCGGCTGGGCATTGGCGGCGGTCTGATCTGACACCTGCACTTCCCCCCAGCCGGGACCGGCACCGTAAAATGGCTGGATGAGCTACCCCCACACGCGACTGCGGCGGATGCGCCGCGATGCCTTTTCGCGCCGGCTGATGCGCGAAGCCACCCTGGGTTGCGACGACCTGATCTATCCGGTGTTCGTGCACGAGGCCGACGGCCGTGCCGCCGTCGGCTCGATGCCGGGAATCGAACGGCTCTCGATCGACGAACTGCTGCGCGAGGCCGAAACCGCCTGCACGCTGGGGATTCCCGCCTTGGCCCTGTTCCCGGTGACCGCGCCGGAGGCCAAAAGCCTGGACGCGGTCGCGGCTTGGGACGACGCCGGACTGGTCCAGCGCGCGGTGCGGGCACTGAAGGCCCGCTTCCCGGCGCTGGGCGTGATCACCGACGTCGCGCTGGACCCGTACACCTCGCATGGTCAGGACGGGCTGGTCGATGCCGACGGCTACGTCGTCAACGACGATACCGTGCAGGCGCTGGTCAACCAGGCGCTGTCGCATGCGGCAGCCGGTGCCGACGTGGTCGCACCCAGCGACATGATGGACGGACGCATCGGCGCCATCCGCGCTGCGCTCGAAGACGCGCATCACGTGCACACGCGCATCCTCGCCTACAGCGCCAAGTACGCCAGCGCCTTCTACGGCCCGTTCCGCGATGCCGTCGGCAGCGCCAGCGCGCTGGGCAAGGCCGACAAGCGCACCTACCAGATGGACCCGGGCAACGCCGACGAAGCCTTGCGCGAGGTCGCCCAGGATCTGGAGGAAGGCGCCGACATGGTCATGGTCAAGCCCGGAATGCCGTACCTGGACGTCGTTCGGCGGGTGAAGGACGCGTTCGGCGTGCCGACCTTCGCCTATCAGGTCAGCGGCGAATACGCGATGCTGAAGGCCGCCGCCGCCAACGGCTGGCTGGATGAACGCGCCTGCGCGTTGGAGGCGCTGCTGGGCTTCAAGCGTGCCGGCGCCGACGGCGTGCTGACCTACTTCGCACTGGACGCCGCGCGTTGGCTGAGGGAGGACGCATGAGCACCGCCTTCACCGCCCCGATCATCCGCACCGCGCGCGCCGAAGACGCCCCGGCCATCGCCGAATTGTCCGCGCAGCTGGGCTATCCGGTACCGGCCGCAAGCATCGCCCAACGCCTGAACAAGCTGCTGGCGCGGCCGGACCACGCGGTGTTCGTCTGCGCCGACGACGACGGCAACGTGCTGGGTTGGGCCTCGGCCGAGCAACGCCTGACACTGGCCACCGGCGACTACATCGAACTGGCCGGGCTGGTGGTGGAGGAAGGCATGCGCAGGCGCGGCATCGGCGCCGCGCTGGTGACCGCGGTGGAAGCGTGGTGCCGGCGTCGCGGGGTGGAGGACATCTTCGTGCGCAGCAACACGGTGCGCGAACAGGCGCATGCCTTCTACCAGCGCATGGGCTACGAACACGGCAAGACCCAGCACGCCTACCGGCATCGGCTCGGCGGTTGAGCGGCTGCGGCTGCGTGCCGACGGACAACGCCCGGGGCTATGCTGGCGACCACCCGTCGCCAGGCCCAGTGCGCGCCGCCGCCATCGCCCCGCCATGACCCCGCAATTCGCCGTGTTCGGGCACCCCGTCGCCCACTCGCTCTCGCCACACATCCACGCGCGCTTCGGCCGCCAGTTCGGCCTTGACGTGGACTACCACGCAATCGACGCCGCCCCGGCCGATTTCGTGCGCATGCTTGGTGAGTTCCGCGACGGCGGCGGCATCGGCGCCAATGTCACGCTGCCGCTGAAGGAGGCCGCCTTCGCACTGTGCCGCAGCCAAGGCGAGCGAGCGCGGCGCGCTGGCGCGGTCAACACACTGATCCGCGACGGGAAGGACTGGCATGGCGAGAACACCGACGGCATCGGCTTGGTCAACGACCTTGCCGGGCGCCACGGACTGGACCTGCGCGAATGGCGCACCCTGCTGCTGGGTGCCGGCGGTGCCGCGCGCGGCGTGGCGCCGGCGCTGCTGGATGCCGGCATCGGCGAGCTGACCATCGTCAACCGCACCCCGGCGCGTGCCGACGCGCTGGCCGATGCCCTGGGCGAGCCGGCCCGCGTGCTCACCCGCTGTTGGGCCGACCTGCCGCGGCTGGGCGATTTCGATCTGATCGTCAACGCCACCAGCGCCGCCCACGCCGGCGTGATGCCCGAGCTGCACGGCGGCCTGGCCAATCGCCGCAGCGCCGCGGTGGACCTCGGTTACGGCGAGGTTGCGATCGGCTTCCTCGCCTGGGCCCGCGCCGCCGGCTGCCTGATCGCGGTGAACGGCCTCGGCATGCTGGTCGAACAGGCCGCCGAGAGCTTCCGCCTGTGGCACGGCCAGCGTCCAGACACCGATCCGGTCTTCGCCGAACTCCAAGCGCGCCAGCGCGTGCCGCGAACTGCCGACTGAGCCGCCGACCGAGCCGATAATGGACTGCCGCGACCACTGCGCCGCCTGCTGCATCGCGCCGTCGATCACCAGCCCGATCCCCGGCATGCCGCACGGCAAGCCTGCCGGAGTTCCCTGCGTGCAGTTGGACGACGCCCTGCGCTGCCGTTTGTTCGGCTTGCCGCAGCGTCCCGCGTTCTGCGCCTCGCTTCGCCCGCACCCGACGATGTGCGGCAGCCGCCGGGACGAGGCGATGGCCTTGCTGGACGCGCTGGAGCAGGCGACTGCGCCGTGAGCCGCAGGCCATGCAAGGCGCCGCCGAGCGATGCTCAGCCAGCGGCCGCCAGGTATTCGTCCTTCAGGCGCACGTAGTGGCCGGCGGAGTAGTACAGCGCTTCGATTTCCGCATCCGACAGCTTGCGCACGAACTTCGCGGGGCTGCCCAGCCACATCTCGCCGCTGCCCACGACCTTGCCTGGAGCCACCAGTGCACCGGCACCGACGAAGCCGTGCTTTTCGACCACGGCACCGTCCATCACCGTCGCCCCCATCCCCACCAGCACCGCATCCTCGAGGCGGCACGCGTGGATGATGGCCTTGTGGCCGATGGTCACGTCCTCGCCGATCACGGTGGCGAAGCCACCCAGCTTGGCGTGCGGGCCGTCATGGCTGACATGCACCACGGTGCCGTCCTGGATGTTGCTGCGCGCGCCGATGCGGATGAAGTTGACGTCACCCCGGACCACGGTGAACGGCCAGATCGACACGTCCTCGCCCAGCACCACGTCACCGATCACGCAAGCGGCCGGGTCGACGTAGGCACGCGCGCCGAGGGTGGGGAGAATGCCGCGATAGGGACGGATGGTTTCCAAGGCAGGGCCTCCGGGTGCAAACGCCCATTATCGCCGCGGCCGCCCCCGGCTGCCGCATACCGGATACCGGACGCCGGCGCGATGCCACAACGTCACCGCGCCGCGGCAACCCCCTTCGGGCTGACGCGTGCTGGCCGCGGCGACCGGCGGGCGCGCGCGTGCGCATCGGCGATACTGCCGCGCATGGACGCCACCACCGCCGACCAACTGGCCCCGACCCTCGCCGGCCTGCGTGCCACCTGGCAGGCCGGCAAGCCGGAGTACGCTCAGCGCCGCGATGACCTGACACGCCTGCGCGAGGCCCTGGCCGACGGGCTGGACGACATGGCGGCCACCGTCGACGCCGACTTCGGTGGCCGGCCGCGCGCGGAAAGCCTGCTGGCCGACGGCATGGCGGTGCTCACGGCCATCGACCACCTGCGCCGCCACCTGCGGCGCTGGATGCGCCCTCGGCGTGTCGCCACCGGCTGGCGGCTGTGGCCGGCCCGGGCGCAACTGCGCCACGTGCCGCTGGGCGTGGTCGGCGTGATGTCGCCCTGGAACTATCCGGTGTCGCTGGCGCTGGTGCCGCTGGCCACCGCGATCGCCGCCGGCAACCACGTCTATCTCAAGCCTTCCGAACACACGCCCCGCACCAGCACCTGGTTGCAGGCCCTGCTCGCGCGCACCTTCCCGGCAACGCGGGTCGCGGTGGCACAGGGCGATGCCGAACTGGCGGCCGCCTTCAGTGCCCTGCCCTTCGACCACCTGCTGTTCACCGGCTCCACCGAGGTCGGCCGCAAGGTCATGGCCGCCGCGGCCGCCAACCTTACCCCGGTCACGCTGGAACTGGGCGGCAAGTCACCGGCACTGATCTGTCCGGACTACCCGCTGGAACGCGCTGCGGCACGGCTGGCGCAGGGCAAGTGGTTCAACGCCGGGCAGACCTGCATCGCTCCGGACTACGTGCTGGTCGATGCCGCGCGCCTCGACGAGCTGGTCGGCGCGCTTCACCACGTCACGCAGCAGCGCTATGGCCATGGCAACGGCGCCGACTTCGCGCGCATCATCAACGACGCCCGGCACCGGCGCCTGACCACATTGCTGGATGACGCCCGCGGCAGCGGACTGCGCATCGAAACCCTGCTGGCACTGCAAGGCGAGCGCGTGGTCGCGCCCACCGTGGTGGTCGACCCCGGGCCCGACAGCGCGCTCATGCGCGAAGAGATCTTCGGACCGATCCTGCCGTTGATCGGCTACCGCACGCTCGATGAGGCCATCGCCTTCATCAACGCACGCCCGCGACCGCTGGCGCTGTATCCGTTCGGCAACGACCGCCGCATGCTCGAGCGCATCCTCCATGACACCGTGGCCGGTGGCGTCACCGTCAACAACACGCTGCTGCACTACACCGCCGACGGCCTGCCGTTCGGCGGCGTCGGCACCAGCGGCATGGGCGCCTACCATGGGCGCGCCGGATTCGATGCCATGAGCAAGGCCCTGCCGGTACTGTGGCAACCCTTGCTCAACCCCGCCGGCCTGCTGCGTCCCCCATATGCCCGCGTCGAACGCCTGCTGCGGATGCTGGTGCGCTGAGCGCCGGCCGCCACCAACCCACCCGACTCCGAGGACCCCCCACCCCATGAAAATCGCCAGCTGGAACGTGAATTCGCTCAACGTGCGCCTGCCGCATGTGCAGCAGTGGCTGGCCGAGGCCGCGCCGGACATCGTCGGGCTGCAGGAAACCAAGCTGGAGGACCACCGCTTCCCGGGCGAGGCGCTGGCCCACGCCGGTTACGCCAGCGTGTTCGCGGGGCAGAAGACCTACAACGGTGTGGCGATCCTTTCCCGGGGGCAGGCCATCGAGGACGTGCAGGTCGGGATTCCGGGGTTCGAGGATGCGCAGCAGCGGGTGATCGCGGCGACCGTCGGCGGGCTGCGCATCGTCAACCTGTACGTGGTCAACGGCCAGGCGGTCGGCACGGACAAGTACGCCTACAAGCTGCGCTGGCTGGACGCGGTGCACGACTGGCTGGCCACCGATCTGGAACGCTGGCCGAAGATGGTGGTCCTGGGTGACTTCAACATCGCCCCGGATGCCCGCGACGTGCATGATCCGGAGGTGTGGAACGAAAACCACATCCTGACCTCGACCGCCGAGCGCGATGCCTTGCAAAGACTCCATGCGCTGGGTCTGCACGACGCCTTCCGCCTGCATGAAGACGAGGCCGGCATCTTCAGCTGGTGGGATTACCGCCAGGCCGCGTTCCGCCGCAACCTCGGGCTGCGCATCGACCTCACCCTGGTCTCGGATGCGCTCAAGGCCGACGCCATCGCGTCCGGCATCGACCGCGAACCGCGCACCCGGGAACGTCCGAGCGACCATGCCCCTGCGTGGGTGCAGCTGCGCGGATAACCCGCACTTCGCACCTTCTTCGGTTTCCGGTCAAGGCTGCGGATGAGGGCCGCTCACCCGTGCACCGCATCCTCACCGGCAAGCCTCTCGCGCCTTTCGCCTCATCGGTGCGACCGCCATGCTGCACGGCTACCGATGCAGCACAAGCGGACACCGGTCACGAATCGGACATCGGCATCCAAGGGCAGACGCCAAAAAAGAAGGCCCGGCAATGCCGGGCCTTCCGCTCCACCATCCGTGGTGGACTTCCAGTACGCGTCATGCGATCCGGATCAACGCACGCGACCGCGGTTGAACATGTTGACGATGGCCAACAGGATGATGGCGCCGATCAGCGAAACGATGAAGCTCATCACCGACAGCTCGCCGCTGTTGATCGACGGCGCGCCCAGCAGCGGGCCGATCAGCCAGCCACCCAGCACGGCGCCGACGATGCCCACCACGATGTTCAGCAGGATGCCCTGCTGGCCGTCGCGCTTCATGATGATGCTGGCCAGCCAGCCCACGATGCCGCCGACGATCAACCAGATAATGAGTCCCATTGCTTGCTCCTCTCGTATTTGAACGGGGTTGTTGCGTTGCCCCCTTCGTCGGGGTGGGGCCAGTTTGCTGGCACCGATGTGACGGGAAAGTGCAAGCGTTGACAACGGCCGCGAAGCAGCCCCGGTAAGAATTCAGCTTTGTGCATCCGGCGTGTCCAGCAGCGCCAACAGCGCGGCGCGAGGCAGTTTGCCGGTGTCGTTGCGGGGCAAGCGGGCAACGGTTCGCAATGGCCGCGGCAGGAAGACCGGATCGATCTGCGGACGCAACGCCTCCAGCAGCGCGCCCTCGCCAACGCCTGGCGCCACCACCAACGCCGCGACGCGACGCACGCCGCGGGCATCCGCATCCAGCTGCAGCAACGCTGCATCCTCGACGCCGTCAATCGCCAGCAGGCGCCGGGTCAGGTCGCCAAGCGAGGCGCGCTTGCCGGCGATTTCGATCATGTCCGCCTTGCGCCCACGCAGCTCGAAGCGGCCATCCGGAAGCAGCTCGATCAGGTCGGCGATCGCCACCGGCGCCGGCAGATGCGCGGCCACCACCGTTGCGCCGTCATTGCCGGGGATGAAACGCACGCCGGGCAAGGGTGTCCACGCGGTCTCGCGCGCGGTGCGGCGGCGTGCGGTGATGCAGGTTTCCGTCGCCCCGAACAGTTCGCGCACCTCGCAGCCGAACGCCGCTTCGGCGGCGGTCGCCAGTTCCAGCGGCAGCGGCGCGGTCGAACAGACGATGCCGGCCAGCGGCGCAAGCGCCACCTGGGCCTTGACCAGCGCCCGAAGGTGCACCGGCGTGGTCACCAGCACGCGCGGTGCCGATGCCTGCTGCAGCGCGGCAGCGACGTCGGCCGGGAAGAACGGATGCGCGCAGTGGATCACGGCGTCGGTCAGCAGCGGGAACAACACCGACATCTCCATGCCGTACATGTGCTGCGACGGCACCGTGACCACCAGCGTCGGCGGTGCGTCGTCGCTCCACAGGTCCTGCAGCGCCGCAAGGTTCTGGCCGGTGCTGGCGACGAAGCCGGCCCAGTGCTTGGGATTGGCGGTGGGTGCACCGGTGCTGCCGGAGGTATGGCCGATCACCACCCGGTCCTCGCCAGCGATCCGCGGCACCGGCCCGTCGGCGCGCGGCAGCGTGTCGGGCATGCGCCAGAAGCCGGCGGCGCCCTCCGGTACCGAACCGTCACCCAGGCACCAACTGCCCGGATGCCGCTGCTGCACGTCGATGATCGCCGCGGCCGCCCGCGATGGCGGCAGCAGGGTGATCTGCCCGCGCACCGCCGCCGCGCAGAACCCCAGCAGGAAGCGATAACGGTCCTCGCACAGGTTCAGGACCGCGGGGCCGGCCGGCAGTTGCGCGGCCAGGCCACGCACCTCGTCCAGAAAGCGCCCCAGCGTGACCCGTCCGCCGGTGGTGTCCACCGCGAACGTGCGCGACAGTGCTCCAAGCGCCAGCGGCAGGCGCTGCGCGTCGTCCTGTCCCTCCGCGCGCCACGAGTCGATGCTTGTTTCCATGCGCGCGTAGCTTACGCTGCACCCCGACATGCAGGCGAACCCCATCCCCCGCTGGACGGCACTGGACCACGACCCGCAACGACCGGCGCAGGCGCGGGCCCTGGCCTGGCTGGCCGACAGCCTCGACCGTGACCCGCGGACGCTGGCGCTGGTCCGCGATGGCCACGGCCGCCCCTGCCTGCAGGTCGACGTGGATGGCGACGGCATTCCCGACATCGATCTGAACTGGAGCCACAGCGGCGAGCTGCTGCTGCTGGCGATGGGCGAAGGCCAGCGCGTGGGCATCGACGTGGAACGGGTGCGCCGGCGCCCGCGCGCCCTGGACATCGCCCGCCGTTTCTTTCACCCCGACGAGGTGCAGTGGTTGCAGGCGCAGGCCAGCGATGCGCTCGCCGCCGCGTTCACCCGCCTGTGGTGCGCCAAGGAGGCCCTGCTGAAGGCGCACGGGCGCGGTATTGCCTTCGGCCTGCACCGCTTCGCACTGGGCGAGCGAGACGGCCGGCTGCAGTTGCTGGCCGGCTGTGACGGCCTGGCACCGGCCGACGGCTGGCAACTGCACGAACTGGCGACACGCGCCGGCTACCACGCCGCACTGGCGTGGCGACCGCGCCGGAACCGGCCGGTGTCGGCGCACACCAGCGCGACCACGCGATAATCCCGGCCATGGCTCCGCACCCCACCGCCACCGATCCCGCCGCCGACCCGGCCCTGCGCGCGCAACTGGGCGCCGGCCTCGACGCCCTCGGCATTGACCGCGGCCATGCCGATGCGCTGCTGCACTACCTGGCCCTGCTGCTGCGCTGGAACCGGACCTACAACCTCACCGCGGTGCGCGATCCGGCGGCGATGGTGACCCTGCACCTGCTGGACGCGCTGGCGATGCACCCGCACCTGAACGGCATTACCACGCTGGCCGACCTGGGTACCGGCGCGGGCCTGCCCGGCATCCCGCTGGCCATCGTCCGGCCGAACCTGCACGTCAGCCTGGTCGAGAGCAACGGCAAGAAAGCGCGATTCATGCGCGAGGTGCTGCGCCGGCTGGCGCTGGACAATGCCACCGTCTTCGAGTCGCGGATCGAGGCACTGGACCGCCCCGGCCAGTACCAGGCGATCACCGCCCGCGCGCTGGCGAGCCTGCCGCTGATCCTGGAACTGGGCGGGCACCTGCTGGCCGCGGACGGCGTGCTGCTGGCAATGAAGGGGGTGTACCCGCAGGACGAGGTCGCGGCATTGCCGGCGGGCTGGACGCTGCAGGACAGCTTCCCGCTGGTGGTGCCGGGCCTGGACGCCGAACGCCACCTGCTGCGGATCGGCCGCGACCGTTGAACGCCACACGCGGACCCGCGACGCCCGCGGACTGCGGCATAATCAACGGTTCCGCCGTCGAACAGCCACGCGCCACCATGGCCCGGATCATCGCCATCGCCAACCAGAAGGGCGGGGTCGGCAAGACCACCACCGCCGTCAACCTGGCCGCCGCGCTGGCGGACATGTCCATGCGCGTGTTGCTGGTGGACCTGGACTCGCAGGGCAACGCCACGATGGGCAGCGGCGTGGACAAGGGTGAACTGGCCGCCTCCAGCTGCGACGTGCTGCTGGAGGAACGCCACGCCGCCGACGTCATCGTGCGCAGCGCCGAGGGTTACGACCTGCTGCCGGCCAACACCGACCTGACCGCCGCCGAATTGGGGTTGATGGACGAAGACGGCCGCGAGCAGCGCCTGAAACGCGCGCTGGAACCGCTGCGCGGCAACTACGACTACATCGTGGTCGATTGCCCGCCGGCGCTGTCGTTGCTGACCCTCAATGCATTGACCGCCGCCGACAGCGTGCTGGTGCCGATGCAGTGCGAGTACTACGCGCTGGAAGGGCTGGCGGCGTTGCTCAAGACCATCGAGGCGCTGAAGCAGCGCCTGAACCCGACGCTGGAGATCGAGGGCGTGTTGCGGACCATGTTCGACGTGCGCAACAGCCTGGGCAATGCCGTGTCCAGCGATCTGGTCAAGCATTTCGGCGACGCGGTGTTCCGCACCGTGGTGCCGCGCAACGTACGGCTGGCGGAAGCGCCGAGTTACGGCCAGAGCATCATCAGTTACGACCGCGGCTCGCGCGGCGGCATCGCCTATCTTGGGCTGGCCGCGGAAGTGCTGCGTCGCCGGCAGCAACAGGCACAGGCCGCCGCTGCCGGCTTGGAGGCTTCATGAGCACCCCGAAGAAGCGTGGCGGCCTCGGTCGTGGCCTGGAAGTCCTGATCGGCCCGAAGACCGCAGCCACCGCGGTGCCGCTGGAAGCGCAGCCGCACGAAACCCTGCAGTCGCTGCCGATCGACTCGCTGGCACCCGGCAAGTACCAGCCGCGCCGCAGCATGGACCAGGACAAGCTGGAGGAACTGGCGGCCTCGATCCGCACCCAGGGCGTCATCCAGCCGATCGTGGTGCGCGAAATCAGTGCGCCCCGCGGCGGCAAGACCTGGGAGATCATCGCCGGCGAGCGCCGCTGGCGCGCCTCGCGCCTGGCCGGCCTGGAACAGGTGCCGGTGGTGGTGCGCAAGGTCGACGATCGCACCGTCGTGGCCATGGCGCTGATCGAGAACATCCAGCGCGAGGATCTGAATCCGCTGGAAGAAGCACAGGCCTTGCAGCGGCTGATCGACGAATTCGACCTGACCCACGCCGCCGCCGCGGAGGCGGTGGGCCGCTCGCGCGCGGCGGTGTCCAACCTGCTGCGTCTGCTGGAATTGCCGCCGGACATCCGCAGCATGGTGCAGGCGCGTGCACTGGAAATGGGCCATGCCCGCGCGCTGCTCAGCCTGGCGCCTGCCGCCGCGGTGGCGCTGGCACGCCAGGCCGCCGAGGAAGGCTGGTCGGTCCGCGAGGTGGAACACCGGGTGCAGCAATTGGCTGCCGGGCGCGTGCCCGCCACGCGCAAGACCGCGGCGCGCACCAAGGCCGCACCCTCGGCCGACATCGCCACCTTGGAACGCGAACTGGGCGAATCGCTCGGCACCCGGGTACAGGTCCAGCACGGCCGCGCCGGCAAGGGCAAGCTGGTGATCCACTACGCCAACCTGGATGCGCTGGACGGGGTGCTCGAGCGCCTGCGCCAGCAGCAAGGGCACTGACCTTCGGCAGCGGTCGGGGCCGCGAGCAACGGCTAGACTGGGGATTGCGCCACTCTCGTCATCCCCACCGCCATGACCGCTCGCCACCGCACCACACGCTCCCTCGTCCTCGTTCTTGCGCTGGCCGCACCACTGCTGGCCAATGCCGCGCCGCAGGCCCGGCCCGACGCGCCGGTCACTGCTGGCGTCCCGGCGAACGCGGAAGACGCGCGCCTGCAGGCGATCTACACGCGGGAATGGGCCTGGCGGCATGGCCAGTTGCTGGTCAACGACGAGGAGCTGCGCGGCGATGAGCCGGTGAGCCGGCTGCGGGATGTCTCGGCCGAGGCGCAGGCAACGCGACTGGCGTACTGGCGCGAGGTGCTGCGGGAGCTGGACGGCATCGACGTGGAGCGGCTGTCCGCCGCCGAACGCCTGAACTATCAGGTCTACCGCCCGCAGATCGAGCATCTGGCGCGCGCGGTCGAGTTCGGCGACCACCAGATGCCGTTCAACGCCGACTCCTCGTTCTGGTCGAGCCTCGGCTTCATGGCCCGCGAGCGTCCGGCCGATGCCCGCGCCTTCCGCGCCTACATCGCCCGGCTGCGCGACGTGCCGCGCTACTTCGACCAGCACATCGACAACATGCGCGCGGGGCTGGCGCGCGGCTTCTCGGTGCCCCGTGCCACGCTGGATGGCCGCGACGCATCGATCGCGCAGATCGCGGACCTCACCCGGGCCGAGGACTCCCCGTTCTACGAACCCTTCCAGCGCATGCCGGCCGCGATCCCCGCCGCCGAACAGGCTGCGCTGCGTGCCGAGGCCGTTGCCGCCATCGACGAGGCATTGCTGCCGGCCTACCGCACGCTGCTGGCGTTCTTCCGCGACGAATACCTGCCGCAGGCGCGCACCACGCTGGCCGCGCACGACCTGCCCGACGGCAAGGCCTGGTACGCCGAACAGATCGCCTACTACACCACCCTGCCGCTGTCGGCCGACCGGATCCACCAGATCGGCCTGGAGGAAGTCGCGAAGATCCGCGCGGAAATGGATGCGATCATCGATGCCACGGGTTTCACCGGGAACTCGCCGCAGACGCGCTTCCAGGACTTCCTCGCCTTCCTGCGCACCGATCCGCAGTTCTACGCCGACACCCCGCAGGAGCTGCTCAACCATGCCGCATGGATCGCCAAGCGGATCGATGCACGCATCGGCGATGTCATCGGCACGCTGCCGCGCGGGCGCTTCACCATCATCGAGGTGCCGCCGACGATCGCCCCGTTCTGGACGGCCGGCCGCGGCGGACGCGGCACCTACTGGCTGAACACCTACGACCTGCCGTCGCGACCGCTGTACAACCTGCCGGCGCTGACCCTGCACGAGGCCGAACCGGGCCACGCCTTGCAGGGCGCGCTGGCGCTGGAGGCGCCCGAAGTGCCCGGTTTCCGCCGCCAGTACATCAGCGCCTACGGCGAAGGCTGGGGCCTGTATTCGGAGTGGCTGGGCAAGGAAATGGGCATCTACGAAACCCCGTACGAGGACTTCGGCCGCCTGACCTATGCCATGTGGCGCGCGGCACGGCTGGTGATCGACACCGGGGTGCACGCCAAGGGCTGGAGCCGCGACCAGGCGCTCGCCTACCTGCGCGACAACACCGCCCTGTCCGAGCACGAGGTCACCACCGAAGTCGACCGCTACATCAGCTGGCCCGGACAGGCACTGAGCTACAAGCTGGGCGAATTGGCGATCGTGCGCCTGCGCGGCGAAGGCGAAGCCGCGCTGGGCGAGGACTTCGACGTGAAAGCCTTCCACGACAAGGTGCTGTCGCTGGGTTCGGTGCCGTTGCCGGTGCTGGAAACGCAGCTGCGCGAGTGGTTCGGCACCGCCGCGAACTGAGGCGACCGACGACCGGCATCCGGGCTGCGTGGCCGCCCTTGACGGGACCGCGCCCGCGGCCGTCGCCGACCGGTACCGCTGCGCGGCAGCGCCCGCGCGGCGGCTCGATTGCACCGCCCCCCTCGGCTTGCTAGCGTAGCCACATCACGGCACGGGGAGAGGCCATGGTGGCTGGCAAGGCAGTCATTCAGCGCTTCGCGCCGACCCGCACGGACGGGCCGGACGGCTGCCCGGTGGCGCCGCGCCTGCCCGCACGGAACAGGCCTGGCAGCGATGGCGACACGCTCGCCCACGAACACGGACGGGCCCGGCGATGAATCCCGACAAGCTCGCCCTGTGGCAGGCCGCCGACGCCTTGTTCGACAAATGGCTGGACCAGAACGCCGGCGCCCGCGAGGCGTGGCTGGCATCGCAATCGCTGGCGGTCGACGTGCGCCAGCGGCTGGAGCAGCTGATCGCCGCGCACCAGTGCCCGCGCGCAGCGATGGAACCAGGCGGCGGTGACCTGGCCGGCTGCCGGCTGGGTGACTGGACGCTGGAGGAAGAGCTGGGCCGGGGCGGCATGGCGGTGGTCTACCGCGCCGGGCGCGAGCAGGGCATCGCCCGCCAGCAGGCGGCGGTCAAGGTCCTGACCATCGGCGCCCTGGGCGCGAGCGGCCGCGACCGCTTCCAGCGCGAAGCCGAGATCCTGGCGCGCCTCAACCATCCGAACGTCATCGCGCTGGTCGATTCCGGGATCGCCCCGGACGGCACCTGCTGGCTGGCCATGCCGCTGGTGGAGGGCGAGCGCATCGATCGCTGGTGCGATGCCCATGCCACCGATGCCCGTGCCATCGTGCAATTGTACCTGCGGGTTTGCGCGGCCGTGGCCTATGCGCACCGCAACTTGGTGATCCATCGCGACATCAAGCCTTCCAACGTGCTGGTGGATGCCGAGGGCCAGGTGCGGTTGCTGGATTTCGGCATCGGCCAGTTCGCCGACGCCCAGGACGAAGCCACCCGCACGATGTGGCGCGCGCTCACTCCCGGTTATGCCGCTCCCGAACAGTTGCATGGCGCACCGCCGACCACGGCCATGGACATCTATGGCCTGGGCGCGCTGCTGCATCGGCTGCTCACCGGCCGCACGCCGCAGGCCGAAAGCGAAACCACCCGCTCCACCCGGCCTTCCCTGCTGGTGCGCAGCGTCGACGACGCCTACCACCGCAATTACGTGCCGCTGAAGAACGACCTCGACCGGGTCTTGCTGAAGGCGCTGGCCGAGGAGCCGGAGCAGCGATACGCCACTGCCGAGGCCATGGCCGACGATCTGCGGCGCTGGCTCGAAGGCCGCCCGGTGCTGGCGCAGCCACCGCGGCTGGGCTACCGGCTGCGCAAGTTCGCCGGTCGCAACAAGGTCGGGGTCGCGGCCGCCATGCTGCTGGCGCTCACCGTCGCCGGCGGCGCCGCGGCACGCTGTGGCAGGCCGGCGAAGCGCGCCAGCAGGCGACACTGGCCCGGGAGCAGGCCACGCTCGCCCGTCAGGAAGCCGAGAACGCCCGCACCCGCGCACAGCGCGCCGAAGCGGTGCGCGACTTCCTCGGCAGCATGATGATCACCGTGCGCGCGCCGGACGGTGGTGACCCCGGCGTCGATGACCTGATCCAGGCCGCCGCCGACGGCGCACGCGGCCGCTCCCGCCTTGCCGCCGAACCCGAACCGCTGACCGCCGCCGACATCCTGCTGCTGACCGGCACCGTCCGCTACAACCTCGCCGACCACGAGCGTTCGCTGGCGGACTTCGAGGACGCGCTGGCCCTGCTGGAGCCACGGCATGAGGTCGCCACTGGCGAACTGGCGCGCGTGCACTGGGAGCTCGGGCGCCACGCCAAGCGCCAGGGCCGACCCGACGAGATGCTGGCCCACGTGCGCCGCGCAGTGGAGCTGAACGAGCGCTGGAACGCCCCGTCGAACGAACGCCTGCGCGCGCGCATCTCGCTCGGAGAAGCGCTGTTGCACGTGGACCGTGATGAAGCCGAGGCCGTGTTCCGTGCACTGGTGGAGGAAATCCGGGCCAGCGAGCTGAAGGACACGGTGCGCCACATCAACGCCCTCAACGGCCTGTCGATCGCGATGTCCGGACCGGGCAAGGACCCACGCGCGCGCCTGCCCATCCAGGAGGAGCGGCTGCGGATCGCGCGACTGATCTACCACGACGATGGCGGCGGACTGACCCACACCCTGAGCGACGTCACCCACACCTTCCGCCAACTGGGCATGCTCGAGCGCGCCGAGGCCTTGGCGCGCGAATCGGTCGCGGTCGCGGATCGCACGCGCCAGAACCCGGTGATGTTCCAGGGCATGAGCCGCTGCACCCTCGGACTGGTGCTGCTGCAGCAGGGTCGCCAGGCCGAGGCGCTGGAGGTGCTCGGGCGCAGCGACGAATTGCTGCAGCAGGGCGGCGAGAACCACATCTCGCGCGAGCGCTGCTCCACCAGCCTGGCGTACGCCGCCGCCGCGGCCGGGCACTACCCGCGCGCGCTCGAGGCGCTGGCGATCAGCCAGCAGTTGCTGGCGCTGAACAAGCGCCAGCGCCACCCGGACGCCGTCGCCGCCTGCGGCCTGGCCGCGACGGTGGCCGTGCGCCGCGGCGCCTACCGCGAAGCGTCGGCGACGCTGCAGGGATGTGCCCCCGACGACCCGGCCAAAGCACCACTGCCCTGGCAACTGGCGCAGGCGGAATTGCTGCTGGTGCAGTCAGACGCAGCCGCGGCCGGACCGTTGCTGGCGGACTTGCGCGGCCAGCATGCACCGGCGGCGAACCAGCGCGAGTGGATGCGGCCGTGGATGCTGTCGGCATGGCAGGCCCGCCTGAGCGGCGACGCTGCCGGCGACGGGTCACTGCGCCAGGCCCTGGGCGGATTCGCCACGATCGAACCGCTGGCCGGCTGCCTCGCCGCGCCCGCGGCGGAGACCTGCTTGGCATTGCCCTGACGCCCCCGATCGGAGCGCGCCCCTTGTCCCGTGACGCGGTCGGGCGGAGCAAGCTCACCCGGGGTCTTGCGATCGGCACGGTTTTGACCCATCATGTGCGGCTCGCTGTGTCCGGCCTTCGGGCCGGCTGTAACGGAAGCACGCACCCGTCACGCCACGCAGCGGCCCTTTTCCCGGGAAACGTGTCCATCCGCAAGGGTGGCCGGGGCCGCCGCCGTCCGGGCCATGGACGACAACCAAGCACATCAACGAGGTGCGCAATGTCCCGCGAATGCCAAGTCACCGGCAAGCGCGTGCAGACCGGCAACAACGTCTCGCACGCCAACAACAAAACCCGCCGCCGTTTCCTTCCCAACCTGCACGAGCGCCGCTTCTGGGTGGCCTCCGAGAACCGTTGGGTGAAGCTGCGCGTTTCCGCCGCAGCCCTGCGCACCATCGACAAGAACGGCATTGATTCCGTCCTCGCCGACCTGCGTGCCCGTGGCGAAAAGGTCTAAGGAGTACACACCATGCCGTCCAAGCGCGACAAGATCCGCCTGATCTCCACCGAAGGCACCGGTCATTTCTACACGACCGACAAGAACAAGAAGAACACCCCGGGCAAGATGGAAATGAAGAAGTACGACCCGGTCGTGCGCAAGCACGTGATCTACAAGGAAGGCAAGATCAAGTGA
>JAUNRQ010000083.1 GCA_030535605.1 Pseudoxanthomonas suwonensis
CCGGCAGGCCGCGGCCGCCGTCCAGCGGCAGGCTGTGGCCGGTGGTGAAGCCGGCACCCTGCAGCAGCCACAGCACGGCGTCGGCGACCTCCTGCACCTGGCCGGTGCGGGCCATTGGCGTGCGTGCCACGATGGCCTCCCGGCGCGCGCTGTCGTCGTCGCCATCCGGCCAGAGGATCGCGCCGGGGGCAATGGCGTTCACGCGAACGTCCGGCGCCAGCTCCAGTGCCAACGCCCGCGTCATCTGCGCCAGCGCGGCCTTGCTCATCGAATACAACGCGTGCCCGGCCAGCGGCCGTGCGGCGTACAGGTCGGTGATGTTGACGATCGCGCCGCGCGTGCGCTGCAGGTGCGGCGCGGCGGCCTGCGACAGGAAATACGGCGCGCGCACGTTGACCGCGAACAGCGCATCCCATTGCGCCGGCGTCGCCGCACCGACGTCGGTGGGGAAGAACACCGACGCGTTGTTGACCAATGCATCAAGCCGCCCGAAGCGGCCGACGGTGCGGGCGATGAGCTCCGGCAGCCGGTCGAATTGGGTGAGGTCGGCCTGCAATGCGATCACGCTGCCGGGACGCGCGCCGTCCAACTCCGCCTGCAGGGAGGTCATCGCCGCCTGCGAGCCGTGGTAGTGCAGCGCCAGGTCGTGGCCGGCGTCATGCAATCGACGTGCGATCTGCGCACCGATGCGCCGGGCGGCACCGGTGATCAGGGCGACGGGGCGGGTGCTCGTGTCCATGAGCCAAGCATACGGCGTCGGGCCGTCAGGCGATCTCTCCGCGCAGCGCCCGGACCTGCCGTTCCAGCAGCGCGGCCGTGGCCGCCGCGCCGTCAACCGGCGGTGCTGCCACCACCTCGACGTGCGCGCGGAACCGGCGTGGCAGGCGCATGCGGTGCAGGCGCGAGTCGCGGCGGCTCCACATGCTGGCCCACATCCCGCGCAGGGCCATCGGCACCACCGGCACCGCCCGCCGTTGCAGGATCCGCTCCACGCCCGACTTGAACGGCGCGATGCTGCCGTCCCGGGTCAGCGCACCTTCCGGGAAGATGCACACCAGCTCGCCCGCGGCCAGCGCCGCATCCACCTGTTCGAAGGCCTGCTCCATCAACGCCCGGTCCTCGCGCGCACCGGCAATCGGAATCGCGCGGGCCGTGCGGAAGATCCAGCGCATCACCGGGATGTTGAAGATCCGGTGATACATGACGAAGCGCACCGGGCGCTTGACCACCGCCGACAGGATCAGCGCATCCATGTAGCTGACGTGGTTGCAGACCAGCAGTGCCGGACCGTCCTCGGGGATGTGTTCCTCCACGCCGCGCCGGCGGATGCGGTACAGCACCAGCACCATCAGCCAGGCGAGGAAGCGCATGGCGAATTCCGGGACGATGGTGAAGATCCAGATCGCCACCAGCGCATTGGCGATGGCCAGCGCCAGGAACACCTGCGGGATCGTCCAGCCCAGCACCTTCTGCACGACGATCCCGGTCGCCGCCGCGCTGACGATGAATAGCGCGTTCTGGATGTTCAGCCCGGCGATCACCCGCGCCAGCTTGTTCGACGGGGTACGCGACTGGATCAGCGCGAACAGTGGCACCACGAAGAAACCGGTGAACACGCCCACGCCCAGCAGGTCGACGATGATGCGCAGGCTGCCCGGCGCGGCGACGAACTCGCGCATCGACAACCCCGCCAGCATGGCCTCGCCACTGCGCGCGAAGTACAGGTCCAGCAGGAAGGCGCTGATGCCGAACGCCCCCAGTGGCACCAGTCCCAGTTCCACGCGCCGCCCCGAAAGCTTCTCGCACAGCAGCGAGCCGGTGCCGGTGCCGATCGAGAACAGCGCCAGCGCCATCAGGTACAGCTCCTGGCGGCCGCCGAGGTTGATCTCGGCGTAGGTGGGCAACTGCGCCGTCAGCACGGTGCCGATGAACCAGAACCAGGACACTCCCAGCACCGCGTTGCGCACCGCCGGTTGTTGCCGTGTCAGGCGCCAGACCGCCAGCGACTCGCGCAGCGGGTTCCATTTGACCGTCAGGTGCGGATCACCCGCGGCCACCGCCGGAATCCAGCCGCTGGCCACGCGCCCCAGCACCGCCAGCAGGATGATCGCCGCCGCCGCCGCATGTGGCCCGGCCTGTCCCGCCAGCAGGAAGATGCCGCCACCGGCCAGCATGCCCGCCAGGATCGACACCGACGTGCCCATTTCCACCAGCCCGTTGCCGCCGGTCAGTTCTTCCTTGCGCAGCACGCCGGGCAGGATCGAATACTTCACCGGCCCGAACAGCGTCGATTGCACCCCGGTGGCGAACAACGCCACCAGCAGCACCGGCATGTTCTGCAGCACGAAACCCACCGCCGCCAGCGACATGATGGCGATTTCCATCGAGGTGACGATGCGGATCAGCCGTGATTTCTCCAGCTTCTCCGCGATCTGCCCCGCGTGCGCCGAAAACAGGAAGTAGGGCAGGATGAAGATCGCCGGCGCCAGGTTGGTGTACAGCGTGCGCTGCTCCAGCGAGACGCCCATGAAGAACAGCAGGCCGATGATCGCCTGCCGGTACACGTTGTCGTTGA
>JAUNRQ010000010.1 GCA_030535605.1 Pseudoxanthomonas suwonensis
TCTGGTTGCCCTTCCAGTTGCGGATGTCGCGCGCGGTGCGGACGATGTTCCAGTCCCCGCACAGCACGTAGTCGCGGCCACTGGCCAGCCACTGGTCGAGGATCGGCGCCAGCCAGCGCATCATGTCTTCCTTGACCGCCTGCCGGATTTCGCCGGAACTGCCCGAGGGAATGTAGAAACTCACCACCGACAGGTTGCCGAAGCGCGCCTCGATGTAGCGACCTTCCTCGTCGAAGTCCTCGCGCCCCAGTGCGGTGCGGACCTGGTCCGGTTCGCGCCGGCTGTAGATGGCCACGCCGCTGTAGCCCTTCTTCGTTGTCGCATCGCGAAAGTACGCGTGGTAGCCCGCGGGCAGGTACTCGGGCATCCGCAACTGGTGCTCCTGGGCCTTGGTTTCCTGGACGCACAGCAGATCGATGTCCTTGCCGGCAAACCAGTCGAAGAAGCCCTTGCTGGTGGCGGAGCGAAGGCCGTTGGCGTTGAAGCTGAGGATGCGCATCGATGCAGGGCGTCGAAAAAAAGGGCTCCCAGTGTACGGCCGGTGGCACCAGCCGCCGCCACCGGCCTGCGGCACAATAGGCGGTGACGGCGGCACCGGCACGTGCCGTCCGGCTGTACTCGCACCGACCGGACCTTCGATGACCCACAAGACCCGCTTCCTTGAACTTGCCCTTCACGCCGACGCGCTGCGCTTCGGCGAATTCACGCTCAAGTCGGGACGCGTCAGTCCGTACTTTTTCAATGCCGGACTGTTCAACACCGGTGCCGCACTGGCCGGGCTCGCCAGCTGCTACGCGGATGCGATCGAGGCCGCCGGCCTGGATTTCGACCTGCTGTTCGGTCCGGCCTACAAGGGCATCCCGCTGGCCACCGCGCTGGCCTGTGAGCTGGCGCGGCGCGGTCGCGACGTGCCGGTCGCATTCAACCGCAAGGAGGCCAAGGCGCATGGCGAAGGCGGCAACCTGATCGGTGCACCGCTGGACGGGCGCAGCGTGCTGGTGGTCGATGATGTGATCACCGCCGGCACCGCCATCCGCGAAGCATTGCAGATCATCGATGCGGCCGGCGGCAGCGTCACCGGCATCGTCATCGCGCTGGATCGGCAGGAACGCGCCGGCGACGACACGCCGCAATCGGCCGCGCAGGCAGTGACTGGCGAGCACGGCATCCCGGTGGTGGCGGTAGCCGGCCTGGATGACCTGTTGGCTTTCGCCGCCGACGACGCCACACTTGCAGGACAACATGCGCGGCTGCAGGCCTACCGTGACCACTACGGGGCCCGCGGCTGAAGCTGATCCATGAGCGTCGGGGGGACGCCAATGACACGATCGACGTTGTTCGCCAGCACCGCGCTGGCCCTGCTCACGCTTGCTTCGGCCAGCACCTTGCATGCCCAACAGCCGGGCAAGCGCCTGTATTGCTGGAATGAAGGCGGACGCCGCGTCTGCGGCGATGCCCTGCCGGCAGAAGCCGCCGCGCGCGCGCGCGAGGAATTCAGCGCCACCTCGGGACGTCGCACCGGCGAAGTCCCGCGGGCCCTGAACGAGGACGAGCGTGCGGCCGCCGCCGCCCGTGCGGATGCCGAGCGCGCGGCCGAAGAAGCCGAGGCGGCCCGCGTGCGCCGCGACCTGGCGATGATCGAATCCTACGCGACCGAAGCCGATCTTCGCCGCGCCTATGGCGAGCGCACCGCGCTGGTCGACGCTTCGGTGAAGGGCTCCGAATTGGGCGAAGCCAACCTGCGCAGCAGCCTGGTCACCGCACTGCGCCAGGCCGCGGACCTGGAGCTTGCCGGCAAGCCGGTGCCGGGGCCGCGAGTGCAGAACATCCGCCAACTGCGCCACGAACTGGACAAGCAGCTGCGCATCCTCGAACAGCAACGCGCGGACCGGGTGGTGCTGGACACCGAACTGGCCGATGCCGTGCGTCGCTACCGATTGCTCAAGGGCGTACCCGATGCCGTTGCCGCACCGCGCGTCAGCGCCGAGCCGGCCACCGACGGCGGCTGATCACCCGGGGCAACCTTCCAAGCCGGCGCAGCCGGCATTGCGGGCGGGCAGCTCGCCGCCGCTCGACCAGGCAGCCGACGCCCCGCCCTGATGGCGGGCGCCGTCGGCTCAGAACGGCAAGTCCAGCGTCGGGTCCACGGCCAGCAACTGCTCGCGGAACGCGCCCTGGATACGCGCCAGCGCCTCCCCGCTGTCCGCATCGAAGCGCAATACCAGCACCGGGGTGGTGTTGGACGCACGCACCAGTCCCCAGCCGTCGCGCCAGTCCACGCGCAGCCCATCGATTTCGGTGCGGCTGGCGTCCTCGAACCGTGCCGCCTCGCGGAACGCATCGACGAACGCATGCGGGTTGCCAGCCGGCGCCGGCACCTTGATCTCCGGCGTCGACACGCCATCGGGCAACGCCGCCAGCACCGCGCCCGGCTCCTCGTCGCGCTGCGCCAGTATCTCCAGCAGCCGCGCGGCGGCGTAGATGCCGTCGTCGAAGCCGTACCAGCGCTCGCCGAAGAAGAAGTGGCCGCTCATCTCGCCGGCCAGTTCGGCATCGGTCTCGCGCATCTTGGCCTTGACCAGCGAATGCCCGGTCTTCCACATCAGCGGACTGCCGCCATGGCGCAGGATGTGGCCGCCGATGCGGCCGCTGCACTTGACGTCGTAAATGATCATCGCCCCGGGGTTGCGCTCCAGCACGTCCTCGGCAAACAGCATCAACAGGCGGTCGGGGAAGATGTTTTCGCCCGCTGGCGTGACCACGCCCAGGCGGTCGCCGTCGCCATCGAACGCCAGCCCCAGGTCGGCGCCGGTCCGCGCCACGGTCTGCACCAGATCCTCCAGGTTGTGCGGTTCGCTGGGGTCGGGGTGATGGTTGGGGAAAGTGCCGTCGATCTCGCAGTACAGCGGCACGACCTGCGCGCCCACTGCCTCCAGCACCCGCGGACCGATGTCACCGGCAACGCCGTTGCCGGCGTCCACCACCACTGTCAGCGGCCGCGCCAGCTGGATGTCACCGGCGATGCGATCGATGTAGTCCTGGCCGATGTCGCGTTGCGACAGCGTGCCACGCTCGGCATGACGATGCAGGCGCCCCTCGCTGATGCGCCGGTACAGGTCGGTGATCGCCTCGCCCGCAAGGGTGGTGCCGCCTACCACGATCTTGAAGCCGTTGTAATCGGGCGGATTGTGGCTGCCGGTCACCGCCACGCCGCAACCCGTCCGCAGGTGGAAGGTGCCGAAATACACCACCGGTGTCGGTGCCAGGCCAATGTCGATGACATTGCGGCCGGCATCGCGCAAGCCTTCCACCAGTCCGTCGACCATGTCCGGGCCGGACAGGCGGCCGTCACGGCCGACCACGATCTCGTCCAGGCCCTGCTCGGCCATCAACGTGCCGATCGCCTGGCCGATGCAGGCGGCAACGTCGCGGTCCAGCCCCTGGCCGACCACGCCGCGGATGTCGTAGGCACGGAAGATGGCGGGATCAACCTCGATGCCCGACACCACGGTCTGTTCCGGCGCGCCGGCATCCACCACCGGGGTGGCAAGCCCGGCGTTCGCCGGTGCCTCCGGCGCCTGTTCCAACGCCTGCTCCAGCGTCAACGCTTCGGTCACCGCTTCCTCGCCCTGCGGTGCCCGCCGACGCTTCAGGCGCAAGCCGAACGCAGTGGCCGCCACCACCGCCGCCAGTGCCAGCAGCACTGCGGCCAACGCCAGCGACGGCACCGCGCCCAGGCCGAACGCGCCCTGGACCGGCTCAGGCACGGCCGCCGCCACCCGCAGGTCGGTGCCCGGCACCGCCTTTGCCCGCGCTTCGGCGCTGGAGGCCAGCGCCGTCTCACCCTGCTCGGCCAACGCATGACTGCCCTGACGCAATGCCAGGAAGCTCGCACCGGGCAGACGCGCGCCCTGCAGCGGTGCGGTCACCGGCGTCACCGGCAGCACCGCGAGCAGGACCTGCGTGCCCACCGCGCCTTCGCCCACGACCGGTGCCGCCAGCACCAGCCGCGGTTCGCCGTCGATGCTGGCGACACGTGCCACGGTCTGTCGCTCGGCCAGCGCGGATTCGATGGCCGCCAGGCGGCCGTAGCCGGTCGCGGCCGGGTCGGCATACAACGGGGCGACATCGGCCGGCAGCAACTCGGCACCTTCCAGCTCCGGCCATTCCTGACGCAACACCTCCGTGGCCCGGCTGTCACCGGCAGCCAGCGCGGCGCGCATGGTCGTGCCCTGCATGGCATCGTCCAGGCGCTTGCGTTGTGCGGCGACGGCGCGTTGCACGCCCTCGACGGTGGCATTCCGCGTCTGGATCAGCGCGCTCTCGCGTTGCGCGTCCTGCCACTGCCCCCAGCCGCCCCAGGCCAGCCAGCCGGCCAGCAGCACCAGCAGCGCTGCCACCGCCAGGCGCAGTCGCCGCTGGCGCTCGTCCATCGTGTTCTCGGTTGTCATGTCGATCGGCTCCCCTCAGCCCGTACCGGTGTGTCCGAACCCGCCTTCCCCGCGGGCACTGTGCCGGAAAGTATCCACTACCTGGAAGTGCGCCCGCACCACCGGCAGCAACACCAGCTGGGCGATGCGATCACCCGGCGTGATGGTGTAGGCCCCGGCGCCGCGATTGAACACGCTGACCAGCAGTGGGCCCTGGTAATCGGCGTCGATCAGGCCGGTGCCGTTGCCCAGCACGATGCCGTGGCGGTGCCCCAGCCCCGAGCGCGGCAGGATCACCGCGCACAAGCCGGGATCGCCGATGTGGATCGCCAGGCCGGTCGGCACCAGCTGCGCATCACCCGGTGCCAGCAGCAGCGGCGCATCGATGGCCGCGCGCAGGTCCAGGCCGGCACTGCCGTCGGTCGCATACGCCGGCAATGGCCACTGGTCCGTGTAACGCGGGTCCAGCAACTTGACCTGCAACTCATGGGACATCGGCAAACTCCTGTTCGACAAGATCCAGCAGGGCATCGGCGACGGCTGCCTTGGACGCCGGCCCGAGGGTGCGCTCGATCCCGTGCCCATGGACCACGAGCGTGTTGTCATCGGCCTCGAAACCGGAACCGGCCACCCCGACACGGTTGGCGCAGATCAGGTCCACGTGTTTGCGCTGCAGCTTGTCGCGCGCGTAGCCGTCCAGCTCACCGGTTTCCGCAGCGAAGCCGACGACGCGTGTCGGTCGCGCATGATGGCGGGCAACATCCGCAAGGATGTCCTCGGTACGCACCAGTTCCAGCGTCATGGTGTCCTGACCGGCGCGCTTTTTCAGTTTGTCCGCCGTGACCGTCGCCGGGGTGAAGTCGGCCACCGCGGCGGCACCGAAATAGATCGTCGCCGGCAATTGCGCCAGTACCGCGGCATGCATCTGCGCTGCGCTGCGCACATCGATGCGCCGCACCCCCTCCGGCGTGGGCAGATGCACCGGCCCGGCAACCAGCGTCACGGTTGCGCCGCGGCGGGCCGCGGCGGCGGCGATGGCGAAGCCCATCTTGCCGCTGCTGCGATTGCCGATGAAGCGCACCGGGTCGATGTCCTCGTAGGTCGGGCCGGCGCTGACCAGCACGTGCCGGCCGGCCCAGGAGGCAGACGGTCGGTTCATTGCGCGGCCTGCAGGGCGGCGACGATCGCCAGTGGTTCGGCCATCCGTCCCGGGCCGGACTCGCCTTCGGCCAAAGGGCCGTCGTCCGGCCCGATCACCAAGGCGCCGCGTTCGCGCAGCAATCCCATGTTGGCCTGCGTGGCCGGATGCCGCCACATCACGTGGTTCATCGCCGGTGCCAGCGCCAGCGGTGCGGTGCTTGCCAGGCACAACGTGGTGACAAGGTCGTCGGCAAAGCCGTGCGCCAGTCGCGCCAAGGTGTTGGCGGTGGCCGGCGCCACCACGATGCGCTGCGCCCAGCGCGCCAGTTCGATGTGGCCCATCGCCGCTTCGGCGGCCGCATCCCACAACGAGGTGCGAACCGGCATCCCCGACACGGCCTGGAAGGTCTGGGCACCGACGAAACGCTGCGCATCGTCGGTCATCGCCACCTGCACCGTGGCCCCGGCATCGCGCAGGCGCCGGACCAGGTCTGCGGACTTGTAGGCCGCGATGCCGCCACATACGCACAACAGCACGCGCTGCCCGTCGAGTTGCTGCGCCACTCGGATGATTCCGATGCAAGGGACCGCCGATAGCTTACCCGACCGCGGGTCGGCACCCGATGGTGCCCGGGCTGGTGCCACGGCACGCTGTCGCCAGCGTCGCAATGCACCAGCCGTCCACGGCGCGGAGCGAGCGATTCCCCTCATCCGCAGGAGGCGGCATGCACATCCGTGACTGGCCCAGCCACGAACGCCCGCGCGAAAAGCTGATGCAGCGCGGACCGGCAGCCCTGTCGGACGCCGAGCTGCTGGCGATCTTCCTCGGTTCCGGCGTGCGTGGTCTGGACGCAGTGGCCGCCGCGCGCCAGTTGCTCGCGTCGCACGGCCCTCTGCGCGGCTTGCTGGAGCGCGATGCCAGGACGATGGCCACGCTGCCCGGCATCGGCCCGGCGCGTGCGTGCAAGCTGCAGGCCGCGCTCGAGTTGTGCAACCGTTTCCTGGAAGCAGGATTGCAGCGCGGGGACGCGCTGACCGATCCGGCCAGCGCCGGCCGCTATTTCGCCCAGCGCCTGCGCGGCGCGCCGAACGAAGTCTTCGCCGCGCTGTTCCTGGACACCCGCCATCGTGCCCTAGGGTTCGAGGAGCTGTTCCGCGGCACCATCGACGGCGCCGAGGTGCATCCGCGCGAAGTGGTGCGGCGGGCGCTGGCACACAACGCCTCGGCGGTGATCGTCGGCCACAACCATCCCAGCGGGAATCCCGAACCCAGCCAGGCCGATCGCCACGTCACCCAACGACTGAAACAGTCGCTCTCGCTGGTCGACGTGCGCCTGCTCGACCATTTCGTGATCGGCGACGGCGCGCCGGTGTCGATGGCGGCGCGCGGATGGGTGTGACGTCCCGCCCGGCGACGGTCTGGCCGCCGGGGCGATCGCACTCAAGTGCCGTCGGCGGCGGCCTCGGGCGTGATCGCCTGCAGCGACAGCGTGTCCTTGCTGCGGTCGGGGATCACCGCCGTCACCGACGGCTGCCAGTTGCCCTGGTGGCTGACCCGCAACAGCAGATCGACCGGGCCGGCGTCCGAGATCCAGCGCGCGGTGAACGCGTAACGGCCGATCGGCACGTCGTTGACGTGACCGTCGGCGACGGTCTTCACCAGCGTCTGGCCGGTGCTGCCGTCGATCAGCGGTCCGTCCGGAACCATCGTCAGCTCGATGGTCGCGTTCCAGTAACCACCGGGGACGTCCGCCTCCAGACGGACCATCTCCCCGACCCGGATGTCGTATTTGGGATCGCTGACACCGGTGAGTTCCAGGACCAGATTGCGGACCGCGCCGTCGCCCGAGCCGAAGGGCGGGCCGGCGTTGCGCAGGATCAGGTCGTAGTGGGCACCGTGATAGGTCCGCTGGACATTGCCACCGGCCTGCCACGTGGTGACGTCCTGGCGCGGCAGTTCGATGCGATAGCGGCCCGCGGCATCGGTGACCGTGCGCAGGTTGCTGTAGGCGACCAGCGTGTTGCGGGCGTAAACGGTGGCCCCGGCAATCGGCTCGCCGGTGACGGTGCTTGCCACGCCCTTCATCACGAACGGCTCCACGCCATCCACGTCGGACGCTGCCGCGCCCGGTGCGGGGCCGGTGGTGGCCGCGTCAGCGGAAGCAGCCGGCGGCGGCGGCGCTGCCTCCTGCCCGTCGCGACACCCCGTCAATGCCAGCATGCCGGCGGCCAGCAACCCGATGGAAAACCGCAACCGCATGCGCCCGGCCATGGTCATCACCTCCCGTGATCGCCGCCGAGCATACGCCACTTGCCGGGCGCCCGGCGGACCACAGCGCGACGACGACGGCACGCCGGCCGGGGCCGGGCCGGGTCGAATCCGGACGCCGCGGTGACGGCCGCATTGCAAGGACGCGCCGCCGGCGCGGCCAGCCCGTACAATGTGCAGTCGCATCAATCACCTGCACGCATCCGTGAAAGCCCAGCTCCACGCCTTGGTCGCCCGAGGCATCGACGCCCTGCGCGCCAACGGCACCCTGCCCGCCGACCTGCCCACGCCCGAGTTCGTCATCGAGCGGCCCAAGGACCGCAGCCATGGCGACTACTCCGCGAACGCGGCGATGCTGCTGGCCAAGGCCGCGCGCGGCAACCCGCGGGCGTTGGCGCAATCGCTGCTGGAGGTGCTGCCGGCCGACGCGCTGATCGCCTCGGTGGACATTGCCGGGCCGGGCTTCCTGAACTTCCGCCTGGCGCCGACCGCGTGGAACGCACTGCTGGCGAACGTGCATGCGCAGGGCGAGGACTACGGCCGCAACCGCAGCGGCGGCGGTCGCCGCGCCGGCGTGGAGTATGTCTCCGCCAACCCGACCGGTCCGTTGCATGTCGGCCACGGCCGCGCCGCGGTGATCGGCGACTGCATTGCCCGCGTTCTGGACGCCAACGGCTGGGACGTGGTCCGCGAGTTCTACTACAACGACGCCGGCGTGCAGATCGATAAACTGGCTGTCTCGACGCAGGCCCGCGCCCGCGGCCATGCGCCCGGGGATCCGCAGTGGCCTGAGGACGCCTACAACGGCAATTACCTGATCGACGTCGCGCGCGCGTACCTCGCCGGCGAATCGGTCGAGATCGAAGGTGCCACCGTCACCGGCAAGGACGACGCCGGTGACCTCGACGCCATCCGCCGCTTCGCCGTGGCCTGGCTGCGTCGCGAGCAGAACGACGACCTCGCCGCCTTCGGCGTGGGTTTCGACGTGTATTTTCTCGAATCCTCGCTGTACACCGACGGCAAGGTCAACGAGACCGTCGCGGCGCTTGATGCCCGCGGCCACACCTACGAGGACGGCGGCGCCCTGTGGCTTAGGACCACGGACTTCGGCGACGACAAGGACCGGGTGATGCGCAAGTCCGACGGCAGCTACACCTATTTCGTGCCGGACGTCGCCTATCACCTGTCGAAGTGGCAGCGTGGCTACGAACGCGCGATCACCGAGCTGGGGGCGGACCACCACGGTTCGCTGGCGCGGGTGCGCGCCGGCCTGCAGGCGCTGGACGTGGGTATTCCCCGAGGCTGGCCGGAATACGTGCTGCACCAGATGGTGACGGTGATGCGCGGCGGCGAGGAAGTGAAACTGTCCAAGCGCGCCGGCTCCTACCTGACCTTGCGCGAGCTGGTCGACGAAGCCGGCCGTGACGCCACCCGCTGGTTCCTGATCGCGCGCAAGCCCGATTCGCAACTGACCTTCGACATCGACCTGGCGCGCAGCCAGTCGCTGGACAACCCCGTGTACTACGTGCAATTGGCACATGCCCGCATCTGCGGCGTGTTCCGCCAGGCCGCCGAGCGCGGGTTGGCCACGGACCTGGACGGCGGGCGGGCGCAACCGCTGGATCTGGCCGACGAGACCCTCCGCGAGCTGCTGCTGGCGTTGTCGCGCTGGCCGGAAGTGGTCACCGCCGCCGGGGTGTCGCTGGAACCCCACCTGGTCGCCGCCTACCTGCTGGAACTGGCGCAGGCCTTCCAGCGCTACTACAACGACCACCAGTTCCTGGTGGATGCCGACGACGAGCGCAATGCCCGGCTTGCGTTGGCCGCCGCGACGCGGCAAGTTCTTGGAAACGGGTTGGCTTTGCTGGGCGTTGACGCCCCGGAGAAGATGTAAATGGCCGCAAGACGCGGAAAATCGCAGGCCCGGCGCCGGGGTGCGAACAACCACCAGGGACTGCCCGGCTGGGCGTGGATGGTGCTGGGCATCGTGCTGACCATCGCCGCGGTGTTCCTGGCACCGCGCTTTCTCGGCAAGGACGACGGCGACGGCTTCTTCCGACCGCGCCCGAATCCGGACGCACAGCCGGCAGCCATCACCGGCACCGACCCCGATGTGGAGGCCGCACCGGAACCGCGACCGGCCCGCTCGGGCGACCGTGCGTCCGATGCAACCGCCGAGGACGAGGCCGATGCCGACGGGCAATCCACCGAGTTCGATTTCTACACGCTGCTGCCCGGCCAGGAAGTGGCGATGACCGACGCCCAGCTGGCCGCCGCCGCACGCGAGGAGCGCGCCCGGCAGGAGCGCGAGCGCCGCCAGCAACAGGCCGCGGCAGAGGCATCGCGCCCGCAGCCGCTGGATGAAACCACGCAGCCGGCGGCACCGGCCACGCCGGCACGCAGCGCGACGCCCCCCACCACCGCGGCGACGAGCGCAGCGTCGACGACGGCCACCAGCAGCCCGGCACCGGCAGCGGCGAGCACGCCCGCACCGACCACGCCTGCGCCCGCACCGGCAAGCCGCAGCGACACGCCGTACATCCTCCAAGCCGGTGCCTTCCAGGCCAGCGGCGATGCCGAAGCCCTGAAAGCACGGATTGCCCTGCTCGGGCTCAACGCCCGGGTGGAATCGGCGCAGATCAGCGGCAAGACCGTTTACCGGGTGCGGATGGGGCCCTACGCGACGGCTTCGGAGCTGTCAAACGCCAAGGACAAGCTGAGCAGCGGCGGCCTGCCGGCGATGGCGATCCAGGCACGCTGACCGTCCGGCGCTGATCGGCGTCGCAGCATCCGGGACGGCAATGGGCGACACTGCCGTGACTTGCCGGAGCACGCCATGGCCATCGAAGCGACCCTGATCAAACCCGTCGTCGATGCGCTGATGGCCCTGCTGCGCATGGGCGGCGACGTCCAGCTCAAGCGTGACGCGCAGGCCGCGGTGCGCGAGGCCATTCGCGAGCTGTTGCTGGCCAACCCGGACGAGAACAAGGCCGCGGCGCGGATTGCCATCGCCAAGGCCGCCGGCATCCTGTCCGAGGACGTGGTACTGGCCGAGGACATGCTGGCCAGGCACCGCCGCACCAAGGCCCGGACCCGTGGCAAGGCCGCGACCGGACGCAAGCGCCGTTCCGCCGCCCAAACCACGGACCCGTCTTCCAGTGCGAGCACGGTCCCGACGGCCAGGCAGGCCACCGCACGGAAGACGCCCGGACGATCGACTGCAGCCGTCGCGAAGGTCGCCAAGTCCGGCGACCCCGCAACCCGCAAGGCTGCAACCCGCAAGACTGCAACGCGCAAGCGGGCAGCGGCGGCGAAAACGCGCGCGCCGACAAGCAAGAAGTCACGCAACACCACCGCACGCAAACCCGGGCGGGTGCGCGACGATACCCAGTAACCGGCTGCCGGCGGCGGGCGCACCAGCGGCAGGCGCAGCGGCTTCCGGCACAATCGCCATTTTCCTTCCGGACCCTCCGCCATGACCCGAACCGCATTCGTCACCGGTGCCACCTCCGGCTTCGGCCGCGCCATTGCCGAGCGCTTCCTCGACGGCGGTTGGCAGGTGGTCGCCTGCGGACGCCGCGGCGAGCGCCTGCAGGCGTTGAAGCAGCGCCACGGCGATGCGGTGCACTGCGCCTGCTTCGACATGCGCGACCCCGATGCCATCGCCGCCGCGCTTTCCGATCTGCCCGAAAGCTTTGCGGATGTCGACCTGCTGGCGAACAATGCCGGCCTCGCTTTGGGCACGGCCCCGGCGCAACAGGCCGACCTGGCGCAGTGGAAGCAGATGATCGACACCAACGTCACCGCGCTGGTGACGCTCACCCACGCGTTGCTGCCAAGGCTGATCCAAGCGCGCGGATTGATCGTCAACATCAGTTCGATCGCGGCCAACTGGCCCTATTCCGGCGGCAATGTCTATGGTGGCACCAAGGCCTTCGTGAGCCAGTTCTCGCTGGGCCTGCGCAGCGACCTGCATGGCACCGGCGTGCGCGTGACCAGCGTCGAACCCGGCATGGCGGAAACCGAGTTCACGCTGGTGCGCACCGGCGGCAACCAGGCTGCCAGTGACGCGCTGTACGCCGGCGCCGCACCGATCACCGCTGCCGACATCGCCGAGCAGACCTGGTGGCTGGCGCACTTGCCACCGCACCTGAACATCAACCGGATCGAAACCATGCCGGTCAGCCAGAGCTTCGCCGGCTTTCAGGTCCACCGGGGCCCGGCGTGACGGGAAACGATCGTCATGGCGCCGCCAGCGAAGCAGATTGCCCGCGCGACGGGATGGTCAAGGTGGATGCCTGGTGGTTGCCGGCGGGGGCGGCACCGGCCCACGTCGCGGCCCGCGAGCGCGTCGCGGCCCGGGCACAGGCGCTCATGCAGGCTTTTTGCATCAGCACCACCCGCTGCCGGGCCGGATCGCAGGACGGCGAGGCCGTGGTGGGACGCGACCGGCAAGGTGCGATCATCGCGCTGATCCATCTGGACCCGCAGGACGTGGCGATGGCCGACGCGATGGATGACCTCGCGCTCGCGGACTGGTTGCGACAGGGCTGAACCGGCCGCGGCGCGGCACGCAAGCGTGCCGTTTGCACCACGACAGCCGGGGAATCCGGACCGGGAACACGACATTCGGCGCGTAGTCCGACATGTCGCGCGTTGGCCCGTTGCATTGCACGGCGGCGATGACCCGCGTGCATGGCACCTTCCGGATCGGCAGACCGGAAAACCGGCAGGGGATCATCCCTGCCGGTCAGCAGGGATCACTCGGTGGTCTTGCCGTCGAAGTGGTCGGCTTCGTGCTGCTCATCGGCGATCGCCTTGGTGGCGTGCACGGTGCCGTCCTTGTGCTCCGGCGGACCGTACAGCGTGTACAGCTTCAACGGCGCCTCGCCCTCGTTGAGCACGTTGTGCTGGGCACCGGCGGGAACGATGGCGATGTCGTCGTGCTCCAGCACGTGCTTGGCCCCGTCGATCAGCAGGGTCGCCTCGCCTTCCTCGATGCGGAAAAACTGGTCGATGTCCGGATGCACCTCGGTGCCGATTTCCTCACCCGGCTGCAGCGTCATCACCACCAGCTGCAGGTGCGCGCCGGTGTAGAGCACGCGGCGGAAGTCGGTGTTCTCGAGGGTGCGCGCCTCGATGTCGTCGACGTAACCTTTCTTCATTGCAATCCTCGCGGGGTCGTGGGGAAGGTGGAGGCGTCTTGCGCGCTGGCGTCACCCAGACGGCGCGTCATCCAGATAGGTATAGCCGGTAAGGCCGTTTTCCAAGGCTCCCGACAGCTGCGCGGCCTCGTCGCCATCCAGATCCGCGGCGTCGACCATCGTCCGGTAGCGCGCGCGCAGATCGTCCAGACGATAGCCGACGTAGTCCAGCATCACGTCGGTGGTGTCGCCACGACGCTGCTGGCTGATGCGGTAGCCGCCGTTGTCCACGCGCACCTCGATCGCGTCGGTATCGCCGAACAGGTTGTGGATGTCGCCGAGGATTTCCTGATACGCACCGACCAGGAAGAATCCAAGGCGATAGCTTTCGCCGGGGCGCAGGTCGTGCAGCGGCAACGAGCTGTCCAGGTCCTCGTTTTCCACGTACACGTCGATCTTGCCGTCGGAGTCGCACGTCAGGTCGGCGATGATGCCGCGTCGAAGCGGCGCCTCGTCCAGGCGTTCCACCGGCATGATGGGGAACACCTGGTCGATGGCCCAGACGTCGGGCATGGATTCGAACACGCTGAAGTTGACGAAGTACTTGTCCACCAGACGCTCGTTCAGCTCGTCCAGCAGGTCGCGGTGGCTCTTCTCGTCATAGGTCAGCCGCGCCTTGACCGCATGGGCGACGGCATAGAACAGGTCATCGATGCGGGCGCGCTGGACCAGGTCGATCTGCCCGAGCGAATACAGCGCCAGTCCTTCGGCGTGCGCCTGCGAGGCCTCGTGGAACACCTCCACCGCCGGTCGATCGCCCATTTCCTCGTGCAACTCGCGCAGGCGTCGCACCGGCAGGGATTCGTCCTGATCCTGCGGCGGCACCCGGCCCTCCGGCGCACGCTCGACCTCGGAAACGTTGGCGACCAGCACCGCGTGGTGCGCGGTCATCGCCCGGCCGCACTCGGTGACGATGCGCGGCGGCTGCAAGCCGTGCTCCTGGCAGGCTTCGGCCAGTGGCTGCACGATCGACGAGGCGTAATGCCCGACGTTGTAGTTGACCGAGTTGTAGCTGCGCGAGCGGGTGCCCTCGTAGTCGATGCCCAGGCCGCCGCCGACATCGACATGGGTGATCACCGCGCCCAACCGCGACAACTCCACAAGATAACGGGTGGCCTCGCGCATGCCACGGGCGATGTCTCGGACATTGGAAATCTGCGAGCCCATGTGGAAATGCAGCAGTTGCAGGCAGTGGCCCATGCCGGCGTTGCCCAGCTGCTTCCACAAGGTCAGCAACTGCCGCGGATCCAGGCCGAACTTGGCCTTGTCGCCACCGGAGTTCTGCCACTTGCCGGCACCCAGCGACGCCAACCGCATGCGCACGCCCAGACCCGGCTCCACGCCCAGCGCCCTGGACTCCTCCAGCACCAGCCGCAGTTCGGACGGCTTCTCGATGACGATGTAGGTCTGCAGGCCGAGCTTGCGGCCGATCAGCGCCAGACGGATGTATTCGCGATCCTTGTAGCCGTTGCAGACGATCAGCCCGCCCGGCCGCGACAACGCCAGCACCGCCATCAGCTCCGGCTTGCTGCCGGCTTCCAGGCCGAAGCCTTCGCCATGGTGGCTGGCCAGCGTGCCGGCCACCGCCGCGTTCTGGTTGACCTTGATCGGATACACCGAGGTGTAGCCGCCGGCATAACCCCAGTCGCTGCGGGCTTCGGCGAAGGCAGCCTGCAAGGCCTGCAGGCGGTCGCCGAGGATGTCGGTGAAACGCACCAGCAACGGCAGGTTGGCGCCGGACGCAAGCGCCTTGTCCACCACCTCGCCAAGCGCGATTTCCGGCCCCGCGCCACGCCGTGGACGCACCAGTACGCGACCATTGTCACCGACATCGAAATACCCTTCCGACCAGTGCGGGACGGAATAGGTCTTGCGGGCGAGATCAAGCGACCAGGTCAAGGCACGGACTTCCAAGGTGGGCGAGGCGTGCATCTTAGTCGCTGGCGGCTGAAGGTGGCATGGTGATGGCCCTCACGTCGCGGCGGTCACGCCCGCGCCCGTACAATTGCCGGCCCCGCCCCGTACCGGAACCGACCATGTCCAAGCACGAATGGCTCCACGAGAACTTCGAACCGGCCGGTTCGGCCGTGGGCTACCGAATCACCGGCAAGCTCGACGAGGTGCAGTCGCCGTTCCAGAAGATCGAGATCTACGGCTCCACCGACTGGGGCAACCTGATGTTGATCGACGGCGCGATGATGCTGACCGCGCGTGACAATTTCCTGTACCACGAGATGATCGCGCACCCGGCACTGTTCACCCATGCCGCGCCGCGCCGCGTCGTGATCATCGGTGGCGGTGACTGCGGCACCCTGCGCGAGGTGCTCAAGCACGAGGGCGTGGAATCGGTGACCCAGTGCGACATCGACGAGCAGGTCACGCGCATGGCCGAGAAGCACTTCCCGGAGCTGTGCGAATCCAACGACGATCCGCGTGCGGAGATCCTGTTCGACGACGGTCTTGCCTACATGAAGAACTGCCCGGCGGCAAGCGTGGACGTGGTGATCGTCGATTCCACCGATCCGGTCGGTCCGGCCGAAGGACTGTTCAACGCCGCCTTCTTCGCCGATTGCGCCCGCGCACTGAAGCCCGACGGCATTCTCGTGCAGCAAAGCGAATCGCCGCTGGTTCTGCTGGATCTCATCAAGGAGATGCGCGGCGAGATGGGCAAGGCCGGCTTCAAGGGCTTCCAGACCCTGCCCTTCCCGCAACCTTGCTATCCCACAGGCTGGTGGAGCGTGACGATGGCCCGCAAGGACAAGGCGCTGGGCTTCGACTTCCGCCACGGCGACGCGATGAACAAGAACTTCGACACCCGCTACTACAGCGCCGACATCCATGCCGGTGCGCGTCATCTGCCGCCGTTCGTGGCCGAAGCGCTGAAGGACTGAGCCGCGGGCGCCCGCGCCCTCGATGCGGGAGGGGATCGCCGGCCGGAAAGGACGCGCTAGATATCGGATCACACAGGACTGGGGCGTGTCGCTGGTGGGCAGGCAGCCATGCGGGCAGCGGTTGGCCTGCCTCATCTTCGGCGTACTGTGCCTGCCGTTGCCGGCGTCGGCGACCGCCGACGTCGACGCGTTCGATGCCGCACTGCAGGCCCATCGCGCCAGCGTCCATCGCGAACCCCGTCGCGACACCGGGCAGTTGCTGGCACGGATGCAGGCGACCCTGCCGGCGGATGACGAACTGGGTCGCGTGCAGCTGGATTCCAGTCGCTGCAGCTGCGCCTGTCACGGCACCCGCATCAGCGAAGGCCTGGACTTTGCCCTGCAGACCTTGCGGCGGGCACGTGCCCTCGGCGACGACACCACCGTGGTGGCGGAACTGCTGTGCGTGTCCGATTACCGACGGGTTTCAGACACTGTCGGTCAGCATCGGCATCGCCACGCACGGGCACGACGGCGCATCAAGGGAGGCCCTGGTCGAGCGCGCCGACCAGGCGCTGTACTTGGCCAAGGCCAACGGCGGCAATCGCGTCGAAAGTGGCGTGCTCCAATGGCCGACGCCATCCCCGCGCCGGGTTAAGGGCCTCCGCCGAAACCTCTCCCGAGCACGAGCCAGGCCACAGGCATCCGCTCGCGCCTTGCCGGCCTCACTCGCCGCCGTCGCCTTCGTATGGATTGGTCCGCCCGCGCGCACCGGCAACATCCAGATCCGGCCAGCGCCTCGGCGCCGGGGTCACCTCGCCTCGTCGCAGCGCATCGACCACACCCGACATGGCCCGCCTCCCCGGCATCGCAGGTTCGAACGTGTGGAAGTCGTAGGCGACCGCACGCTGCCAGCCGTCGCCAGCCGCCAGCCGGCACGTCGGGTACAGCTGCTCCATGAGGTTGCACAGCAGCACATCCTCGAGGCCGTCACCGTCCAGGTCACGGACGATCGCCACGCAATCGGCGCCCGGAAGCCGGCAGCTGCGGTCATGGTCCAGGTCGATGCGGCCACCGGCCAGCGCTTGCCACCAACTGTCCGGCAAGCTCGTTGCCTCGCCGACCACGGCGATGCGCTCGCGCAGGGCGTTGTCGTCACGTTGCACCAGGCGCTCGCGTTCGGCCTGCGTGTACCAGCGCTCGCTGCGCTCCAGCGCCCGGACGATGCGTTCGCCCAGTGCCGACTCCAGCGCCGGATCGGCCGCCAACGCGCGACTGGCGGCAACCCCGCGCCGCCCCGTCTCGAAGCGCAGAAAGTCCACGTCGAACTCCGCAGGCGGCGTGCGACCGTCGGCCAGCCGCGCCAACTGGCTGGACACGGCCAGCCGGTGCGGGTCCAGCAATGGTGAATTGACCAGCAGCGTGACCGCGATCGCCAGCAGCGATACCAGCACGTTGACCGGCCGCAACCGCGACAGCCACTCGCCACGAGGGCGCAGCACCGCCCATGCATAGCCGAAGGCATGGCCGGCGAGGATCAGCGAGGCGATCACCCCGGCGAGCCGTTCCTGGGTCCAGCCGTGCTGGCCGATGCGCAGGCCCATGGCGTACAACGCCAGCAACGCGAACAGCGGCAATGCCAGCAGCCCCGCATCAACCACCCGGCGCAGCCAGCGCGGGTACGGCAGCGGGTCATCTCCGTCCTGATACACCGCGTTGGTGAACAGCACCATCACCCCCACCACCGACATCAGGGTGATGGCGGCGCTGCGCGTCTGCCACAACGGCTGCAGCCCGGTGAACGGCAGGCTGGCGATGAACAGCAGCGACACCACCGCCAGCAGCGGCAACAGGCCGGTGAAGATCGCGAACAGGATGCGCCGCGCCACCTGCACCGGGCGCTGCTGGGTGCGGCCGATCAGGATGCCCAGGCCCACCATCACCCCGGTCGCCAGGTAAATGAACCACTGCTCGCCGAACAGCTCGGCGAAGAAGTCGATGCCGATCAGCCTGAACAGCGCTCCCCACAGCCACAGCACCGCCCAGCAGATGCCGACGAACAGCGCCGTCAACAACAGCGTGAGCGCGTTCTGCCATGCGAGCTCGAACAGCTGCGGATACGGTGCGCACCAACGCTCGTGCAACTGCCTGCACTGCAGGTACGGCAACGCCACGAACAACGCCGCGCCCATCGACATGCTGAACGGTGCCAGCACCGCGCCGGCATTCACGCTCGGCTCGCCGGTCGCGCTCCATGCCGCCCACGCTCCCAGCAACGCGAAGACCAATGCGACCAGCGCCGCGTGCTGCCAGAAACGAGCCTCGCGCAGGTCGCGCACCGACAGCAGCATCGCCGACGGCACCGACAGCACCAGCGCATACCAGCACACCCGCCCGCCCAGCAGCGACCAGGGCCACCACCCGTTGTCCTCACCGCGGCTGGCCAGGTACAGCAGCAATCCCTGCACCAGCGCCAGCAGCACGATGAACTGGCGCACGCCGGGTGCCAGGGGACCCAAGCCGCCTTCGTCCGACGCCACCACGTGACGGTTCACAGCGCGTCGCCGTCCAGTTCGCCGGTACGGATCCGCACCACACGGTCCAGGTCCCACACGAAAATCTTGCCGTCACCGATCTTGCCGGTGCCGGCGGCGCGCATGATCGCCTCCACCGCGACGTCCAGTTGCTCGTCGGTGACCGCGATCTCCAGCTTGATCTTGGGCAGGAAGTCGACCACGTACTCGGCGCCGCGGTACAGCTCGGTATGGCCCTTCTGCCGACCGAAGCCCTTGACCTCGGTGGCGGTGATCCCGGCCACGCCGACCTCGGCCAGCGCCTCGCGCACGTCATCGAGTTTGAACGGCTTGATGACCGCCATCACCATCTTCATTGACACGACTCCACTGGCATTTGCCGGGCATCGTAGCCAAAATCGGCAGGTGCGTCGGCATTTTCCGAGCCGACGACGCGGCATCCACCGACTGCATCGCCACGGCCGGCGGCGCACACTGGAGGCCAATCCCCCGGCAGGACACCACCATGATCGATTTGCGCCAACTCGACGACCTCGCACGCCGCCTCAGCGCCCTGGTTCCCCCCGGGCTGCGCGAAGGCCGCGAGGAACTGCAGCAGAACTTCAAGGCCGTGCTGCAATCCGGCCTGGGCAAGCTGGACCTGGTGACCCGCGAGGAATTCGATGTGCAGCGCGCGGTGCTGTTGCGCACCCGCGAGAAGCTCGAGGCGCTGCAACGCCAGGTCGAACAGCTCGAAGCCCGCCTCGCAGGCCAAGGCGACACGCCCGACCACAAGCACTGAGGGTCGCCGCCATGGGACTTGCGCTGGTGCACAGCCGTGCACGCATCGGCGTGCGCGCACCCGCGGTGACGGTGGAGGTGCACATCGGCGGCGGCCTGCCGCGGATGAACATCGTCGGCCTGCCCGAGGCCGCGGTACGCGAGGCCAAGGACCGGGTGCGTGCCGCGATCCTCTGCGCGCAGTTCGAGTTTCCCGCCGGGCCGATCACCGTGAACCTGGCGCCGGCCGACCTGCCGAAGGATGGGGGCCGATACGACCTTCCCATCGCCTTGGGCGTGCTCGCCGCCAGCGGCCAGATCCCGGGCGAAGCGCTGGCCGATACCGAATTCATCGGTGAGTTGGGCCTGACCGGGCGGCTTCGGTCCGTCGATGGCGTGCTTCCTGCGGCACTGGCGGCGCAGGCCGAAGGCCGCGCGCTGGTGGTACCCCCGGACAACGCCGCCGAAGCGGCCCTGGCCACCGGTGCCGACTGCCGCAGCGCGCGCACGCTGCTGGAGGTGTGCGCTGCGTTGACCGGACAGCGGGCGCTGCCCGAGGCCACGGTCGCGGCGGATGCCGTAACGCCGTCGCAGGCTGATCTGGTCGACGTCCGCGGCCAGGCACAGGCGCGACGCGCGCTGGAGATCGCCGCCGCTGGTCGCCACCACCTGCTGATGGCCGGGCCACCCGGCTGCGGCAAGACACTGCTGGCATCGCGATTGCCCGGCATCCTGCCGCCGATGACCCAGGACGAGGCACTGGAAGCCGCGGCGGTGGCGTCCGTCAGCGGACACGGGCTGGAGCCGGCGCTGTGGAAACAACGTCGCTACCGCGCGCCCCATCACACGGCCAGTGCGGTCGCGCTGGTCGGCGGCGGCGCGTTGCCCCGCCCCGGCGAGATCTCGCTGGCGCACCACGGTGTGCTGTTCCTCGATGAATTGCCCGAGTGGAACCGGCACACGCTGGAAGTGCTGCGCGAACCGCTGGAGTCCGGCCACGTCCATATCTCCCGCGCCGCGCGCCAATGCACCTTCCCGGCCCGGTTCCAGCTGGTGGCGGCGATGAACCCCTGCCCCTGCGGCTGGGCGGGCGACCCCTCGGGCCGTTGCCGCTGCCATGCCGATGCCATCGCCCGTTACCGCGGCCGCATTTCCGGCCCGTTGCTGGACCGCATCGACCTGCACATCAACGTGCCGCGGCTGCCCCCTGCCGACCTGCGCCCCGACGCCCCGACCGGTGAATCCAGCGCGACCGTGCGGGCACGCGTGCAGGCGGCGACCGCCCGCCAGATGCAGCGCGCCGGCCGCCCGAACGCCCAACTGGACCAGGCCGGCACCAACGCCCACTGTCGCCTGTCGGCGGACGACCAGCAGTTGCTGGAACGCGCCGTCGATGCACTGCAATTGTCGGCACGGGCGATGCACCGCTGCCTGCGCGTTGCGCGGACCATCGCCGACCTCGACGACAGCCACGCCATCGGCAGCGCCCATCTGGCCGAAGCACTGGGTTACCGCAGTCAGCCAATGCCGGGGGCGGCACAGGCGGCATGAGCAACGCTGGCGGCCGTGTCAGGGCGTCACGCCCCGTCGGCCAGCAACGCCCCGGCAGCGCCCAGGATGCCGCGGCCTGCAGCCGGCACTCGCACGCCACGTGCACGTGATCCGCACGTCGTGCGGCAAACGCGGTCACGGCGGTCTCGATGGTGTCACTGCACTTCGATCAGGGTCGGACCGAAACATTCAGGCAGCCGCGCCACCTGGTCATTGCGCTCGGCCTTCGCGCTTGGCCATTGCACCCACCAACGCGGCACAGAACGGAGCACGCGCATCCCTGCTCCACATGGCCTGCTCCGGAAGCGGGGCGCGTGCCGCCGCAACCGGAATGGATTGTCAGGCGTGGTACGAACGCGACGGGACTCGGCGCGACCGCACTCAGCGTCCCCAGGCCTGCCGGGTGTCCACGCCCAGGCGTGCGGCGCTGGCACGCACGTGCGCATGCGTGATGGCCACCGCCAACGCATCGGCGGCGTCGGCCTGCAGTTTGCCTTTCAGGTTCAACAGGATGCCGACCATGTGCTGCACCTGGGCCTTGTCGGCGCCACCCTTGCCGACCAGCGCCAGCTTGATCTCGCGCGCCGCGTACTCGGCCACCTTGAGGTCGCGGGCGACACAGGCGGCCATGGCCGCGCCGCGCGCTTGGCCAAGCTTGAGCGCGCTCATCGGATTCTTCGACAGGAACACCTGCTCGATCGCGACTCCGCTCGGACGGAATTCATCGATCACCTGCCACAGCCCGTCCAGCAGCAGCCGCAGGCGGCCGGGAAAATCCTCCGCCGCCAGCAGCACCAGGGGCTGGCTGTGGACATGCAGCATGCGCCCGTCGGCGGCAACGTCGATGATGCCGATACCGGTGCGCTGCGAGCCGGGGTCGATACCGAGGATACGGACACGCGTGCTCGTCAATCCGGCATCTCGGCGTTGGAATACACCGCCTGCACGTCATCCAGGTCGGCCAACCAGTCCAGCAGCTTCTGCACCTGCTCGGCGGTCTCACCCTGGACCGCGGTGTCGTTGTCCGCCCGCAGGGTGACCTCCGCCAGTTCCGGTGGCACGCCGGCGGCATCCATCGCCGCCTTGACCGCATCGAAGGACTCCGGTGCGGTGAGCACGTCGATCGCGCCGTCCTCCGGATACACCACCACGTCGTCGGCACCGGCCTCGATCGCGGCATTGGTGATCGCGTCCTCGTCGGCGCCCGCCCCGTAGCTGAGCACGCCGAGCTTGCGGAACATGAACGCGACCGAGCCATCGGTACCCAGATTGCCGCCGTGCTTGCCGAAGGCATGGCGCACGTCGGCCACGGTACGCACCTTGTTGTCGGTCAGGCAGTCGACGATCACCGCGACGCCTCCGGCAGCGTAGCCTTCGTAACGGATTTCCTCGTATTCGATGCCTTCCAGTTCGCCGGTAGCCTTCTTGATCGCGCGCTCGATCACGTCCTTGGTCATGTTCACCGCCAAGCCCTTGTCGATCGCGCTGCGCAGGCGCGGGTTGCCGGCGGGATCGCCGCCCCCGGCACGCGCGGCGACCGAAATCTCGCGAATGACCTTGGTGAAGATCTTGCCGCGCCGGGCGTCGACCGCATTCTTGCGGGCTTCGATCGAAGGACCACGACCCATGGGATACCAACCGCTCTGTGACCGGGAAGCCGGTGATTTTACGCGATGGCGCGGCGGGCCTCGCCGGTCCCGGCGTGGTCGAAGCAGCCATCACGCAGGAACCGGACGCTCTGGCGGACGGCCTCGGCAGAAAACATCAGCCCGCCGTGGCTGGCTTCGATGACGATGTGATCCCGCAACCCCGGGATGCGCGTTTCGCCGACCGCCACGGTCCCGTCATGCGGGCAGTCGAAGCGCGCCACCAGGCCACCGAGCCCAAGCGGTCGGCAACCGGCGATCTCGCCGACCTCCACCCCAACAGGAACGCTACCGGCCCCGGCCAGCAGCAGATCCAGATGCTGGCCGATCATGCGCCCGCCGCCACGCACGCGACGGTTGAAGCCGTCCGCCGCGCGGCTGCCGGCCAACGGCGTTCCCAAGCATACCACCCGGCCGACGCTGCCCGGCGGCATGTCCTCGATTGCACGCAGCGTCATCAGCCCGCCCATGCTGTGGGCGACGACATGGCTGCCGGGGCGCGCCGCCAGCGCCTCACGGACGCGGCCCACGGCCTTGTCGGTGTTCTCCATCACGCTGTAGTAGCCAAGCGTGTGCGCGTCGAAGCCGTTCGCGCGCAACTGGCGGGCAAACCAAGCCATCGCCGGGGAGTGCATCCACAGGCCATGCAGCACCAGCACCGACGCACCCACGAGCGCTTCTGCCTCAGCGTGCGCCGGGCAGTCGCCGCAGCCAGTCCTCGAGCAGGCGCTTTTCGTGCAGCAGCGATTGTCCGCTGCCAACCGTCGGCAGCCTTTGCAGATACCCCAAGTCGGTCAGGCGCACGCCACTGGCTTCGTTGACGCGGCCATCGGCCAGGGTGAGGCGGTAATCCAGCTCGATTCGCGGCGGGGTGCTGTCACGCAGCAGACGCTGGAACTCGCCATTGCGGACCGGTTCGCATTCGCCGGCACGGTCGACGTCCACCAGGCGCAACTCAAGCGTCGCACCGTCCGGCAGCTGGCGCTCGGCCTGGGCACGGACGTGGCGGGCCAACTCCTCGACCCAGCGATGGTCGGGATCGACCATGCGGCAGGAGAATTCGCGGTAGTCGGCCGGATCGGCCCACGACACCGAGACCGGGCCGTCATCCGGAAGTTTCAGCAATCCCGATGCGGGTGCAGCGACACTGGCGCAACCGCTCGACAACGCGGCCGCCAGCAGGCCTGCGGCAAGGACACGAGGGAACATCGGCACTCTCCGGAGAGGCGGATGGCCACTGTATCGCAAGGCGCGTTCAGGAGATGTCGCGACGCAGGATGTATTCCAGGTCCCGCGCCTCGCCCACCGGATACAGGTACTCGCCGACCCGGGTGTAGCGATGGCGCTCGTAGAAGCGCTGCGCGCCCAGGTTTTCGCTCCACACCCCGACCCACAACGCGCAGGGCCCGTTGGCCAGCATCCAGCGCGTGGCATCGTCGAACAGCTTCGCGCCCCAGCCCCGGTTCTGCACCGCCCCGCGCAGGTACAGCCGCTTCAGTTCCAGATCACCCGGCTTGACGTCCGGGTGCGGCAGCCCGCACGGGCCGACGAGCGCGTAACCCTGCACCGCGCCGGCCGCGTCCTCCAGCAGCCACGCCGCACAGCCCTGCTGCTCCAGCGCATCGACGTACTTCTCCGCGGCATAGGAGAAATCCAGATGCCAGGACAGATAGGCCGACGTGTAGAGATGGCCGAAGGTCTCGGTGAAGGTGTCGCGCGAGATCCGCGACAGGGCTTCGGCATCAGCGGAGGTGGCGCGGCGGATGAGCATGGAGAAAGTGAGGCACGAGTGATGAGGCAAGGCGTGAGGAACGGTCCAGGGCGAGGGCGAGGAACGAGTGACGAGGAGTGGGAAACGAGTAAAGGCAAAAGCGCGGATGGTTCATCGGTACCCGAACCACAAGAAGCGACGTTGCCTTTCCCACGCGTTCCTCGTTCCTCGCTCCACCACTCGTTACTCGCTCCTCACACCCACATGCACTTCCGCCAGTTGCGCATCGTCGATGGGCGATGGCGCGCCGGTCATCAGGCATTGCGCGGAGGTGGTCTTGGGGAAGGCGATGACGTCGCGGATCGACTCGCTGCCGGCCATCAGCGCGGCGATGCGGTCGATGCCGAAGGCGATGCCGCCGTGCGGTGGCGCACCGTACTTCAGTGCGTCCAGCAGGAAGCCGAACTTGGCCTGCTGTTCGTCGGCACCGATGCCGAGCAGGTCGAACACCGCCGCTTGCATTGCCGGGCGATGGATGCGGATCGAGCCACCGCCGATCTCGTTGCCGTTCAGCACCATGTCGTAGCCGCGGCTGACGGCGGTGCCGGCGTTGGCGCGCAAGTCGTCGATGGAATCGACCGCCGGCGCGGTGAACGGGTGGTGCAGGGCGACGTAACGTTGCGCGTCATCGTCCCACTCGAACATCGGGAAGTCAGTGACCCACAGCGGCTTCCAGCTGTCCTCGACCAGGCCCAGGTCCTTGCCCAGCTTGAGCCGGAGCGCACCCATGAAATCACTGGCGGTGCGCGCGTCGGCGGCGCCGAAGAAGAGCGCATCGCCGGACTGCACGCCGGTGGCGTCGATGATCGCGGCCAGCGTGGGGTCGTCGAGGAACTTGGCGATAGGCGAGCTCACGCCGTCGCGGCCCTTCGCGACATCCTCCACCTTCATCCACGCCAGGCCCTTCGCGCCGAACTTCTTCGCATACTCGCCAAGCTCGTCGATCTGCTTGCGCGACAGCGAGGCGCCACCCGGTGCGCGCAGCGCGATGACGCGCCCACCGTCGCCATTCGCGACATCGGTGAACACCTTGAACTCGGACTGCTTCACCAGTTCGGCGATGTCAGTGAACTCCATCGCAATGCGCAGGTCCGGCTTGTCCGAGCCGAAGCGGCGCATCGCCTCGGCATAGGTCATGCGCGGGAACGGATCGGGCAATTCCACGCCGATCACCTCGCCGAACACGTGGCGCACCATGTCTTCCACGGCGTCCTGCACGTCGCGCTCCTCGACCCACGCGAACTCCATGTCGAGCTGGGTGAATTCCAGCTGGCGGTCGGCGCGCAGGGCCTCGTCGCGGAAGCAGCGGGCGATCTGGTAGTAGCGGTCGAAGCCCGCCATCATCAGGATCTGCTTGAACAGCTGCGGGCTCTGCGGCAACGCGTAGAACTCACCCGGATGCATGCGCGCCGGTACCAGGAAGTCACGCGCGCCTTCGGGCGTGGCCTTGGTCAGGATCGGGGTCTCGATATCCTGGAAGCCACGCGCGTCCAGCCAGGCGCGAAGCGCGCTGACCAGCTTCGTGCGGATGCGCATCTTGCGCTGCATGTCGGGCGAGCGCAGGTCGAGGTAGCGGTACTTCAGGCGGATGTCCTCGCCCGGGTTCTCGTGATGGTGGAACGGCAGCGGCTCGGCCTTGTTCAACACCTCGATCTTCTCGGCCAGCACCTCGACCTTGCCGGTGCGGATCTTGTCGTTCACGGCATGCCGCGCCCGCACCGTGCCGGTGACGCGCAGGCAGTCCTCGTAGCCGATGTCCGCCGCCGCCTTCAGCACCTCGGCATTGCCGGCGGCATCCGACGGCTCGGCCACCACCTGGATGATGCCCTCGTGGTCGCGCAGATCGACGAACACCAGATGACCCATGTCACGGGCGACGTCCGCCCAACCGCAGAGGGTGACGGTCTGGCCGATCAGCGATTCATCGATCAGGCCGCAGAAATGGGTGCGCATGATACTGGTCTACCGAAGGTTGATGCAGCCGGATAGTTTAATCGGGAGCAGTGAGTGAACAGGAGGGAGGAGTGAGTGCAGAGCAAAGGTGCTGTGCTCCCACTCACTTCTCGCTTCTTACTCCTCACTCCTCGCTCCCACAACATCTTGTGTTGACCAAACGGCCACCGCCCGATATGTTGTTGCTTGTCGGTTCCCGTCGCCACCGCGGCGGGATGAAAAGGGAAGCCGGTGCGAACCGCGAGGTTCAAGTCCGGCACTGCCCCGCAGCGGTATTTGGGAACGAACCCGCCATTCAGCACTGGAGCGATCCGGGAAGCGGCGGCTAGATGGATGAGGCAGGAAGTGAGTTGGAAGGAGTGAGAAGTGAGTGAGGGCAATGGCGCCGACGCGCAAACGCTCTGACTCACTTCTCACTGCTGGCTTCACCACTCACTCCTCGCCTTCCGCGCCCATGAGTCCGAAGACCTGCCGACAGCCGCGCGCAGCACGAACGCGCGGTGCCGGCATGTGGACTCCGGGGGGAGTTGGCCGGTGAATCGCGAGGCCGGCCCCTGCCCGGCATTCGCGCCTCACCTGTTTCCCCGCCCGTGATTCCGCCGCCCGAGGGGGCGTGGCCGCGAACCGGGCGACTTCGCGTGCTCGCCGCATCCACGCTTCCATCGCACGGCTTCGAGGGAAAGCCGCGCACCCGTGCGTCCATCCGACCGAGAGAGACGCCATGAACACCCCCGACGTCCTGCATGCCGACCCCGCTGCCGCCACTACGGCCGCATCCGCCTATCAAGCGCGCCCCGCCGAGCCGCCCACCAGCGAGAACTTCAGCCTGACCCCGCCCGCCACCGCCCACGCCATGACCGTCACCAAGCGCGACGGCAGCCGCCAACCGGTGGACCTGAACAAGATCGTCCACGCCATCACCCGCTGCATCGAAGGGCTGCACGCGGTGGACCCGATGCGGGTCGCCACGCGCACCATCTCCGGCCTGTACGACGGTGCCAGCACCCGCGAGCTGGACGAGCTGTCGATCCGCACCGCGGCGCTGTTGACCGGCGAGGAACCCGAATACGGCCGGCTGGCCGCGCGATTGCTGGCCAATGTCATCGCCAAGGAAGTGGCGGGACAGGAGATCCACGCCTTTTCGCAATCGGTGGCGCGCGGCCATGAGGTCGGACTGATCAACGACCGTCTGCTCGATTTCGTCCAGATCAACGCGCGCAAGCTCAACGACGCCATCGAACTTGGCAATGACTGGCATTTCGACTATTTCGGCCTGCGCACGCTCTATGACCGCTACCTGCTGCGCCATCCGCACACGCGCAAGGTCATCGAAACCCCGCAGCAGTTCCTCCTGCGGATCGCCAGTGCGCTGAGCACCGAAGTGGGCGAGGCGATCACGCTGTACCGGACGATGAGTGCGCTGGAGTACATCCCCAGTTCCCCCACCCTGTTCAACGCCGGCACCCGCCACGAGCAACTGTCATCCTGCTTCCTGCTGGATTCGCCACAGGACACGCTGGAGTCGATCTACGCGAAGTACGGCGACATCGCCCAGCTGTCGAAGTTCAGCGGCGGCATCGGCGTCGGCTACAGCCGGGTGCGTGCGCGCGGATCGTTGATCCGCTCCACCAACGGGCATTCCAATGGCATCGTGCCGTGGCTGAAGACGCTGGACGCCTCCGTGGCCGCGGTCAACCAGGGCGGCAAGCGCAAGGGCGCGGCCTGCGTGTACCTGGAAACCTGGCACGCGGACATCGAGGATTTCCTGGAGCTGCGCGACAACGCCGGTGACGACGCACGCCGCACCCACAACCTCAACATTGCCAACTGGGTACCGGACCTGTTCATGCAGCGGGTCGAGGCCGATGCCGAGTGGTCGCTGTTTGATCCGCATGCGGTACCGGAGCTGGTCGACGCCCACAACGAAGCGTTCGCGGCTGCCTACGTGCAGGCCGAACGCCAGGGCAAGGCGGTGCGCACATTGCCGGCGCGCAAGCTGTACGCGCGGATGATGCGCACGCTGGCGGAGACCGGCAACGGCTGGATGACCTTCAAGGACAAGTGCAACCGCGCGTCGAACCAGACGCTGCGCGCGCACAACGTCATCCACCTGTCCAACCTGTGCACGGAAATCCTCGAGGTCACCAGCGCCGAGGAAACGGCCGTCTGCAATCTCGGATCGATCAACCTCGCCCGCCACCTCGACGCGCGCGGCGATTTCGATTTCGACAAGCTCGGCGAGACGGTACGGCAGGCGGTGATCCAGTTGGACCGGGTGATCGACCTCAACTTCTACCCGATCGAAACCGCACGCCGCGGCAACCTGCGCTGGCGCCCGGTCGGCCTGGGCTGCATGGGTCTGCAGGATGTGTTCTTCCGCCAGCGCCTGGCGTTCGACAGCCCGGAAGCCCGCGCCTTGTCGAAGCGGATCGCCGAGGCCATCTATTTCCACGCGCTGGACACCTCCTGCGAACTGGCCATCGAGAAGGGCGCGCATCCGGCCTTCGGCGATACCCGTGCCAGCGTCGGTGCGTTGCAGTTCGATGCGTGGGACGTGCAGCCGGAAGCGCCCGAACGCTGGGACGCACTGCGCGAACGCATCCGCCAGCATGGCCTTCGCAACTCGCTGCTGATCGCCATCGCCCCGACCGCCACCATCGCCTCGATCGCCGGCTGCCACGAGTGCATCGAGCCGCAGGTCAGCAACCTGTTCAAGCGCGAGACGCTGTCCGGCGATTTCCTGCAGGTCAACCGCCATCTCGTCGGCGAACTGAAGGCGCTGGGCCTGTGGACGCCGGAGATGCGCGATGCGATCAAGCTGGCCGACGGCTCGGTCCAGGGCATCACCGCCATCCCCGAGAGCTTGCGTCGCATCTACCGCACCGCCTGGGAACTGCCGATGCGTGCGCTGATCGACATGGCCGCCGAACGCGGCGCCTTCATCGACCAGTCCGCCTCGCTCAACCTGTTCATGGAAAGCCCGAACATCGGCGCGCTGTCGTCCATGTACATGTATGCGTGGAAGCGCGGCCTGAAAACGACGTACTACCTGCGCTCGCGCCCGGCGACGCGGATCGCCAAGACAACCGTGTCCGCGGCCACGCCGGCGCAGGCCGTGGCCTGTTCTCTCGAAAACCCCGAATCCTGCGAGGCCTGCCAATGACCGCCCGATCCCCGCATCTGCTCGATCCCGGCTTCGAGCTCACCCTGCGCCCCATGCGCTACCCGCAGTTCTACGAGATGTACCGCAACGCGATCCGCAACACCTGGACGGTGGAGGAGATCGATTTCCAGATCGACATCAGCGACCTGCACGCGAAGATGACGCCGGCCGAGCGCCATCTGATCCATCGGCTGGTGGCGTTCTTCGCCACCGGCGATTCCATCGTCGCCAACAACCTGGTGCTGAACCTGTACCAGCACCTCAATGCGCCGGAAGCGCGGATGTACCTGTCGCGGCAGCTGTACGAAGAAGCGCTGCACGTGCAGTTCTACCTGACCTTGCTGGACAACTACCTGCCGGACGCCGACCAGCGCGCGCAGGCATTCGCGGCGGTGGAGAACATCCCGTCGATCAAGGCCAAGGCGGATTTCTGCGTCCGCTGGATCGATTCGATCCAGCAACTGGATCGCATCGAAACCCGCGAGCAGCGCCGCCAGTTCCTGCTCAACCAGATCTGCTTCGCCGCCTGCATCGAGGGCCTGTTCTTCTTCGGTGCCTTCGCCTACGTGTTCTACCTACGCTCGCGTGGCCTGCTGCCGGGGCTGGCCTCGGGGACCAACTGGGTGTTCCGCGACGAGTCGGCGCACATGGACTTCGCCTTCGAGTGCGTGCGCACCCTCCGCGAGGAAGAGCCCGACCTGTTCGATGCGGAACTGGAACAACAGGTCCGACAGATGCTGGAAGAAGCCATCGACTGCGAGATGCAGTTCGCCGAGGACGTGCTCTCGGGCGGTGTCGCCGGCATTTCGACGCGCGACATGCGCCAGTACCTGCAGCACTGCGCCGACAACCACTTCGCCCGGCTCGGCATGGCCCGCGTCTACCACGTCCGCAATCCGCTGCCGTTCATGGAGCTGCAGGACGTGCAGGAACTGACCAACTTCTTCGAACGCCGGGTCAGCGCGTACCAGGTCGGCGTGAGCGGCGAGGTCGGTTTCGACCACGCGTTCTGAGCCTGCCCCCGGCGAAGCGCGCATGACCGAGATCGTGTTTCCCGACCACAGCAACCACCTCGGCACGCTGTTCGGCGGACAGGCGCTGGCGTGGATGGACAAGGCGGCGTTCATTGCCGCCAGCCGCCACGCCCGACGCACGGTGGTGACCGCGCGCAGCGCACGGATCGACTTCAGCGCACCGGTGCCGACCGGATCCATCGTCGAACTGGTCGCCCGCGTGGTCGAGGTCGGCCGGACCTCGATGCAGGTGGAGGTGGAACTGCACTGCGAGGACCTGCCCAGCGGCACGTCACGGCTGGCGACGCGCGGACGCTTCCGCATGGTGGCAGTGGATGGCGAGGGCGGCCGGTGGAAGTACGTGTAGCGAGGAACGAGTGACGAGAAGTGAGGAGTGAGTAGACGGAGCAAACGCGACGAGGCGTTCTCCGGCTGTTACTCACTCCTCACTCCTCGCTCCATCACTCACTTCTCGCCTTACCCTCCCAGCGCCTGCTGCAGATCCGCCAGCAGGTCATCGATGTGCTCGATGCCGACGCACAGGCGCACGGTCTCCTGGCGGACGCCGGCGCGGGCCAGTTCGTCTTCCGACAACTGGCGGTGGGTGGTGCTGGCCGGGTGCGTGGCCAACGACTTGTTGTCGCCGATGTTGACCAGTCGGGTGAACAGTTGCAGCGCGTCGAGGAATCGTTCGCCCGCCGCGCGGCCATCGTCACCGGCGAGGCCGAAGGTCAGCAGGCCGGACGCGCGCCCCGCGAGCAGGCGTCGGGCGCGCGCATGGTCGGGGTGGTCGGGAAGGCCGGCGTAGCTGACCCACGCCACCTTCGGGTGCGCCTGCAGGTACTCGGCGACCTTCTGCGTGTTGGCGCAGATGCGGTCCATGCGCAACGGCAGGGTTTCCAGGCCTTGCAGGATCTGGAAGGCGTTGAACGGCGAGAGCGCCGCCCCGGTGTTGCGCAGCGGCACCACCCGCGCGCGGCCGATGAAGGCGGCCTCGCCCAGCGCTTCGGTGTAGACCACGCCGTGGTAGCTGGGATCGGGGGTGGTCAGTTGCGGAAAGCGTTCGCCATGCGCGGCCCACGGGAAGCGGCCGCTGTCGATGATCGCGCCGCCGATCGAGGTGCCATGACCACCGATGTACTTGGTCAGCGAATGCACCACGATGTCGGCGCCATGCTCGATCGGCCGCAGCAGGTAGGGCGAGGCCACGGTGTTGTCGACGATCAGCGGCACGCCATGGCGATGCGCGAGCGCGGCCAACGCCGGGATGTCGACGACGATGCCCGAGGGATTGCCGATGCTCTCGACGTAGATCGCCTTGGTGCGCGCGTCGATCAACGCCTCGATACGGGCTTCGAAGCCCTCGCGCTCCTGGTCGTCGGCGAAACGGGTTTCGATGCCGAACTGCGGCAGCGTGTGCGCGAACAGGTTCCAGGTGCCGCCGTACAGCGACGCCGCGCTGACGATGTTGTCGCCCTGCGCGGCGATGGTCTGGATGGCATAGGTGATCGCCGCCTGGCCGGACGCCAGCGCCAGCGCGCCGACGCCACCCTCCAGCGCCGCCAGCCGCTGCTCCAGCACGTCGCAGGTCGGATTCATGATGCGCGTGTAGATGTTGCCGGGGGTCTTCAGGTCGAACAGGTCGGCCGCGTGCTGGGCGCTGTCGAACGCGTAGGCGACGGTCTGGTAGATCGGCACCGCGACCGATCTGGTGGTCGGATCCGGCTGGTAGCCGGCGTGGACGGCCAGGGTTTCGAATCGGTGCGTAGGGATGGCAGTGGCTGCTGGACAGGGCTGCCAACCGTAGCATATTGAATCGCTTCATTCGCATGAAGCGATATTCAAATGACCCGCCTCAGCCCTCCCTGTCAGTGGCAGTGGCCTGGTGCGTTCCGCCCGACGGTACTGACGGGCCTTTGCCGCTGCGCCCCACTACACTGGCACCCCCGCGTTCCGGAGCCGCCCATGACCCTGCGCATCGCCCTGGCCCAGTTCGACTTCCCGGTCGGCGACATCACCGGCAACACTCGGCGCATCGAGCGGATGATCGCCGAGGCGCGCGACGAGTTCGGTGCCGAGATCGTGCTGTTCCCCGAGCTGGCGCTCAGCGGCTACCCGCCGGAAGACCTGCTGTTGCGACCGGCCTTCCTGCGGGAGTGCGAGGCTGCGCTTCAGGCGATCGCGGCGCAGACGCATGGCATCACCGCGGTCGTCGGCTGGCCTGAGGCCGCGGGCAGCGTGCTCTACAACAGCGCCAGCGTGCTCGCCGACGGCCAGGTCCAGCGCACCTACCGCAAGCGCGAGCTGCCCAACGACACCGTGTTCGACGAGCGCCGCTACTTCCGCGTTGATCCGGATGGCGGCTCGTGCGTGTTCGAGGTCAACGGCGTGCGCGTGGGCGTGATCATCTGCGAGGACCTGTGGTACCCGGAACCGCTGCACGATACGGTCGTGCACGGCGCGCAGCTGGTGCTGGTGCCGAACGCCTCGCCGTTCGAGCGCGGCAAGCACGCGCGCCGGGATGCACTGCTGGCCGCGCGAAGCCGCGACGAACGCGTGGCCATTGCCTATCTCAACGTCGTCGGTGGACAGGACTCGCTGGTGTTCGATGGTGCGTCGCTGGTGGCCGATGCCGGAGGCACCGTGCATCCGGCGGCGGTCGCGTTCGAGGAGCAATGGCTGGTGGTCGACTTCGACGCCGAAACCGGCGGGTTCAGCCCGCTGGTCTGGGTCGATGACGGCGACGAGAGCATGGATGCGCTGGCATGGCGCGCGGTCACCCGTGGCATCCGTGACTACTTCGCCAAGAACGGCTTCTCGCAGGCGTGGCTTGGACTGTCCGGCGGGCTGGATTCGTCCGTGGTGCTGGCGATGGCGGTCGACGCACTGGGAGCGGACAACGTCACCGCCGTGCGCTTGCCCTCGCGCTTCACCGCCGGGCTGTCCAACGACCTCGCGGCCGAACAGTGCGAGGCCCTCGGGGTGAAGATGCTGACCCTGCCGATCGAAGGCCCGCATCAGGCGATGCTCGATGCGCTGGCCGACACCTTCACCGGGCGCGAGCCGGATACCACCGAAGAGAACCTGCAATCGCGCATCCGCGGCATGCTGATGATGGCGCTTTCCAACAAGTTCGGCGGGCTGCTGCTGACCACCGGCAACAAGAGCGAGTACGCGGTGGGCTACGCCACCATCTATGGCGACATGAACGGTGGCTACGCGCCGCTCAAGGACCTGTACAAGACGGAAGTCTACGGGCTGGCGAAATGGCGGAACACCGTTGGCGGCTCGCCGGTGATCCCGCCGGGCGTGATTTCCCGCCCCCCCTCGGCCGAACTTCGCGCCAACCAGACCGACCAGGACTCCCTGCCCGCCTACGACGTGCTCGATGCGATCCTGCTGCGGCATATCGACCAGGAGCAGTCCGCGCACACGATTGCGCAGGCGGGTTTCTCGCCTGACGTCGTGCGCCGGGTGCTGGACCTGGTGCGGACCAGCGAGTGGAAACGCCAGCAATCGGCCACCGGTCCGAAGGTGTCCCGGCGCGCCTTCGGGCGCGAACGCCGCTACCCGATCAGCAACGGCTACCGCGAAAACGACTGAGCGCGCACCTCGCTCCCGTCGCTGGCGCCTTCGCCTGCGCGCGCCAGCAGCGGCGAATCCGGCGGAAGGTGCAGGCGCAGCCGCGCCGGCACGCAGTCGATGCGGAACTGGTCGGCGTCGACCGGTTCGCCGTCGAGGTTCAGGGTCAGCGGCACCGGCGTGCTGATCCGGACCCACGGCAGCTGCCTGCGCAGGGCGACCTGGTCCAGCGCCGCGGCCCGGCCTTCGCCGATCAGCGTGCCGATGGTCGCCAGCACTTCACCGTCCAGCGGCGGCACCACCGTCACGTCCAGCAGGCCGTCATCGACCTGCGCACCGGGACACAACACCTGGCCACCGCCGGCCTGGCGGCCGTTGCCGATGCCCAGGGCGATGAAATCGCCGGCGTGCTCGAATCCCGGCCCCTGCAGGCGCACGTGCAGCGGGTCGATGCGACCCAGCTTGGACAGGCCGGTGAGCACGTAGGCCAGGCCGCCAAGCATCTTCTTCAGCCCCTCGTTGGTCTCGGTGGTCACCGCGGTGCCGAAGCCGCCGCTGGCAAGGTTCAGCGCCCACTGCACGCGACCGGCGGCCTCGATCCGCAGCATGTCGACCGGCATTGCCGCCCGATCCAGCACCAGCGCCAGCGCCTCGTCCGGCGGCAGCGGGATGCCGGCGGCGCTGGCGAAGTCGTTGGCGGTGCCGAGGGCAAGGATTCCCAGCGTGGGCACCCGATTGCCGTCGGCATCCAGCGCCAGCAACGCGTTGGCCACCGCGCCAAGCGTGCCGTCGCCGCCGGCCGCGACCACGGTCTGCGCGCCGGCGGCAGCCGCTTCCTGCACATGGCGCCGGGCATCGCCGGTTTCCCAGGTCACGCGCACGTCGATCCGGTGGCCGCGCGTGCGCGCGTCGGCGACGGCCCGGCGCACGCATTCATCGGCCGAGGCCTTGCCATTGAGCACCAGCCAGAGGTTGCGGGGGGTTCCCATGCGCGCATCGTGGCGGCAGGTGCGTCATTCGGGCATGAACGCGCGGTTACCGTTTGCGGTCCGATCATCTGCGCGGGTCGCGTCTGCGAACCGCAGCACATTCGTCATGCGATTGTCACCGTTGATCGGTAACGTAAAAGGTCATAGCCAAGGACGAACCGCGGAGACAGGATGTCTCCAGCTCTTCCGGAACCGGCCGGTGCGCAGGCACTTCGGCCGGTTCTTCCTTTCAGGCGCTGACGCCGCGCGCGCGCTCGGCCGCCTGCTTCATCCGTGCCACGACCGCGGCGTAATCCGGCTGGCCGAAAATGGCCGAGCCGGCGACGAAGGTATCGGCACCGGCGGCGGCAATCTCGCCGATGTTCTCCGGCTTGACCCCGCCGTCGATCTCCAGCCGGATCGGCTTGCCCAGCGCATCGATGCGGCGACGCACCGCGCGCAGCTTGTCCAGCGTGGCCGGGATGAAGGCCTGGCCGCCGAAGCCGGGGTTGACCGACATCAGCAGCACGAAATCCAGTTCCTCCAGCACCCAGTCCAGCACCTCCACCGGGGTCGCCGGATTCAGCACCAAGCCAGCCTGGCAGCCATGCGACTTGATCAACTGGATGCTGCGATGCACGTGGCGGCTGGCTTCCGGGTGGAAGCTGACCAGGCTGGCGCCGGCCTTGGCGAACATGGGGATGATCGCGTCCACCGGCTCCACCATCAGGTGCACGTCGATCGGCGCGGTGACGCCGTGCTTGCGCAGGGCCTCGCAGACCAGCGGACCGATCGTCAGGTTGGGCACGTAATGGTTGTCCATCACGTCGAAATGCACCCAGTCGGCGCCGGCCGACAGCACGTTGTCGACTTCTTCGCCCAAGCGGGCGAAGTCGGCGGACAGGATCGACGGGGCGATGACGGTGGGCTGGTGGCTCATTTGCCTTGCCTGCGCAGTTTCTGGATGCGGTCCCAGGCGGCGTTGATCTCGCCGGCCTTGCGCTCGGCCTGGGCGCGCAGTTCGGGCGCGGCACCGGCCAGGCGGTCGGGATGGTATTGCGAGATCAGCCGCCGATAAGCCTGCTCGAGCTCGGCGTCGGAGGCCTCGGCGGTCAGTCCGAAGACCCGATAGGGGTTGTCGCGCGGACTGCGGAACCAGTCGGCGTCCAGCGCATGGCCGATCAGCAGGCCGATCAGGGCGCCGAGGATCGGATTGGGCCGCAGCAGGATGAACCCGGCGATGACACCGAGGATTTTGCCGTAGACGCGCTTCATGCCCGCCAGTGTAAACGCCGGCCACCGGTGCCGGGGCCGATGGCACCCGGGCGGCGGGCCAATCCCGAGCCGCGGCAAGGCACGTGGATCGTTGCCCGGGACCATCCCGCGGGCCGGTTCCCGATATAGTGTCCGACCGCCCACGCCATTGCCGCCCATGCCCACCACTCTCGTGGAATCCAACCTGCCGGGCCTTGTCCTGCTGCACCGAGGCAAGGTGCGTGACGTGTACGACCTCGGCGACGGCCATCTGCTGATGGTCGCCAGCGACCGGCTGTCGGCCTTCGACGTGGTCCTGCCCGACCCGATCCCCGGCAAGGGCGAAATGCTGACCCAGATCAGCAACTTCTGGTTTGCACGCACCGCCCACATCGTCCCGAATCACCTGACCGGGATTCCGGTGGCCGACGTGCTGCCGGCGGGCGTGGATCCGTCGCTGTACGCCAAGCGAGCGGTGGTGACCCGCAAGCTCAAGCCCTTGCCGGTGGAGGCCATCGCCCGCGGCTACCTGATCGGCAGCGGCTGGAAGGACTACCAGCGCACCGGCCGCGTCAGCGGCATCGCCCTGCCGGACGGCCTGCAGCAGGCGCAGCGGCTGGCGCAGCCGATCTTCACCCCCTCGACCAAGGCCGCGGTCGGCGACCACGACGAGAACATCGACTTCGACGCGATGGTCCGCAGCATCGGACTGGAACTGGCCGAGCAAGTCCGCGACGCCACCTTGCGCCTGTACGACTTTGCACGCGAGCACGCCGCAGGCCGCGGCATCCTGCTGGCCGACACCAAGTTCGAGTTCGGGCTGGATGCCGATGGCCGCCTGCAGGTGATGGACGAGATGCTGACGCCGGATTCCAGCCGCTACTGGCCGGCGGAGGAGTACGAGGTCGGGAGCAGCCCGCCGAGCTACGACAAGCAGATCGTGCGCGACTGGCTGGAGACGCAGGACTGGGACAAGACCGCCCCGGGCCCGCGGCTGCCGGAGGAAGTGATCGACCGCACCCGCGCCCGCTACGCCGAGGCGCTGTGGAAGCTGGCCGACCTGCGGCTGGACTGATCGCCACGGCGGCTCGACACGGCTGCGCAACTGCAGAGTGCTGACGGCAGGGTTCGCTTGGATCCGTCCTGCGACTTGCGTGCCGCCGTCGGTTTGGGGAGCATGGCAGCGTCACCCAAGGAATGGCACGCCATGCACAGCCGAGTCAAGATTGTTGCGTTTTTTGCTCTGGGCGCACTGTTTTCGTTGCATGGATTACCTGCCAGCGCGGATCAATCTGACGGCGCGGCGCGCCGGAACTCATTTGCCGTGGACAGGCGATCAGAGATGTTCCGCTCGGATGACTTCATGACGATGGCCACCAACTGGATCGCACCGATCCTGACCAGAACTTACCCGGCAGACGGCATCCCCACCAACGGCATTCTAGGAGGATGGAATACGGCTTGGACAGAACACGCGCACCGCGACCTTTTGGGAGGAGTGACAGTTTTCTGCGAGCATGCGGGCGGAACAGTCAGGGAGGAACGTAGGGCTCACCCCATGTTGGAGAGCGTAATTCGGACGTCACCCGCGATCGCTTGCGTCCGAGGCGACACGGAGCTTGGGACGATCCATCTACAGGACGTGATTGTCGGGGAGAAAGGGGCTGCCGTCCTCTATTTGGCTTGGGCCACTCCTGTGGTAAACGCGGAGCGGCAGGAGCGGCGTCGAGCCTGGCAAGAGAATTTCGAACGTAGCGAACAAGAGTTAGGTCCCTCGGGTTGGGTGCAAACTCGCGAGGGACGTCACAGGTTTGTGCGAATCGGAACATTCGAACGTAGACATGTCGTCTACTTTGATGGTATCGACCCGAAAGACCTGGTATCAGTGACTTGGCTGAGTCAATGCTGTGATGTCCTCCTCAAGCTGCGTGACGGCAGCGAAAGAACCGTCAACGAAGGTCGGATTAGTCGAGTCCTGGCAAGGAACTCCTCTTCGAGCTACGGGCTCGATGGATTCCCTCTGGTGATTCGTGACACGCGCACACAAACTGATCGGGAGCTCAAATTCCCCAATTACCAAGGCTTGGTGTCAATTACTTTCGATCCCGTGTCCGAATGGTCGAAAGCAGGAACGATCAGACCTTCAACGGCGCAAAGGTCTGTTGCCGGCGCGACCTCTCCCTCTCCACCGCCGATTGCGCCCGCAACACCGCGTCCCGCCACTCAACCCGCGTCGCCTGCCGTTTCGTCGGGCTTTGCGATCGGCACCAGAATTTGCAGGACTGTGATTTCTTCGGTTGATGTTCCGCTCAATTTTTCCTATCTAGGACGCCGCGCGACTGAAAGACTCCATGGATCGACGACGATTACGGGCTTTGCTGAAGCGTCTGCGCCACCACGAGTCCAGGTCAGGGTTTCAGGGCTTCGGTTCATGCGCGATCCTAGCCAGCAAACAAGAGCGGAAATCCCCACCAGCAACTCCGGCCAACTCTCTCTGGACACCTTTGAACTCGATGGGTCAACGCTGCGCGTTGGCTCGATCATCTGGGGGAAAGCCAGCGATTGGACCGACTGCGAGTAGGAATTAGCCAAGCCTTCCGTGCCCGTTACCCATGAGCGGACCTTGGTCGCGGCGACCCGGTTGGCAGCAAGGTCACCATTTACTCTTGACAGGACCCGCTTGGATGGATCGCCATGGCCACACCTGAACCTGTTCGCCCCATCGACCGCTGGTTCGACAGCTATTCGTCCGACCATCGCCACCCCGTCAACCAATGGATCCACGTGGTCTGCGTGCCGCTGATCCTGTGGAGCGTGATCGCGCTGCTGTGGTGCATCCCGGTACCCGAAGGCGGTCTGTTCCGCGATGGCATGTGGGCACTGTTCGCGATGCTGGCCGCCTGGGTGTTCTATCGGCGCAACTCGCGCCCGATCGCGTTGGGCATGGCCGTGACCTTCCTGCTGATGGCGCTGCTGACCCGCCTGGTGCATGACATGCTTGGCCCGCAGGTGCTGCTCTACAGCGCGATCGTGGTGTTCGTGCTGGCGTGGATCGGGCAGTTCGTCGGTCACAAGATCGAGGGTGCCAAGCCCAGCTTCCTGACCGACATCACCTATTTGCTGATCGGCCCGGCCTGGGTCCTGGCCAAGCTGTATCGGCAGATGGGTTGGCGCTGGTAGTCGCCGCCCGAACCCGGACACGACGACGATGCATTCCCCGCACGGCCTGCATGGCCGCGACCTGCTGCTGGTCATGGTCATCGTGCTGGCCTGGGCCGGCAACTTCCTGACCTCGGCCTGGGCGCTGCAGGAGATCCCGCCGTTCTTGTTCACGGCCGTGCGCATGGGCTTTCTGGTGTTGTTGCTGCTGCCCTTCCTGCGGCTGCCCCCGGCCGGACAATGGCGCCGGCTGGCCGCGGTCGCACTGCTCAACGGGGCGTTGCATTTCGGCACCAGCTTCTGGGCGCTGCATGCGGCCGGCAACATCGCCTCGCCGGCCATCGTCATGCAGAGCTATGTGCCGATGGCGACCGTGCTGGCGTGGTGGTTCCTGGGGGAGCGCTTCGGCTGGCGCACCGGGCTGGCGGTGGTGGTGAGCTTCGCCGGCGTGATGGTGCTGGGCTTCGACCCGATGGTGCTGGCCGAACCGGCCGCGTTGCTGGTGATGCTGCTGTCGGCGCTGCTGCTGGCGATGGGCACGGTGGTCATGCGCGGGCTCAAGGGCGTGGACATGATCACCCAGCAGGGCTGGACCGCGGTGTTGGCGCTGCCGGCATTGCTTGGCCTGAGCTTGGCACTGGAACCGGGCGGCTTCGATCGGCTGGCCGATGCCAGCTGGGTCGGCTGGGGTGGCGCCGCATACTCCGCGGTGGCTGCCTCGCTGCTCGGCCACGGCCTGTTCTACGTCCTGGTGCAGCGCCACCCGGTCGCCCAGGTCACGCCGTGGCTGCTGCTGACGCCGGTGCTGGCGATCGGTCTGGGCATCGCCTTCTACGGCGACCGTCCGGGCCTGCGGCTGTGGATCGGCGGGGCGATGGTGTTGGGCGGCGTGTTGCTGATCGCCCTGCGCACGTTGGCCAAGGCACGCAGCACGGTCAGCACGAAGCCGGGGGTGTGAGCATCGCCAAGGTCGGCGCGAACCGTCGCGGCCGATAGCCCAGGTCGCGCTGCGCGGGGCCGACGTCGAACACCAGATCCTCGCGCAAGCGCGCCAACGCCCCGTCACCGAACCCACCGAAGCGCCCGGTGCGGCGGGCCAGCGCGACCACGACCCGGAACACGGTCGGTGGCAGTCGCAGCAAGCGTGGGCGCGTCGGCAGCGCCTGCAACACGCGCCGGACCATGTCGTCGTACGCCAGCGTTTCGCCACCGGGCAGCGCATACGCCTTGCCGGCTGCCGCATCACGATTCAGGCAGGCGAGCGCGGCCAGGGCCAGGTCATCCACGTGTACCGGCTGACGCAGGCCGCGTGCATCCCGGGGCAGAACGAAGCAGCGCATCCGTGTGGCCAGCATGGCGATCCGGGTCAGGGTTGCGTCACGGCCGGCCCCGTAGATCAGGGTCGGACGCAGCACCGTGGCAGCCACGCCGCGACGGATGCCCGCGGCGAGCACCGCCGCTTCGCCACCCTGCAGCTTGGCGCTGATCGCCCGCTCGGCCGGATCCACCGAATCGCGTTTGACCAGCAGGCTGGTCGATCCGAACGCCACCACCCGGCCGAAACGCACGGCGGTCGATCCGATCCACTCGCCGAACAGGTCCAGCGGACCGCAACTGACCACCGCATCGACCCGTGGCGGCAGCGGCGGCAAGTCGGCGAACCCGCCCTGCAGCCACTCCACCCCCGGCTGCGGCGACTGCCGATGGCGCGACACCGCCAGCACCTGCCACCCCTGCGCCCGCAGCCGCTGCAACACGGCAGCGCCGACCTGACCGGAGGCACCGAAGAGGAGGGCTGTGGGCATTTGGGGCGAGGAGTGAGCAGGGAGGAGCGAGGAGTGAGTGGTTGGCCGAAGAACGAGGAACGAGTGAGGCGAGCGAGGAGCGAGGAGCGAGGAAAGTGGAACGAGTGCGTCGGGCGGGATGGTGCGTGATCGCATTATGCCGGGGCGGTCACTCCGGACGGACAACAGCGCTCGCCAACGTCCCGCCCTGCCACACCCACGCCTCACGCCTCCCCACATACTCATCGCCCCGTCTCGCCACTCCCCGCACTCCCTCCTCGCCCTACGCCACACTCACTCCTCGCTACTCCCCACTCCTTACTAGCTACACGCTACCCAACTCGGTCCTCGCTCCCAGCCCCCCGCTCTTCCCCTAGACTTCCCCCAACCCCCGCGACGCCACGACCATGACCGACATCGCCCGTCCCTCTGCCATCCTGCTGGCCACCGACCTGTCCGCTCGCTCGGACCGTGCCACCGATCGCGCGCTGCAACTGGCCGCTGATTGGGGTGCGACGCTGGTGGCGCTGACCGTGCTGCCGCAGGAGAACAGCTTCTCGCGCACCAACCGCTTTCTCGAGGAAGGCGAGGAGCCCGCCGAGGAAGACAGCCCGGCGGCGATCCTCGAACGTCGCCTGCGCCAGACCATCGGCGACACCGACGTGCCAGTGCAGGTGCGCATCGGGACCGGCGATGTCGGTGCCAATGCCAAGCGGGTGGCGGAGGAAACCGGCTGCGGGTTGATCGTCACCGGCCTGGCCAGCAGCGACGTACGCGGTCAGGCAAGGCTCGGCTCCAGCGTGCTGTGGCTGGTGCGCAATTCCGACATGCCGGTGCTGGTGGTGCACCAGCGGCCGCGCCAGGCCTATCGCCATATCGCCGTGGCCAGCGACTTTTCCCCGGCTGCCGCCGATGCCCTGCGCCTTGCCGACAGCTGGTGGCCGCAGCGCGAAGCACTGACCGTGGTGCACGGCTACGACGTCCCCCACAGCGTGATGGCCGCCAACGATGCGCGCCGCAACGAGCTGCTGCAGGTCGCCGCAGCCGATGCCGACGCCGAAGCGCGCGAGCATCTGCAGGAAGTCCTGCCTGGCCGCGACGACGTCACCGCGCTCACCGCACTGGCCAATCCGGTGCGGCTGGCCCGCCATCAGGTCGACCACGGCGGTGCCGAGTTGCTGGTGATGGCTTCCCATGGCCGCAGCCGCCTGATGGACAAGCTGGTCGGGAGCGTCGCCCAGCGGTTGCTGGAAACCGCCAACACCGACACCCTCGTGGTGCGCTGAACGCGCGGCAGCGGCTACACTCGGAGGCCCGACCTTGCAGGACGCCTGCCGATGACGCCGACTTCCGCCGGCCGCCTGGCCCTCGCCCTGTCCGTGGCCCTCCTGGCCGGACTGTCTGCCTGCAAGCGCAGCGAACATCCTTCCATGCCACCGGTGCCGGAGCCGCGCGCGGTCACGCCGGAGCCGCCGGCACCTCCCGCCGTACCGGCCGATGACAACCTCAACAGCGTGCTGTGGGTCCAGCGCTCGGCCGAGTACGCGGCCATCACCACCAGCCTGTTCCGTGCTGCCGCCGAACGCCTGGAGACGGCGCTGGCGGAGCCGAACTGGGACGCCCTGGTGCCGGACGAGCGCGGCCTGCCGACCCCGACTGCCATCCCCGCCGGCACCCCGGCCGACACCGACGCAGCCACCCGGGCCACGACGGACGCCGGTAGTGATGCCGAGGCGGATGCCGAACCGGATCAGGAACCGGATGCCGGCGACGACAGCGATCCCACCCCGCCGACCGCCCGCGACCTGACCGGCCTGCCGCCCGCGGTGATCCTGGACATCGACGAAACGGTCCTCGACAACTCCCCCTACCAGGCGCGGATGGTGCTGGACGGCACCGAGTTCAACGACCTCAGCTGGGACCAGTGGGTGGCCGAGAAGAAGGCCAGGGCGGTGCCGGGCGTGGTCGATTTCGCCAAGGCCGCCGAAGCCCGTGGCGTGACCCTGCTGTACATCAGCAACCGCGCCGTGCACCTGCGGGAAGCCACCTTGGCCAACCTGCGCGACGAGGGGCTGCCGGTGAAGGACGACAGCGTGTTCCTGGGCATGGGCCTGACGGTCGAGGGCTGCGAACAGGCACGGGAAAGCGACAAGCTCTGCCGGCGCGAACTGGCCGGCCGCAACTACCGTGTGCTGATGCAGTTCGGTGACCAGTTGGGCGACTTCGTGCGCATCCCCGACAACAGCATCCAGGGGCGTGGCGCGATTCTGGACGAATACCGCGACTGGTTCGGCGAACGCTGGTGGGTGCTGCCCAACCCGACCTACGGCAGTTGGGAACCGGCGGTGTTCGGCAACGACTGGGCGCAGCCACGCGATGCCCGTCGCCAGGCCAAGCGTCAGGCACTGCAGCCGGCGCGCTGACGACCGCCGGCTCCCGATCATGGCACCGCACCTGCCTGCCCTGATGTCCACCGCCTCAGCGCGGCCGTCCGTGCGGATACCGCCGCTGCCTGCAACCAACAATAGTGGCCTGCGCGTGCTGCTGGCCGGCCTGCTGCTGACGATGGCCGCCTGCAAGCCGGTGGCACCGGAGCCGGCCACGACCCAGGCGCCGCTGCCGACGGTCATCGCCCATGGCGCACCGGACCCGGTGCAGGCCGTGGTCCTGCCCACCCGCCTGCTGCGCGGCAACGACTACGCCGGCTTCTCCCGCGCCAGCGTCCCGGCCGAGACGCACGCCGCGCTGGACGCTGCCTGGCGCGCCGGCAAGACGCGCTGGCCGCTGGACGAGTTGCCGTTCGACGAGCGCGTGCCCGCGTTGCTGGAAGCCCTTTCCGCGACCGGGGCCGAGCCGGCCATGCAACGGGCCTTCGACCGCCAGTTCGCCGGGGCCGATCGCGAGTTGCACAGCGCCGCCGAGGCGCTGGGCGTGTTCGGCGTGGAATACCTGCGCACCGGCGAAGGCTTCAGTTCCGCCGAGCGCGCCCACTACACCCAACTGGTGCAGGCGGCCGCGGCCTGGGCCCGGGGCGCACCGCTGGGCGACAAGGCGCGCGCCCACGCCGCGGTCACCCGCATGGTGCACGCCGCCCGCGGCAGCGGTCTGGTCGACGCCGACAGTTTCGCCCGCTTCGGCATGCTCGACAGCCTGCAGCGCGTCGGGCCGGTGCTGGCCGCGGCCAAGGCGACGTTGCTCGACTACGGCCTGGACCTGGATGCCTCGCTGGATGCCATGCAGGTGGAACTGGTGGAAAGCGACGGCGACCGCGCCTTGCTGCGCATGCACTATCCGCTGGGCACGCGCATGATCGACGCCCGGGTCCACGCCGTGCGGGTGGACGGGCGCTGGTACCTGCAGGACTTCCTCGAACACGCCCGTGCCGCCGCGGCGCTGGCACCGGCGGATGACCCGCCAGCGCCGGCGGCACCGGGCAGCGACGGCGAGCAAGCTGAACAGCCGCCGCCGCAGGAAGTCGCCAGCGCTTCGGCATAATGGGCGGATGCCCAAGCGCCCCACCGATCAACCGTCCCTGTTCGAGCCCGAGCCCGCCGTTGCCCCCGACGACGCACCCGAGGTTCCGCCAGCGGACGCCGAACTGCCGCCCCTGCGCCCGGAGATGACCCTGGAAGAGGCGATGCAGCCGCCGCCGCAGGAGCGCGCAGCGCGGCCGGATGCCACCGACGGCATGCCCGAGGACGTGGTGCTGCCGGCGCACGTGGCCGCCGCCCGCAACCGGCGACCGTTGTGGGCGGTGCTGCTGGGCTGGCTGGCCGGCCCGTGGCTGTCGGTCAAGGTCGATCCGGAGCAGCCGGGCGAACGCGTGGACGGTCGTCCGATCTGTTACGTGCTGGAAGACTACGGCCTGTCCAACGCCCTGATCCTCGATCGCGCCTGCCGCGAACACGGGCTGCCCTCGCCGCTGCGTCCGTTGCCGGGCGATCCACTGGGTCGCAAGCGCGCCTACGTCGCGCTGTCGCGCCGCAACGCCGGCAGCACCCTCGGCAAGGCGGCGCAGATCGCCACCGGGCAGATGCCGGCCAGCCACGGCCGCACCCGCTCCGAATCCCTCAGCCGGCTGGTCGATGCCCACCGCCTGGATCCGTCGCTGGACGTGCAACTGGTGCCGGTGTCGATCTTCATCGGTCGCGCGCCGGACAAGAGCAGCGGCTGGTTCTCGGTGTTGTTCTCGGAAAACTGGGCCATCGTCGGCCGCTTCCGCCGGCTGTTGTCGGTGCTGCTGAACGGCCGAGACACCTATGTGCGTTTCGCCGCGCCGGTACCGGTGCGCGGCATCCTGGGCGAAGGCCTGGACGAGGAGCGCACCGTGCGCAAGCTCTCGCGGCTGCTGCGCACGCACTTCAACCGCATCCGCGAAGCGGTGATCGGCCCGGACCTGTCCACCCGCCGGCTGCTGATCGACAAGGTGCTGGCCGCCTCGTCGGTGCGCGAAGCCATCGCCGACCAGGCCCGTCGCGATGGCGGCAGCATCGAGGACGCATGGAAGAAGGCCCACGGCCTGGCCTACGAGATCGCCGCCGATTACTCGCACCCGGTGGTGCGTTCGGCCAGCTTCCTGCTGACGCCGGTGTGGAACCGCATCTACCGCGGCGTGCTGGTGCACCACCTGGACACCTTGAAGGCGGCGGCGCCGGGGCACGAAATCGTCTACGTGCCCAGCCATCGCAGCCACATGGACTACCTGCTGCTGAGCTACCTGCTGTACACCAAGGGCATCGTGCCGCCGCACATCGTCGCCGGCATCAACCTCAACCTGCCGGTAATCGGCACCCTGCTGCGCAAGGGCGGGGCATTCTTCATCCGTCGCTCCATCCGCGGCAGCGCGCTGTACTCGGCGGTGCTCGGCGAATACGTCGCGCAGCTGGTCTCCGGCGGCTACTCCATCGAGTGCTTCATCGAAGGCGGGCGCTCGCGCACCGGCCGGCTGCTGGAACCCAAGGGCGGGATGATCGCCATGGTCGTGCGCGGCTGGTTGCGCCGCCCCACCCGTCCGGTGCTGTTCCAGCCGGTGTACGTCGGCTACGAAAAGCTGATGGAAGGCGCCAGCTACCTGGACGAGCTGTCCGGCAAGCCCAAGCAGAAGGAATCCATCTGGCAGCTGCTGACCGGCATTCCCAAGGTGCTGCGCAGCAACTATGGCCAGGTGGTGGTCAATTTCGGCGAACCCATCGCACTGGCGGACGTGCTGGCCGACAACGCCCCGGACTGGGACGGACAACCGCTGGACGAGGACGACCGGCCGGACTGGCTGTCGGACTCGGTCAACCAGCTCGCCGGCGAGATCCAGGTCAACATCAACCGCGCGGCCGACCTCAACCCGATCAACCTGCTGGCCCTTGCGCTGCTGTCCACGCCCAAGCACGCCATGGGCGAAGCCGACCTGAAGGCGCAGATCCGCCTGGCCAAGACCCTGCAGCGCGAAGTGCCCTACTCCGACCGGGTCACCGTGACCCCGCACAGCGCCGAGCAGATCATCGAGCACGGCGTGGAGATCGGCGTGCTGCAACGCACCGCGCACCCGCTGGGCGACGTGCTCAGCGTGGACGACGACAACGCGGTGCTGCTGAGCTACTTCCGCAACAACGTGCTGCACCTGTTCACCGCATCGGCATGGATCGCCTGCTGCTTCCTGCACAACCGGCGCATGCAGCTGGACACCATGCTGCGGGTCGGCCGCTCGATGTACCCCTTCCTGCAGGCCGAGTTGTTCCTGCCGTGGGATGCCGACGGCTTCGCCGAACGCATCCAGCGCGTGGTGGCGGTGTTCGTCGAGGAGGGCCTGATCGAACTGGCCGGCCCGGACAACGGCGGCGTGTACGCACGCAATGCCGGCCAGAGCGACGAAGTCTTCCGCCTGCGGGCACTGGGCCATCCGTTGCAGCAGGCGTTCGAGCGCTACTACATCACCATTTCGGTACTGGCCAAGAACGGGCCCGGCGCGCTGTCGGCGGCGGAAGTCGAAAGCCAGTGCCAGCTGGCCGCGCAACGGCTGTCGCTGCTGTACGCCGACACCGCCCCGGAGTTCTTCGACAAGTCGCTGTTCCGCGGCTTCATCCGCAAGCTGCGCGAACTGCGCCTGGTGTGGACCGACGAGCACGGCAAGCTGATGTTCGACGAGCGCCTCAGCGCATTGGCCAAGGACGCCAAGCTCATCCTCGGGCGCGAACTGCGGCACACGCTGGAGCGGGTCAGCCCGGAAGCGGTGCGTCCCGCGGAATGAACGGCCCCGGGGCAGCGGCCCGTCCGGCCGTGTGGCCACCGCGCCACGGCGCGCCGGCTGACCCACCCGATGCGACAGGCACGGTCATCCGACAGGATCATCTGACAGGATCGCCTGACGCGATCATCCGCCAGGCTCACAGGCAGGTGCTCCGGCCGACGCCTCGG
>JAUNRQ010000011.1 GCA_030535605.1 Pseudoxanthomonas suwonensis
CCTCGGGAAAGCGTACGAGAAAATTCCACTTCTGACGTCAGCTAACCTGTGGGGGATTACCGATCCACCTGCGGGGCAATCGTGGGTTGGTTACGCGGTCCCACTCAAGCCAACCCCATACCTCTGGCTGACTCGTATAGAGGACGCTTCAACTCCTTCATGTTCAAAGGAAGGCCCGGAGTGCCTACCTTTGCAGGGAACATCCAAGCCGGAGGGGGTTACCGGCCCCTGCCTGATCGCGCCAGTCGACGTCAGCACTCAGAACCGGAAGCGAACGCCCGCTACATACTGGCGGCCCACCACATCGTACAAAGCGCGCGTGGTGCCGTAACCGCCCACACCATTGATCGGGGGGTCCTTGTCAGCCAAGTTTTTGATGCTAGCAAACAGCGTGACGTTTTGCCCAGTGTCGCGTGACAGGTCGTAGCTGCCCCCTATATCCAAATACGTGCGCCCCGAATGCTCCAGAATATTGAGGTCTTTGTGTGTCCAAGTGTGATCGATCTTGCCCCCTCCTACGTGTCGTGCCGCGGCATTGAAGTGCCACTGCCCGAAGCTCCATCGCGCAGACAGGTTCCCGCGCCAGTATGGTTGCCCACCAAGCGCGCTCACGGTGGGCTGGGTAGTCTGCCCGGCCATCTCCGAAACGGTTAGGCCGTCGTCCAAGGTAAGTGTGTCGATGTACGAAACTAGTGCGCGCAGGATCAGATCCCCGAACGAAATTTCAGGACGCCAAGTCACCTCGAGGTCCGTGCCGCGCAAATGCAACTGCTCAAGATTTTGTGGGCTGACTTGGACAGAGGCAATTCGACCGGTGTCCGGGTTCCGGGTAAGCAACCCACACACCTGCGGATGAGTGGAATAGCACCGCTCTACCGTGTCGGCCGCGGCCAAAGTGATCAACGCGTTGTCCATTCGCACGTCATAGTAGTCCAGCGAGAAACCGAGCTTCTCGCTGGGCGTAACCACCACACCAAAGGTCAGAGAGTCGGCTTCTTCCGGAAGAAGGTCACGATTACCCGAGGAGATATTCTGGACTGAGTATCTCAGGTTGAGCTCGGGATCGAACACGGTCAGCAGTGAGGTGGACCCAAGTGAGAACATGTCGTTAAGCGAAGGAGCGCGGATGTCGCGGGATTGCGCGGCGCGCAAGCGCAGAAATTCGTTAACATTCCAACTGAACCCCGCTTTCCACGTGGACACAGTGCCTGACAGGCTGTAGTCGGTCAGGCGCGCTGCAAGATTAATGTCTAGACTACGAGCCATTCGAGCATCTGACAGTAGAGGGATTACCGTCTCAGCAAATAACTCCTTGACGGACTGCTCGCCGTCGAACGGAACACCATTGCCGCTGGCAAACGCAGCGGCTTGCGACAACTCGTCTGTCATCAAATTTACGCTATCACGGCGCCACTCCACACCGGCAGCCAGCGATACGATGCCCGCGGACAGTTCGTAAACGTCACCACTCAATGTGAATGCCGCCGCTTGCTGCCGCAGTTTGGTGTTCTTCCACGCATCCGCTAGTACGTAATCTAGCGAAGCTTGGGACATCTGGTGCTCACCAAACAGATTCAATGGCATGCAACCTTGGGTCCGCGCTTCCGCGCTGCGGCAAACTGCTTCGCCCGTGACCGGGTCGGTGGTGACATCACGCGCGAAGTTGTAATGAGGGGTGATACGGTGACCTCTATTATAGACCATTAACTCTGTCTCACCCATCGTGTAATAGGCGTCCCAACTCCAGTTGTCGCCTAGGAAGCCTTCAAGACCCGCTGCCAATCGCTTAACAGTGGTGCTGCGATCAGTCATGGACTGGCCGTAATCGCGGCTATAGCGCCCCATACGGATACTTGCAAGACCTAGCTCGTCCATTCTATGGGCTACAGATTCGGGGATGAACGGATTATCCCGGAGGATAGTGATGTTGCTTTCCGAGCGCACCAGCGATGGACTTACACCCTTGGAGCGCCCCCAAGAAGCCTCGACAAACGCGTTGGTGCTGTCGGTAAAGTCAAATGCTGCTCGTGCGTACGCGACTCGGCGCTCCGCCGGTGCCTGCATTGGCAGGTTTTCGATACCGAGACTACCGTCGCCTCCGCGCATGGTGGACGCAGTAAGCAGATCACCGTAGTTAAACTGATACGGATTGCCATCTGCATCGAACGCCGTTCCCGCCAGAGGTCCGCTGTTGATCAGGCCGCCATAGGACATCACCGAAGAGCGCCCATTCTGAATAAGCAATTGGCGAGGCTCGTCATTGGTCTCAGTATAGGCGGGATTCGCAATTTTGGTCCATCCGCCCCAATGTCGCGCTTTCATACGTTGGATGCCCTCATCGTGGTGCGCGTCCAGCGAGACGATGACGTGACCACGGTCATTAGCGAATCCTTTGCCCCATGTCAGTGAAAGGCGTTCATTCTTACGGTCGCCCTGCGCAGATATTCCACCCTCAACGACCCCCCTGATACCCAGGAAGTCGTGGTCTAGAATCAGGTTGGCCACGCCGGCTACGGCATCGGACCCCCAGGCGGCCGAGGCGCCGCCTGTCACCACTTCTACCTTATCCACCATTCCCTGGGGGATCATATTCATGTCCACCGCCCCTTCCACGTGCGTGGGAGTGAAGCGTCGGCCGTCGACCAGAACCAGGGCACGACGGAAGCCTAACCCGCGGAGGTCCAGGAAGTTGCCACCCGTGAAGTTGGAGTTGTTAGTGGTACTTGTCTGCGTCATCGAGGGGCGTACCGAGGGCAACTCATTGATAGTGTCCGCGATGTTGAGGTTGCCAGCCGCCTCGAGGGCGTCCCGATCCACCACAGTGGTTGGTGTGGGCGCTTCGAATCCTTCGCGTACCACGCGCGATGCAGTGACTTGCACTGCATCCAGTTGCTTGGGCATATCTTGGTTCGTTTGGCTCGCCGGCGTAGGGGCAGCGGATTGCGCTACCGCTTGACCAACGGCGGATACCAACGCAACTACGCAACCAAGCGCAAACTTTGCCTTGCGTGGTGTCCGCTGACGGAAGGCCTTACAGCGTCGCGCTTTGTAGGACATGGCTCTTCTCCCGGGTGTGGTCGACTGACTTGATGCACCCTTGGCCCGCAACCACAATGAGAGCATTGCGTCCTGTTGCAAGGTCCGGGGTAAAGGTGAAGCTATGAGGTTTACCAGAACAGCGCCACAAAAAATGCGTAGCGTTGCCATAGACGCGGGTTATGTGCATCCGCGCACCGAATTCCCAACAAGCGTCATGACGGACGCATAAACTGAAGACGTTAGGGTACGATACGACGTGCTTTCAATGCGCTTGCGCGTAGCGTGCCGATGACAAGCACATCCGGGTCGTCGGCCACACGTCGTAGCACGTAGCTGCCTTTGCGATACTCGCCATCGCCGACGTGTTCCAGAGTTATCTGGAAACTGGGAATGCGCGCGCCATCCGGCAACGCTGACACCAAGACCGTGTCAGATTGCGTTTGAATGACAACATATCGCACAGGAAGACTGGTTGATCTGTAAAGGCCCGTAAGCATCGGCGATGTGGCCGTCGCCGCTGCACCTAGCAGCAACTCAATCACGGCGACGTTCTTATCCAGCGCCCTGCTTCCACCAATGTTGCAGAAAGTAGCAACGCCCATCCGGTGAGCTGGCAAACGCGTGTACATATGGCGGAATCCTTCCGCACCACCACCGTGCTCTACCACATGCCTGCCGTTGCGTTGACCTACCATCAACCCCATTGCATAGGCCAACTTGGCCTTACGATCCATTGCGATAGTGACTTGCCCATTGGTGAGCGAAGCGGGAGTCTCCATTATCGCGCGCAAATCAGGCGTCCACACGCGCTTGCCTACCTCGATATCATATTCGTAGCGCGCTAGGTCGTTAAGGGTCACCATCAGGCCACCTGACCCCCCATACCTTGGGTAGGTGTCGCGCACGACCCAACCCCCATTCTGCTCAATATAGCCATGTGCGCGATTGCGATACGGATGTGGCTCGCCCTCAAGAACGAAGCTGTCGCGCATGCCTATCGGTTGCAGTATATTCTCCTGGATGTAGGTGGCGAAGGACTGACCTGACACCCTCTGCACTAACTCGGATAGCAGTAGGTAAGCGCCATTGGAATAGTGAACGCTCGTCCCGGGCACGAAATTGGTCGCCGTCTGCGCTAGTACCAAGTCTAGTGTAGCGGTGCGCGAGAATGAACCGGCTTGGCCGGGACCATGGACCATGGACACCAGTGCTAATGAATCAATGATGTCTGACGAGTGCTGCAGCAGCATGCGCGGGGTAATCTGTTCTTGGTATTGCGGCAACTCCGGCAGCCAAATACGGATGTCTCGATCCAAGTCTAGATCGCCCGCAAGGTGTAATTGCACCACGGCAATGGCAGTGAACTGCTTGGAGATGGAAGCCGCATAGAACTGCGTATCGCCATCGATGAGAGCACCCGTATCTAGGTTTGCGACGGCATCACTCACCAGATGCTGCAACTTGCCTTCACGGTATACTGCCAACGCGCAACCCGGAGCGGGCTTGGTTCTGCCTGTGCCGATGACTGCCCTCAGTTCGATATCGCCCACCTGTGCGCTAGCCGTGCGCGGAAGCAGGAGCAGGAGTAGGAGCAGAATTGAAAGCATGGTATTTGCTTGGCAAATGACGGAACACCAGCGCAGCGTACGCACTGTTTGATGGGAGATTACTGACATGTTCCTGCTCCGGTATGGGTCAGTCGTTTACACAAGGCTTCGATCACGTAAACTCCAAGCGTTCACGAACCCAGTGATGATTGAAGAAGTCAATGATCAGTGCACCGACATCGATGATCTCGGCAGGTGAATGCGTCACGCATGCCGTCGCAGCTAGCATTGCGATCGCTAGTGCACCTACGAAGGGCCAACCCGGCACAAAGCCTTCCTCACTAGTCGGCATCGCGATGTGGACGTTCTGAAAGCAGCATCGTGGCGTGGCATCTTCGCCCGGGCCATCCGGGATACACCATTGAAAATGCAGCACCACTATATAGCCGCAAGCTATGGGGCGACCTCAGGTTCTCGCGCATCCGAAACAAATTTTCGATAGGGCGCCAGGAGCAGCATGCTCGCAACGGGCTCGGGCAGCGCGACATCACCCTGCGCGACCACATCTTCATTAATTGAACGCGCCCGTGGATAAGCGCGCGCCTATTAAGCGTACTGGCCGGGGAATTACCACCGTTCCGGCGAACCGGCTATCTGCGGCAGGCGTGAAGTTGCCGGCGCAGCGCACTGCAGTTTGCCGCCTCGAATGACTAGAGCAGGACAGACGCCGTGAGGGTGTCGGGGTGCACGTCAGTGATGTTGGTCTGCAGCGCGGGCTGACGGTGTTGATCCGAGATCGGGTTGACCCTCGTTATAACGACGCCCATGAGAAGGCCGAACGAGGCCTTGACGAATGCTCATGTCGAAGAGAATGAAGTTCAGTGCGTAGTTCAAGCGCGGTGCGGTTGAGCGGGCCACCAGCGGGGTGTGAGTTGTACCCAGGTGGCCCCGGGAGCTGGGTCCGGGACAAGCTGACCCGTTGGAAGCGGCAGTCCCAGCGTCAAGGCAAGGTCCGCCAGGCGGAGGGCGTTCACACGCCCAGATTTCTATGCAAACTTCTCCTGCCTCACTCCTCGCACACTCGGTTGCTTCCTGCATTCCCACGACCGAGCCGATACCCAATGAGCGGTGTCGTGCTCCTGCTCTCACTCGTTCCTCATTCCTCGCCCCCCTGCTCGTTCCTCGGCCCCTGTACCTTCGTCCAGTGCCACCGGAACCCTTCCGGCGGCACGTTAGAATGGCCGTCCACGAGAAACCCGGGGTCGGTTCGATGAGTCGCAACAAGGTGTATCCGGATGCACGGGCCGCGTTGGCCGATGTGGTCGCCGACGGGCAGACGCTCGCGGTGGGGGGCTTCGGCCTCTGCGGTATTCCCGAGGCGTTGATCGCCGCGTTGCGCGATTCCGGTGCCAAGGACCTGACCGCCATCTCGAACAATGCCGGTGTCGATGGCTTCGGCCTCGGCATGCTGCTGGAAACCCGGCAAATCCGGAAGATGATTTCCTCCTATGTCGGCGAGAACAAGGAGTTCGAGCGCCAGTTCCTTGCCGGCGAGCTGGAGCTTGAATTCAATCCGCAGGGCACCCTGGCCGAGCGCCTGCGTGCCGGTGGTGCCGGCATTCCGGCCTTCTTCACCGCGACCGGTTACGGCACGGTGGTGGCCGAGGGCAAGGAAACCCGCGAATTCGATGGCCGCCATTACGTGCTGGAAACCGCGCTGACCGCCGACGTGTCGCTGGTCAAGGCGTGGAAGGCGGACAAGGTTGGCAACCTGGTTTTCCGCAAGACCGCACGCAACTTCAACCCGGCCTGTGCCATGGCCGGCAGGGTCTGCATCGTCGAAGTGGAGGAGCTGGTGGACACCGGCAGCATCGACCCGGACCAGGTGCACCTGCCGGGCATCTACGTCGATCGGATCGTGGTCAACGCCAATCCCGAGAAGCGCATCGAACAACGCACCGTCCGCAAGCAGGAGGGCAACTGAGATGGCCTGGAATCGTGAGCAGATGGCGCAGCGCGCCGCCAAGGAACTGACCGACGGCGCCTACGTCAACCTCGGCATCGGCCTGCCGACGCTGGTGGCCAACTACATCCCCGAGGGCATGGACGTGTGGCTGCAGAGCGAGAACGGCCTGCTCGGCATCGGGCCGTTCCCGGCCGAGGACGAAGTCGACGCCGACCTGATCAACGCCGGCAAGCAGACCGTCACCGCGATGTCGGGTGCCAGCTATTTCGGCAGTCATGACTCCTTCGCCATGATCCGTGGCGGCCACATCGACCTGGCCATCCTCGGCGCGATGGAAGTGACCGACAAGGGCGACATCGCCAACTGGATGGTGCCCGGCAAGATGGTCAAGGGCATGGGCGGCGCGATGGACCTGGTCGCCGGCGTCAAGCGCGTGGTCGTGCTGATGGAGCACGTCACCAAGTCCGGCGATCCCAAGATCATCCCCGAGTGCACCCTGCCGCTGACCGGCCTGGGCGTGGTCAGCCGCATCATCACCGACCTTGGCGTGTTCGATGTCACCGACGCCGGCCTGAAGCTGGTGGAACTGGCCGAAGGCGTCAGCGCAGACGAGGTGAAGGAAAAGACCGGGGTCGCGTTGATCTGAAGGACACTCGCGGGCACGGCTGCATGATGGAGGCCCGCGCGGCGGCCGACCCCGCTCAGCCCTCAGCAGGCTTGACCGGGGTCGCGTCTGTCATTGGCGTGACCGCCGCATGCCGCATGGCCAGCAGGCACCATAACGGCAGCAGCAAATACATGCCGAGGAAGTAGCGGGGCTGGATCTCGAACACGAGATGCACGCTCCAGAACGCTGCGATCCACAGCATCGGAAGCAGGTAAAGCGCGGCAGGATGGCCGCGACGGCGCAGGCGCACGGTGGTTGCCGCTGCCAAGGCAAGAATCAACAAGGAGATCGCCGGATACAGCAACCGTTCGAACCTGTGGGCCGAGCGGAAACGCTGTTCCAATGCTTCGGATTCGCGTGCTTTTTCGACATTCGGCGCTGCGCTCAACCAGTACACGGCGAATGGCGAGGGCCGTACGATGCCCGGTATCTTGCATCCGACCACTGAAGCCCAGTGTGCGGGAGGCTGTTCACCAAGGCGCGTCATGACCGCCTGTCGCAAGGGCATGCCCATGTCGGCAACGGCAGCTTGGCTCGCTTCGACCGACCAGTAGCCGCACCCCGGACCAGTGCCGGACACCAGCAGCCCGGCGTACAGCGTCACCGCCGAATTGGTGCGGATGGCTTCGCTTTTGCCGACGGCCCTGAATCCGGAGTCGGCCATGAACCCCAGCACCGAACCCAGGGCAAGGACCAGAATCAGCCTGCGGGACGGCCTTGCCTGGCGTTGCAGGAGCAGTGGTATCGCCAGCAGGCACAGTGTCCACAGGATGAGCGCGTACTGTGGTTTGCTGCAAACGCCGGAGGCGATTAACACGAACGACAAGGCCAGCCATCCGCCGTTGATGCGGCCACCCTCATTGTCACTCCATGCCTTGCCGGCGGACCACGAGCCGGCTGCCAGCATGGTGGTGGCAAGCCCCAGGAACGGTGTCAGCAACAGCAAATAGGCGATCGTGAGCAGGGTCGGGATCCGATGGCCGGTCCGGTCGGCGGCCTGCATGACCCACAACAACACCCCGACCGCGACGGCATTGAGCAGGAGCGCAGCGGTCACGGGCGTCATGCCGAGCGCCTTGGGAATGGCCAGCAGCCACATCGCGACGCCACCGCGCTGGTAGGCGTCGGGCACACCGGCTGCCCGCCAGTAGTACAGCCAATCGCTGTGGGGTTCCGGACGCAACAGCAGTGCGATGATCACGCCGATGCCGAGAATCGCCGTTCCGGCCAGTGGTGTGAGCCAACGGCTGTTCGCGGGAAGCGTTGTCGGAGGGGTGAACAAGACGCTTCGTCCCTAAAGATTTTGGTAATTCGGCCCGGATCCACCCTCGGGCGTGACCCAGGTGATGATCTCGTACGGGTCCTTGATGTCGCAGGTCTTGCAGTGCACGCAGTTGGCGGCATTGATCTGCAGGCGCTTGCCGTGCGGCCGGGTGGCGTCTTCGACCATCTCGTACACCGCCGCCGGGCAGAACCGGGTGCAGGGGTTGTCGTACTCGACCACGCAGCGCGTCGCGCAGATGTCGGTATCGGCCACCTTCAGGTGCACCGGCTGGTCTTCGTCATGTTCGGTGGCGGCGAAGTAGACGCCGGCCAAGCGGTCGCGCGGGGCCAAGGTGCGCGTTTCGTGCCAGCCGCGATCGACGCGTTCGGCCTCGTCCAGCGTCTGCAGGCTGGCGAAGTCGGCGGTGTTCTTCAGGGTCCACGGCGACAGTCCGCCGGTGACGGTTTCCCATGCGGCATTGGCCATGCCGAACCAGAAGCCCTTCTTGAAGGCGGGCTTGACGTTGCGGACCTTGCGCAGTTCGGCCATGGCCTCGGAGGCACGAAGCCTGGCGTCGAAGCCGTTGGCGGCCAGTGCGTTGTCGGCGAGATGTTCGGCGGCGAGCATGCCGGAGCGGATCGCCTGGTGGGTGCCCTTGATCTTGGGCACGTTGAGCAGGCCGGCGGCGTCGCCGATCAGCAGAGCGCCGGGCATCTCCACCTTGGGCAGCGACTGCCAGCCGCCGGTGACGATGGCACGCGCGCCTGCGGAGATGATGCTGCCGCCTTCCAGCAGCGGCGTGATCAGCGGGTGCGCCTTCCACTGCTGGAACGCTTCCCACGGACGGTACTGCGGGTCGCGGTAATCCAGGCCGCTGACGTGGCCGATGGCCAGTCGTCCCTTGTCCAGGTGGTAGACGAAGCCGCCCCCGTAGGTGTTGTTGTCCACCGGCCAGCCCAAGGTATGGACGATGTTGCCGGGTTTCACACGATCCTCCGGCACCTGCCACAGTTCCTTGACGCCGATGGAGTAGGTCTGCGGATCGGCGTCCTTGCAAAGATCGAAGCGTTGGAGCAGGCGCTTGGTCAGGTGTCCGCGCACGCCCTCGGCCAACACCGTGACCTTGGCGTGGATGTCGATGCCCGGGGTGTAGGACGGTTTTTGCGATCCGTCCCTGGCCACGCCCATGTCGCCGATGCGCACGCCGATGACCTTGCCGGTCTCGTCATGCAGGGTTTCCGCTGCCGCGAACCCGGGGAACACTTCCACGCCCAATACTTCGGCTTGCGGCGCCAGCCACGCGCACATCGCGCCGAGGCTGACGATGACGTTGCCGGTGTTGTGCATGCCCGGCGGCAGCGGCAGCTTGCGCTGTCCCGTGCGGGACAGCAGCCAGAACTCGTCGTCTTTGGCGTCGATGCAGATCGGCGGCGGGTTCTCGCGCCAGCCCGGCAGCAGCGCGTCCAGCGGACCGGTTTCGATGACCGCCCCGGACAGGATGTGCGCGCCGACGGTGGAGGACTTCTCGATCACGCAGACCGACAGCTCCGGCTGCAGCTGCTTCAGTCGGATGGCGAAGGCCAGTCCGGCGGGGCCGGCGCCGACGGTGACAACGTCGTATTCCATCACGTCGCGTTCTGGCTGGGTCATGCTGGTCTCCTGAGTCTGCGGGTCATTTTCGGCGCTGCGGGCGGGAACGGCAAATGCAGTGATGTCCGGCGCCCGCGGGGTCTTGACGTGCGTGCGGCGATCATCGGCAGTGAGCAGTACGTGACCAGGACACACTTCCCTGGCGCATGGCGAGACGGCGGGAGGTACGGGCGACATGGTTGGCGACCGACATGAGTGACGAACCAGCCGGCGCGGGCATCGAGGTCCGGCATGTCCCCGGCTGGTTGCCGCGGGCGAACGCCGATGCACTGCTGACGGCGTTGCGCGAGCAACTGCCATGGTCGGTGCATCGCGTCCGCCTGTTCGGGCGCGAGGTGGACGTGCCGCGGCTGAGCTGCTGGATCGGTGAGCCGGACGCGGTGTACCGCTACTCCGGGGCCACGTTCCGGCCAGTGCCGTGGCCGACCTGGCTGCTGCCGCTGCGCAGGCAGGTGGAAGATGCCTGCGGGACGCGTTTCAACAGCGCGCTGGCCAATCGCTATCGCGACGGACGTGACGCCATGGGCTGGCACAGTGACGACGAGCCGGAGCTGGGGACCGATCCCGTCATTGCCTCGCTCAGCCTCGGGGGAAGTCGCCGCTTCCTGCTGCGGTCACGCGCGACGCCGGTGCAGCGGCAGGCGCATGTGCTGGGCCACGGTGATCTGCTGGTGATGGCCGGAGCCACGCAGCGGCTGGCCCGGCATGCACTGCCACGCACGGCGCGTCCGGTCCAGGAGCGGATCAATCTCACGTTCCGCCTCGTCCTGCCCGGTCGTGGAGCCGGCAGCAACGGCTGAAGGATCCTCGCAAGTCCAGGCAACGCCACACGAGTGATCGATCGTTGCGACGCGCCCGGAGTGGGTCAGCGTCGCGGCGGCAGCGGATGCCTGACACGGTCGGCCTGCCCGGCATGCAGGGCCCAGCCGGCGATGTCGGTGGTGACGTTGGCCAGGGCGCGCTCGAACGTGGCCACGACATTGGGAATGTCGCTGGCGCCGACCGGCAGTTGCTGGCGGAAAGTGCGGGCGCCGGCCACGCGCTGGTCATGCACGCGCATCAGCTGGGCGTTGACTTCGATCACCACCGATGGCGTCGCCTGTCCGGCGTAGTCGGCTTCGTAATGGCGCAGGTCCAGCAGCAGCCGGTAGTCGTTGGCCAAGCCGCTGCCCTGGCGCGAGGCCGCGGAGATGCGCCCGGAGTCACCAAGCACTTGCAGCAAGGCGTCGACCAGTTGGTCAGACGGCGGCCGCGCCCAATTGGCACCGCTGTAGACTTGGATCTCGTCTGCGGAGGGGCGCACCGCAATGCGCAGGCTGTCGATCATGCGCGAGGCCTCAGGCCGGGCAATGCCCAATTGCCAATCCACCTGCGGCCAGTCGGCCGCCGCCTGCAGTTGCGGGCGCGGCGCGTAGATGGTGGGCGATTCGCCACGGCTGGCGCCCAGCAGCGAGCAGCCCGACAGCAGGGCCGCGAGCACGGTCACGCCGGTCAGCGGTTGTCGAAGGAGGCGGGTGTTCATTCCGGGGTGAACTCCTTGGGTGCGTCGCGTCCCAGCAGGTAACGCGCGGGGCTGCCATCCATGCGGTCGCTGATCCGCCGCAGGTCGCGCACCAGGGCGCGCAGTTCCGACAGCGTCGGGCCCAGTTGGCCAAGGCCGTCGTTGGCAAAACTGTTGATGGCGGTACGGTTCTCGTTGAGGATCGCGTCGGCGCCGCCGGCGGCGCTGTCGAACTTGGCCAGCGACGCGTCCAGTTTCGCCACCAGTACCGGCAATTGCTGCGCGAATTCCCGGTCGAAAGTGCTCACCGTCCGGTTGGTGTTGTCCAGGGTGGTGTTGAGTTGTTCGGTGGCGCGACGGGCGTTGCCGATCAGTGCTTTCAGATCCGCGTCCTGGCTGCCGACGGCGCCGGTGATCGCCTCGATGTTGGCCATGGTGTTGGCGAAACGCTCGACGTTTTCCTCGCTCAGCATCCGGTCCATGCGTTCGACCAGGCGATTGGCGGTATCGGCGATGTTCTGCAGCGCCGACGGTTCGGTCAGGATGATCGGAACCTCGTTGGCGGCGTCCGGCTCCAGCCGTGGCGCGTTGGGACTGCCGCCGGTCAGCTGGACGAAGGGGCTGCCGGTCAGCCCGGCCTGTGACAGGCGCGCGCGGGTGTCGACCTTGACCGGGGCGTCGTGCTGGAGCTTGAGGTTCGCCACCACCATGCGGGGGTCCTCGGGGTTCAGCTTGAGCTCTTCGACCGTGCCAACGGAGATGCCGTTGTACTGCACCGAGCTGCCGACCGTCAGGCCGGTCACCGGCTCGTTGAAGATCACGTCGTAGCGCTGCCAGTTGCGGGCCGATGCATAGTTCGCTGCCCACAGCAGGAACAGCAGGCCGAAGGTCGCCACCGCGATGGTGAAGGCACCGATCAGCACGTAGTTGGCTTTGGTTTCCATGTCGGTCCTGTGGTCAGCTGTTGGTCGCGTGCACCGCGTCACGCGTTGCCTGGGCCGCGCGTGCGCGTGGCCCGTGGAAATAGTCCCGCACCCAGGGGTGGTCGAAGCGTTCGACCTCCTCGAGCGGGGCAGTGATCAGTACCTTGCGCTCGGCCAGCACCGCGACGCGGTCGCAGATGGCATAGAGAGTATCCAGATCGTGGGTGATGAGGAACACGCTCAGGCCCAGGGCGCGTTGCAGGTTGCGCAGCAGCTCGTCGAATGCGGCGGCACTGATGGGGTCCAGCCCGGCGGTCGGCTCGTCGAGGAACAGCAGCGGCGGATCCAGCGCCAGCGCCCGTGCCAAGCCGGCGCGCTTGCGCATGCCGCCGGACAGTTCCGAGGGGAACTTGTCCAGCGCGTCGGCCGGCAGCCCGGCCAGCTTGACCTTGAGCAGCGCCAGCTCGTAGCGCAACGAATCCGGCAGTTGCGCGGCGTGCTCCTTCAGCGGCACCTCGACGTTCTCGCCGACGGTGAGCGAGGAAAACAGCGCGCCGTCCTGGAACAGCACCCCGGTCCGGCGCTCGATGCCGTGACGCAGGGTCTCGTCGTCGCTGAGCGCATCCAGGCCCATGACCCGGATGCTGCCGGACTGCGGCTTGCGCAGGCCCAGGATCGCGCGCATCAGCACCGACTTGCCGGTGCCCGAGCCGCCCACCACGCCGAGGATCTCGCCGCGACGCATGTCAAGGTCCAGCCCGTCATGCACCACATGGTTGCCGAACTGGGTGCGCATGCCGCGCACCTGCACGATCGGTTCCTCGTCGGTGGCGTCGCCGGTCGTGGACATCATGCCTGCATCCTGCACGGTCAGTACCCCATCTGCATGAACCACAACGCGAATATCGCATCGAGGATGATGACCAGCGAGATCGACTGCACCACCGCCGAGGTGGTGCGTTCGCCGACCGATGCGGCGGTGCCCTTCACCTGCATCCCTTCCAGACAGCCGATCAGGGCGATGACCACCGCGTACACCGGCGCCTTGGTCATGCCGACCACGAAGTGGCGCATCTGGAAGGTGTCCTGCATGCGCGCCAGGTAGGCCGGGGGCGGAATGTCCAGCGAGATGGCACCCACCGCGACGCCGCCGGCCAGGCCGGCGACCATCGCCAGGAAGGTCAGCAGCGGCAGGGTGATGGTCAGCGCCACCATCCGCGGCAGCACCAGCAGGTCCACCGGGTCCAGCCCCAGCGTGCGGATCGCATCGACCTCCTCGCGGCTGACCATCGAGCCGATCTGCGCGGTGAAGGCGCTGGCGGTGCGGCCGGCGAGGATGATCGCGGTCAGCAGCACGCCGAACTCGCGCAGGAAGGCGATCGACACCAGTTCCACCACGAAGATGGTCATGCCGAAGTCGCGCAGCACGTTGGCACCGAGGAAGGCGATCACGGCACCGACCAGGAACGACAGCAGAAGCACCAATGGCACGGCATCCAGCCCGACCTGCTCCATGTGGTGGACGGTCGAGGTCAGGCGGATGCGCTGCGGCTCGCGTGCCAGTCGCACCAGCTTGGACAGGGTTTCGCCCAGGAAGCTGATCAGCACCACCAGTTCGCGGGCGTTCTCCACCATGGCCTTGCCCAGGCGGGCGAGCGCGGCAATGAAGCCGAGATCACGCCCTCGCCGCGGACGTTCGTCATGGACGTCCTCGATCGCGCTGACCAGCTGCCGGTAGCGCTCATCGAAGCGGATGCCGCCGAAGTCCATGCCGTGCTTTTCCGTCCAGCGCAGCAGTTGCAGCACGCCAAGGCTGTCGATGCGGTCGATGCCGGTGGCATCGACCTGCCGGATGCCTTCGGGCAGGCCGCCCAGTGCCTCGGAGATGGCCTGGGCGTGCACCAGGGTCCAGCGGCCGCCCAGCCGCACGCTCGCCGGATCGTCCTGATCGAGCATGGCGCGGGGCGGTTGCTTGGCGGAGAGCGCGGGCATCGGGTGCAGTATGCCGGCTGCGCGGCGGCGCGTCAGTGGCCGGCGCCGGAACCCGGCACAACGCACGGCCGGCTGCTTGCCACCGCTGGTGGCGCATTCATCTTCCATGGCGCAATGTTCCGCGCCATGCATACTTCCCCGGTGCAGCCATCCGACTTCCCGACGCCCACCATGCCGCAACCCGTCAAGGCCGGCCCCGAACCGGGCTATGCCCAGCGCATCGCCTTCGTGCTGGAGCTGGTCCGGCGCCTGCACCTGTACGGCACCACCGCGCAACGACTGGAAGCGATCATCGTGCTGGTGTCCCAGCGCATGGGGCTGGAGTGCCAGCCGTGGGTCAGCCCCACGGGCATCGTGATGAACTTCAACGATCCGACCATGCCGCCGGGGGAAAGCGAGATCACCCGGGTGATCCGCGTGCCGCTCGGCGAGGTCGACCTGCGCCGCCTGGTGGAGGCCGATCGCATCGCCGAAGACGTGACCTGCGGGCGCATGGGCATTGCCGACGGCCATGCGGCCCTGCAACAGCTGGACGAGGAGCCCCGCCTGCCCTCGCGGGCACTGCACGTGCTGGCATGCGCGCTGGCATCGGGTTCGGTGGCCGGCCTGCTGCGCCTGCCGTGGCTGGAAATCGCCACGGGGGCCTTGGTCGGTCTGGTGATCGGCCTGTTCGAGGAATTGCGGCGCGGGCGTCCGCGGCTGGCCGAAGCCAGTGACGCGATTGCCGGGATCGTTGCCGGCACGCTTGCCGTGCTGGTGGCCAGCTTCATCGCGCCGATCAACCTCAACACCGTCATCATCGCTTCGTTGATCGTGCTGCTGCCGGGTATGGCGCTGACCAACGCGGTCAACGAACTGACCAGCCAGCACCTGATATCCGGCAGTGCCCGCTTTGCCGGCGCGGTGACCACGGTGATGAAGCTCACCGTCGGCACGGCCATTGCCCTGGCGGTGGCGACGCATCTTGGCCTGGAGCCGCAGGTGCGGGCATGGCGACCGCAGCCGGAATGGCTGGAGTGGGCCGCGCTGATCAGCGCCGGGGTCGCGTTCGCGGTGCTGTTCCGCGCGCAATGGCGCGATGCCCCGGTGGTGATCGCCGCGGCCATGGCCGGTTACCTGATTTCCCGCTGGGGCGGCCTGGCGTGGGGAGGCGTGGCCGGCGTGTTCATCGCTGCGCTGGTGGTCACCGCCGCGGGCAATGCCTACGCGCGCTGGGTGAACCGTCCCGGTGCCGTGGTGCGGGTGCCCGGCATCATCCTGCTGGTGCCCGGCAGCACCAGCCTGCGCGGATTGATGACATTGGTGCAGCAGCAGGACGCGGCCATCGGCCAGCAGGCGGTCCTGGCGGTGCTCAACGTGTTGCTGGCGCTGCTGGCCGGGCTGCTGTTCGGCAACCTGCTGCTACCGACCCGTCGCAACCTCTGACGGCGGTGGCGCACGTCGCGCCCCACGAAAAAACGCCCCGGCAACCCGGGGCGTTGGTGGCAACTGCCGCACTGCGGGCAGGCGGCTGCGCGATCACTACAGCAGCGGCACCAGCAGCAGGGCGACGATGTTGATGATCTTGATCAGCGGGTTGATGGCCGGGCCCGCGGTGTCCTTGTACGGGTCGCCGACGGTGTCGCCGGTCACCGCCGCCTTGTGCGCTTCGGAGCCCTTGCCGCCGAAGTGGCCGTCCTCGATGTGCTTCTTGGCATTGTCCCAGGCGCCACCGCCGGTGGTCATCGAGATCGCCACGAACAGGCCGGTGACGATCGTGCCGATCAGCAATCCGCCGAGCGCTTCCGGCCCCAGCAGCAGGCCGACCAGGATCGGCACCACCACCGGCAGCAGCGAGGGCACGATCATTTCCTTGATCGCCGAACGCGTCAGCATGTCCACCGCCTTGTCGTACTGCGGCTTGCCGGTGCCTTCCATGATGCCCTTGATGTCACGGAACTGGCGGCGGACTTCCTCGACCACCGCACCGGCGGCGCGGCCGACCGCTTCCATCGCCATCGCTCCGAACAGATAGGGGATCAGGCCACCGATCAGCAGGCCGATGATGACCTTGTGGTTGGACAGGTCGAAGGCGTACTCGATGCCGGTATGCGCTTCGAGGTTGTGGGTGTAGTCGGCGAACAGCACCAGCGCCGCCAGTGCCGCCGAGCCGATCGCATAGCCCTTGGTCACCGCCTTGGTGGTGTTGCCGACCGCATCCAGCGGATCGGTCACCGCGCGTACCTCCGGCGGCATTTCCGCCATCTCGGCGATGCCGCCGGCGTTGTCGGTGATCGGGCCATAGGCGTCCAGCGCCACGATCATCCCGGCCATCGACAGCATGGCGGTCGCGGCGATGGCGATGCCGTACAACCCGCCCAGCTCGTAGCAACCCCAGATTGCCAGGCACACGGCCACCACCGGCAGAGCGGTCGCCTTCATCGACACGCCGAGGCCGGCGATGATGTTGGTGCCGTGGCCGGTGGTCGAGGCCTGCGCGACATGCTGCACCGGCTTGTACTGGGTACCGGTGTAGTACTCGGTGATCCAGACGATGGCGCCGGTCAGCACCAGTCCGATCAGCGCGCACCAGTAGATGTTCATCCAGCCGTGCGCGTTGTCGGCCATCAGCTCGCGGGTGATCGGCAAGAAGGCGATCGCCGCCAGCACGGCCGACACGATCACGCCCTTGTACAGCGCGCCCATGATGTTGCTGGTGCCTTCGGAAACGCGAACGAAGAACGCGCCGATGATCGAGGCGATGATCGAGGCGCCGCCCAGCACCAGCGGATACAGCACGCCATGGGTGCCGGTGCCGGCCAGCAGCAGGCCCAGCAGCATGGTGGCGATCACCGTGACCGCATAGGTCTCGAACAGGTCGGCGGCCATGCCGGCACAGTCACCGACGTTGTCGCCGACGTTGTCGGCGATCACCGCCGGGTTGCGCGGGTCGTCCTCGGGGATGCCGGCCTCGACCTTGCCCACCAGGTCGGCGCCCACGTCCGCGCCCTTGGTGAAGATGCCACCGCCCAGCCGCGCGAAGATCGAGATCAGCGAGGAGCCGAAGGCCAAGCCCACCAGCGCGTGCAGGTTGTCGGATTCGGAATATCCCATCCGCTGCAGCACGAAGTAATAGCCGGCCACGCCCAGCAGCCCCAGCCCGACCACCAGCATGCCGGTGATGGCGCCGCCCTTGAAGGCCACGTCCATCGCCGGACGCATTCCGGTGCGCGCGGCTTCCGCGGTACGCACGTTGGCGCGTACCGAAACGTTCATGCCGATGTAGCCGGCAGCCCCGGACAGCACCGCACCGATCAGGAAGCCGATCGCCGTCGGCCAGCTGATGAACGCGCCGACCAGCACGAACAGCAGCACGCCGACGATGCCGATGGTCATGTACTGCCGGTTCAGATAGGCACGCGCGCCTTCCTGAATGGCGCCGGCGATTTCCTGCATGCGTTCGTTGCCGGCCGGTTGCCGGTTGATCCATCCGCTGGCCCAAAGGCCGTAGACGATGGCGATGGCGGCGCAGACCAGCGCCAGATAAAGACCGTACTGCTCCAGCATGAAACCCTCCCCGGAATGAAGCGTGGTTGTGGTGGATGCACAGCGCGCCGACTATGGCACAGCCCCGCAGCCGGGTAACGCTGTGCTGCAAAACGGATGGCCGGCGGCTGGTCCGGCTCGCGTCGCTGCCCGGTCCGGCGCTGTTGTCCGTGTCGGCTGAACAGCGTGTCCGGGCAGTCGGGTAACGTTGTCCGACAACACCTGCGGATGATCGGATGTGCGGGGCCGCGTCCCTGATCGTCCGGCGGTGGAACCGCGGCGGCTGAACCCAGTGCACGGGCAGCACCGGCGCGCCCAGCGTCGATTCAGCCGGGACATGCAAGCCTGCGCCCATGGATACCCGTGCCCTCCGCCCTCAGCGTCTGTCCCTGTTGCTGCTGCTTGCCCTGCCACTGGCGGCATGGGCCGATGATCCGGTGAAGCCGGAAATCGAGCGCCCACCGGCCGCCGCCCAGCCCGATGGCCAGATCCACACCCTGCGTGTCATCCCCGAGGCGTGCACCCGGCTGGAAGGGCGCTTCACCGGCGATGCCGGGGAACCCTACCAGTTGCGTGCGGTGCAAAGCGCTCCCCAATGCCAGCCCCGTGCTCGCTTGGTGGATGCGGCCGAAGCTCGCCCGGAAGGCGCTGCCGGCTGGATCCTTCATGACCGCGTTCAGGTGCCCAGCGCCGCCTGCCCCGGCCGCGTCGCGGTCCTGGACGTGTGGCGCAAGCCCGGCAACGTGCAACCGCTGAAGCTGGACGCCCAGGGCCGCGCCCGCGTGTATCTGGACGAGGCCAAGGCGCAAGCCGCCTCCGGCGCCGCCCGTGCAGCCCTGCCACAGTACGCGGTGCGCATGGGCGTGGAGGGCGAAGGCTGCCACTAGTGCTGTGGGAGCGAATTCATTCGCGACGGGCTCCGGCGGTTGCGGGGATCGCGGATTGAATCCGATCCTACGAATGAACCCGCATGTAGGAGCGAATTCATTCGCGACTGGACTGCGGTGGTGGGAATCGCCGATTGAATCCGCTCCCACAGCGGCCCCCCGACACTGGCTGCGGCTACGGGTCGAACGGATCCAGCGTCTGCTTCACTGGCACGTTCTTCAATGCAACGTACTTCGGCAGGCCGTCGGCTCCGTAAGGCGGATACGCCTCGCCGCGAATCAACGGCGTGAGGTAGCGGCGCGCGGCGGCGGTGATGCCGTGGCCGTCCTTGCGGATGAAGGCGGCAGGCATGGTCTTTTCGCGGTTGGCGATCTTTTCCAGCGGTGCCGGCTCGATGATCCAGCGATAGGGGGCATCCGAGGTGCGCACGATCGCCGGCATCACGCCATTGCGTCCGTCCAGTGCGTAGTCGACGGCGGCCTTGCCCACCGCCAGCGCATGCTCGAGGTCGGTCCTGCTGGCGATGTGACGGGCCGAGCGCTGCAGGTAATCCGGCAACGTCCAGTGGACCTTGAGGCCGAGTCGCTCCTGCACGCGGCCGGCCAGGTGCGACGCCACGCCACCCAGCTGCGTATGGCCGAAGGCGTCCTTGCCGCCGCCGGCGTCGGCGATGAACCGGCCGTCGGCATCGCGAATGCCTTCGCTGGCCACCACCACGCAGTGGCCGACCCGATCCACCACCGCCTGCACGCGCTGCAGGAAGTCGGCCTCGTCGTAGGGCCGCTCCGGGAACAGGATCAGGTGCGGCGCAGCGTCCCGGCCTTCGCCGGCAAGTCCGGCAGCGGCAGCCAACCAGCCGGCGTGCCGGCCCATGGCTTCGTACACGAACACCTTGGTCGATGTCTCGGCCATCGCCGCCACGTCCAAGGCCGCCTCGCGCACCGACACCGCCGTGTACTTCGCCGCCGATCCGAAACCGGGGCAGCAGTCGGTCGCCACCAGGTCGTTGTCGACCGTCTTGGGAACGGCCACGCAGGTCAGCGGATAGTCGAACTCGCGTGCCAGCCGCGCCACTTTCAGCGCCGTATCGGCCGAATCGTTGCCGCCGTTGTAGAGGAACCAGCGCACGTCATGGGCGCGGAACACCTCCAGCAGGCGCTCGTACCTGGCGCGGTCCTCGTCCAGCGACTTCAGCTTGTAGCGGCAACTGCCGAAGGCGCCACCGGGGGTGTGCGCCAGCGCGCGGATGTCGGCGATGGCCTCTTTCGACGTGTCGAACAGCTCTTCGCGCAGCACTCCGAGGATGCCGTTGCGTCCGGCAAGCACCCGCACCTTGCGTGTCCGGGCCTGCTGGATGACGCCCGATGCGGTGGCATTGATGACGGCGGTGACGCCACCGGACTGAGCGTAAAGCAAGCTGCCTCTTGACATGGAATGACCGTGGGAATCGAAAGGATTAGGATAAGCTGGCCGCCGGAACGGCCGTGTGCAAGCCCGTCGCGGCCCCGATGATTTCATGGCTCTGGGAGCAACATTGATGCGACTTCTACTGTTGGGCGCGCCGGGTTCCGGCAAGGGCACCCAGGCGGTGCGGCTGAAGGATCACCTGCAGGTCCCGCATATTTCCACCGGTGACCTGTTGCGCGCGGAAGTCGCCGCCGGCAGCCCGCTGGGGCTGGAGGCGAAGGAAGTGATGGCCCGGGGCGAGCTGGTCTCCGACGCGATCCTGCTGGGCATGCTCGAGGACCGCCTTTCACGCGAGGACGTTGCCGGCGGTTTCATCCTCGATGGTTATCCGCGCAATCTGGCACAGGCGGCGGCCCTGGATGCGCTGCTCACGCGCATCGGCCAGCCGATGGACCACGCGGTGCAGCTTGCCGTGCCTGTGGAGATGCTGGTCGAGCGAATCGCGGGCCGTGCGCAGGACGAAGGGCGTGCCGACGACAATCCCGAGTCCGTGCGCAAGCGCCTGCAGGTGTACGAGGAGCAGACCGCGCCGGTGATCGAGTTCTATCGCGAGCACGGCCAACTGACGGTGATCGACGGCGTCGGCGGCATGGACGACGTGTTCGCGCGCGTGGTGTCGGCGTTGCAGCCGGTGCATCCGGTCGGCTGAGGCCGGCGTGACCATGCAGCGGCGAATCCGATCCGCGACTGGCAGCAGCAGGTAGCGGGGTCGCGAATCGGATTCGCTCTTGCGGACGGGGAAAGCCGTCGCGCGTCGACCGGGTACGCGTTGTCCCCTTCCACGACCGCTTCTCGGTTTCGACCTCTCCGACGAGTCGGAGAGGTGGTTGATGTCGCACAGCGAGGACTCAGGCGTTGAAAATCCACATCCTTGGCATCGCCGGTACCTTCATGGGCGGTGTCGCCGCGCTGGCGCGCGAGATGGGCCATGCGGTCGAAGGCAGCGACCAGGCGGTGTACCCGCCGATGTCGACCCAGCTGGAGCGGTTGGGCATCGCCCTGGCGCAAGGCTACGAGCCCGGCAACATCGCTGCCGACTGCGACCAGATCATCATCGGCAACGCGCTGTCGCGCGGCAACCCGGCGGTCGAGCACGTGCTGGCTGCCGGCCTGCGCTACATTTCCGGTGCCCAGTGGCTGAGCGAGCAGTTGCTGCCGGGGCGGCGCGTGCTGGCGGTGGCCGGCACGCATGGCAAGACCACCACCAGCACCATCCTCGCGTGGTTGTTGCAGGCCGCCGGACGCAGCCCCGGTTTCCTGATCGGTGGCGTGGCCGAGGATTTCGGTGTGTCCGCGCGCCGTGGCGAGGGCAGCGATTTCGTGGTCGAAGCCGACGAATACGACACCGCGTTCTTCGACAAGCGCAGCAAGTTCGTGCACTACCGGCCGACGGTCGCGATCCTCGGCAACCTCGAGTTCGACCACGCCGACATCTTTCCCGACCTGGCCGCGATCCAGCGTCAGTTCCACCATCTGGTGCGCACGGTCCCCGGCAACGGCCGGCTGGTGGTCAATGGCGAGGATCGGCACGTCGCCGAGGTGTTGGCGATGGGTTGCTGGACGCCGGTGGACACCTACGGCATCGAAGGTGCCGTGCCGGTCAACGGGCAGCCGTTCGATTGGAGCGCGCGCTTGCTGGCCGCCGATGGCAGCGCGTTCGAACTGCGCCATCGCGGCACGGTGCTGGGCGAAGTGCGCTGGCCCCTGCTGGGCCGGCACAACGTGATGAACGCGCTGGCGGCCCTGGCTGCCTGTGGTGCGGTGGGCGCGGACGTGGCAACGGTGTTGCCCGCGCTGGCGCAATTCCGCAGCGTCAAGCGCCGCCTGGAATGCCTCGGGGAGGCGCAGGGCATCACCGTCTACGACGACTTCGCCCACCATCCGACCGCGATCACCACCACGCTGGAGGGCTTGCGCGCGCGCGTCGGCGATGCGCGCATCGTCGTGGCGATGGAGCCACGCAGCAATTCCATGCGCCTGGGGGCGCACGCCGAGGCGCTGGCGCCGTCGCTGGATGGCGCCGATGCCGTGGTGTTCCTGGCCCGGCCGGAACTGCCGTGGGATGCCGGGAAGGTGGTCGATGCCGTCCGCGGCGACGCCGTGGCCGTCGCCGATGCCGATGCACTGCTGGCCGAGTTGCGGGCTCGCACGGCTGCCGGCGACCACGTCGTGTTCATGTCCAACGGCGGCTTCGACGGGGCACCGCGCCGGTTCCTGGCGGCGTTGCAGGCCGGCTGACCGCAGCCAGACGAGTCACGCGCCTTGACCGGCGGTGTCGGGTACGCCATGGGCGCGGGCATCACCGTCGGGGCGATGGCCCGGCTGGCGGCGATGGGCGGATCAACAACACCGAACGCTGCGGCGCGGGAAAGACATCGCCTTCGCGCAGCTGCATGCCGGCCAATGCGTCGCGAACCGCGGCCTGCGCCTGACCGTGGTCCTCGACCGGGTTCCACAGGCCGAACAGACCCAGCGGCTGCTGCCACTGCAGCGTCTGGCTGGCACCGACCCACAGGGGCTGCCCGTCATCCAGCACCGCGGGCGCGCGCCACAGTCGCAGTACCTGCACGCGCTGGCCATCGGCCAGGTCACGCCGCAGCAGCAGGGTTTCGGCTTCCGCTTCCAGCGTCGCCGGCAACACCGGTTGCGCGTGCGGCGCGGTGCTGCGGTCCAGCAGGCCGAGCGTCGCCACCCAGTCGGCCTGCGGTTGCGGTGTCCAGCCACTGGCCTGCATGCGCGCCTGCAGCGGCGCCAGCGGTCCGGCGTATTGCACGTCCAGCAGCCAGCGGCGCGAGGGATCGCGTTCGTTGCGGCTGGCCGGGAGCATGCGCCAGTCGCGGCTCCACCAGTGCGCCATCGCCAGTTGCTGGCGTTGCTCCACGGGCTGGAAACGCGCCAGCACCGACTCGGCGGCGCGCGGCGCATGCCACAAAGCCGCCACGGCGAATGCCAGGTAGAAGGCCCAGGACAGCGGGCGCATGTTGAACGAGCGCCGCACCTGGCTGCGATAGACGATACCGGCCAGCAACAGCCAGACGATCCCCAGCAACGCACCGCCGACGCTTTCGCTGAGCCAGTGGGCGCCAAGGTAGAGACGGCCGAAGCCCAGCAACGTGACCAGCGTGCCGCCCAGCAGGTACGGCCAGACGCGGCGGCGTCCCGGCAACTCGCGCGCGATCATCACGGCGAAGAAACCGAGCACGATGGTCGCCATGGTGATGGCCATCGGCGGGTAGCCGAACCCCGCCGGTGCGCCGGGCGGTGGTGGCAGGTCGATCATCACCCCCAGCAGCGCGACCATCGCCGCCCCCAGCGCGCTGGTGGCCAACCAGTAGCCTGCCGACAGCCAACGCCGCCGCCACAGCAGCCACGCCAGTGCCACGACGGTGGCCACGCCCAGCACGGGCAGGTCGCCGATCGCGGCCAGCGCCGCCATCAGCCGGTCCGCCAGCGGATTGCGCAATGCACGCATGCTGTCATGCACGGCCACGTCCAGCAGCAGCGGCTCGCCGCGCACAAGCAGCGTGCCCAGCAACCAGAACCACAGCCACGCAAGGCCGAACAGGCACACCAGCAACAGCAGCAGCGAAGCCGAACGCGGCCGCGTCGGATCGATCAGCGCGGTGGCATAACGCCCCAGGTGAGGATGCGTCTGGCTCCACAACAGCACGCGGGCCAGCAGCGCGTCGGCGTGGTCGGCGCACCAGCGCCAGCTGTAGAGCACGATCGCCCAGACCAGCGCCAGCGCCGCCGCCAGCGCCAGCAGCACGATGGCAAGGCGGTCGGCGACGGCGGCAACCGCGTCGTAGGACGCACCGAACAACCAGCCAGGCGCCAGGAACAACGCCCCCCAGCTGACGCAGGCCAGGGCACTGACCAACGCATAGCGCCGGAACGGATAGCGCAGCATGCCCGCAACCGCCGGCACGAACGGTCGCACCGCACCGATGTAGCGCGCGCTGAGGATGGCCTTGGGCGCGTGCCGTCGCATCAGCACTTCGCCGCGATCGAGCAATTGCGGATAGCGGCGGAACGGCCACTGTTCGCGCATCCGTGGCCCCCAGCGATGGCCAAGCCAGTAGCTCGACGCATCGCCGGCGAATGCGCCGAGCGCGGCGCACGCCACCGCATACGGTCCGTTGATGTGGCCCAGGCCGATCAGCGTGCCGACCGCGAACAGCAGCGGCAGGGCAGGGACGACGATGCCGACGATCACCAGCGCGTCGCAGAATGCGATCAGGAAGATCACCAGTCCGGCGGCCACCGGGTTGGCGCCGATCCAGGCGGTGATCGCATCCAACCAGCTCATGTCCATCCGCCCATTATCGCAGTCGGCGGCGACTGAACGCCTACACTGGAGACTCCGGCCGCCGGCCGGTTCCGTCCCGCGTCAGCTGCCGTCCATGTCCCGATCCGATCCCCGCCAGGTCCGCGCGCTCAAGGCCGACAGCTTCGGTCGCATCGCCCTCATGCGCGATGCCGATGGCGGACTGTTCGTGCGCCGCGATTTGCGCCATGTGCCGTGGTGGCTGCGACTGCCGGCCTGGGGCCTGGCGCGACGCGAGGCGCGCGCGCTGCGCGCCCTGGCCGGCATGCCGGCGATGCCGCAGCTGCGTGCCTGGGACGGCCGGGTGCTGGATCGAAGCTATCTGGAAGGTGCGGCCATGCACCAGCGTCCGCCGCACGGCGACCTGGCGTATTTCCGCGACGCCCGGCGCCTTCTGCAACGCCTGCACCGCAGCGGCCTGGCCCACAACGACCTGGCCAAGGAAGCCAACTGGCTGGTGCTCGAGGATGGCAGCCCGGGCGTCACCGACTTCCAGCTGGCCGTGCTTGGCCAGCCGCGCTCGCGCTGGATGCGCCTGCTCGCCCGCGAAGACCTGCGCCACCTGCTCAAGCACAAGCGCACCTACTGCCCGCAACACATCACCCCGGTCGAACGGCGCGTGCTCAAGCGCCAGAGCTGGGTCCGGCGGCTGTGGTTCGCCAGCGGCAAGCATGTCTATCGCTTCATCACCCGCAAGGTCCTGAAGTGGCGCGACAACGAGGGCCGGGGGCCGAGGCTTTGAGAGGCGAGGAACGAGTGGTGGGGCGAGGGGTGAGCAAGAGCGAGGGGCGAGTGGTGGAACGAGGAACGGGGAACGAGTGGTGAGGAGCGCGGAGCGTGTGGGTGGGGCGGGGAGTGAGGAGTGAGTAAAGGCAGGAGCGGGGGCGGATGTAACGGCGGGACTGACCGCAGCTGAAGCGGCACCGTGGTTGGCTGGCCGGGCTGCGTGATGTTCCGATTTCGCCCCTCACCCCGTACCCTCTCCTTCGACACCTGAGATCACGCCTCCGCGCCTCCACCTGAGCCCTCACTCGTTCCCCGTTCCTCGCCCCGCCACCCGATCGCCGCCTTACTCACTCCTCACTCCTGGCCCACCCACTCACTCCTCACCCATGACCCTCGCTAACAAGACCGTCTTCATCACCGGTGCCTCGCGCGGCATCGGCCTGGCCATCGCGCTGCGGGCTGCGCGTGATGGTGCCAACGTGGTGATCGCCGCCAAGTCGGCGGTGCCCAACCCGAAGTTGCCCGGGACCATCCACAGTGCAGCCGAGGCGGTGGAGCAGGCGGGCGGCAAGGCCTTGGCGATCCGCTGCGACATCCGTGACGAAGCCGATGTGCAGGCGGCGATCGCCGCCACCGTGGAGCGCTTCGGTGGCCTCGACATCCTCGTCAACAACGCCAGCGCGATCTGGCTGGCCGGGGTGATGGACACACCGATGAAGCGATTCGACCTGATGCAGCAGGTCAACGCGCGTGGCAGCTTCCTGTGCGCGCAGGCGGCGCTGCCGGAACTGCTGAAGTCGGACAACCCGCATATCCTGACGCTCGCGCCGCCGCCCAGCCTCGACCCCAGATGGTGGGGCCCGCATACCGGCTACACGTTGGCGAAGATGGGAATGAGCCTTGTCACCCTTGGTCTGGCCGCGGAACTCGCCGGCAAGGGCATCGGCGTCAATGCACTGTGGCCGCGGACGATCATCGCCACCGATGCGTTGAACATGATTCCCGGCATCGACCCGGCGCGCTGCCGCACGCCGGACATCGTCGCCGATGCCGCACACGCCATCCTCGTGTGCGACGCCGCGATTACCAACGGCCGGTTCTTCATCGACGAGGAGGTGTTGGCTGAAGCCGGCACCACCGACTTCGAGCGCTACGCGGTCCAGCCCGGCCAGCCGCTGCTGCCGGATCTGTTCCTGGATTGAGTGCCGTGCACGGGACTCGCCACGACGATTGCGTGTTTTGCGACATCATCGCCGGTCGATCCGAGGCAAGCGTCGTCGCCGAGAGCGCGCGGTCGATGGCGTTCCTCGACCTTCGCCAGGCCCACCCGGGCCACGTTCTGGTGGTACCGCGCACGCATGCCGAAACCATCCTCGACATTACCGCGGCGGATGCGGCGGACGTGATGCAGCTGGCGACGCGTGTGGCCCGTGCGCTGCAGGCGGTGCTCCGCCCGGATGGCATGAATGTGTGGCAGTCCAATGGCGAAGCGGGTGGTCAGGAGGTGCCGCATTTCCATTTGCACGTGCATCCGCGTGCCACGGCGGACGGTCTGTTCCAGGTCTATCCGGAGGGCGTGCCGGCGGCGGCGGAGCGCGTCGTGCTCGATAGAATGGCCGAACGGCTGCGCGTGGCGATGTCTGCCTGACGCGGCGTTCCCGCCGATGCCCGAGGTCCGACATGAAATACCTGCACGCCATGCTTCGCGTCCACGACCTGGACGCCACCGCGCGTTTCCTCACCGAAGGCCTGGGACTGGTGCAGACCCGGCGCATGGACAGCGAAGCGGGCAGGTTCACGCTGGTTTATTTCGCCGCGCCGGCCAATCCGGACGTGGAGATCGAACTGACCCTGAACTGGGGCAGCGACGAGGATTACGGCAACGCACGCAACTTCGGCCATCTCGCGTTCGAGGTCGACGACATCCATGCCATCTGCGCGCACTTGCAGGGGATGGGCGTGACCATCAACCGGCCGCCGCGTGACGGGCGCATGGCCTTCGTCAAGACCCCGGACGGGATCTCCATCGAGCTGCTGCAGAAGGGCGAAGCGCTTGCGCCGACCGAACCGTGGGCGTCGATGCCCAACAGCGGCGATTGGTAAGGGCGGGTCCATGGACGCGAAGACCAAGGAACTGCTTGGCATCGCGCAGGCGTTCTGCCTGCCTGTCTACCGCCAGCGGGCAATGGTGCTGGAGCGCGGACAGGGCTCGCGCGTGTGGGACACGGACGGTCGCCAGTACATCGATTTCGCCAGCGGCATCGCGGTGTGTGCGCTGGGCCATGCCGACCCGGGACTGGTCGATGCGTTGAGCGAACAGGCGCGCCGGTTGTGGCACGTCAGCAACGTCTTCCACAGCGAGCCGCCGTTGCGGCTGGCGGCGGAACTGGTGGCCGCGTCCGGCTTCGCGCAGCAGGTGTTCCTGTGCAATTCCGGTGCAGAAGCCAATGAGGCGGCGATCAAGCTGGTGCGTCGCCACGCCGCCGATCGGGGCCGCTCGCCGGAGCGGCGGGTGATCGTGACCGCGCGCGGCAGTTTCCACGGCCGCACCCTGGCCACGGTGACGGCGACCGCGCAGCCGGGGTACCAGGAAGGCTTCGAGCCGCTGCCCGGTGGGTTTCGCTACGTCGATTTCAACAACCTGGCGCAGTTGCAGGCGGCGATGGCCGCCGGCGATGTCTGCGCGGTGTTGCTGGAGCCGGTGCAGGGCGAAGGCGGGGTGATGCCCGCCGCCGAAGGCTATCTGCAGGGCGTTCGCGCGTTGTGCGATGCGCATGGTGCGCTGCTGGTGCTGGACGAGATCCAGTGCGGGATGGGTCGAACCGGACCGCTGTTCGCGCATCAGGCCGACGGCGTCGTGCCGGACGTGATGACCCTGGCCAAGGCACTGGGGGCAGGCTTCCCGATCGGCGCCATGCTGGTGGGCGAGGCGGCGGCGAATGCCTTGCCGTTCGGCAGCCACGGCACCACCTTCGGCGGCAACCCGCTGGCAGCGGCGGTGGCCCGTGCCGCGCTGGCGCGGATCGACAGCGATGCCATGCGCGAGAACGTGGAGCGCCAGTCGCGCGCGCTGCGCAAGGGGCTGGCTGCCATCAACGCCGACACGGGCGTGTTCAACGCCATCCGTGGCCGCGGGTTGATGCTCGGTGCCGTGCTTGCCCCGGCGCATGCCGGCCGCGCAGGCGAGGTGCTGGATGCGGCCGCCGCACAGGGACTGTTGCTCTTGCAGGCCGGGCCGGACGTGCTGCGTTTCGTGCCGGCATTGACGATTGGCGACGCCGACGTGGCCGGAGGGTTGGAACGCCTGGCAGTGGCATTGCGCGTGCTGGCCTGATCCTGCAGCCGCAAGTCGCTGGGCCGGCACGCGGAAGGTGCGCCGGACTGCGCTGCGTGCCGGTGCGAGCGACGTTGCTGCCCGGCGCGGCTTTGCTGGTAGGGTAGGGCGCTTTCAAGCGGAAACCCGAGCACCATGCCTCAAGCCACGTCACCGCGCCTGCCCGTCGGCGTCCTCGTTGCCATCGGGATGATGCTGTTCGCGTTGTTCTTCGGCGCCGGCAACCTGATCTTCCCCGCCGCGCTCGGCCAGCAGGCGGGGGCCAGCATGTGGCCGGCGGCCGCCGGATTTCTCATCACCGGCGTGGGTCTGCCGTTGGCGGGCGTGGTGGCGATGGGCATTTCCGGTGCGCGTGATCTGCAGGCGCTGTCCTCCCGCGTGCATCCGTGGTTCGGCGTCGCCTTCACCGTGGCGCTGTACCTGACCATCGGTCCGCTGTTCGCGATCCCGCGCACCGGCTCGGTGGCATTCGAGCTGGGCTTGACCTACTGGCTGCCCGAACAGGGGCGCAAGCCGTGGGAAATCGGGTTCCTGCTGGTGTTCTTCGGTCTTGCGCTGTGGCTGGCGTTGTCGCCGGGCCGGCTGGTCGATCGCATCGGCCGGGTGTTGACGCCACTGCTGCTGCTGGCGATGGCGGTGCTGATCGTGGCCACGTTCGTGGCGCCGATGGGCGTGCCGATGGCGCCGCAGGACAACTACCAGTCCGGGCCCTTCCTGCAGGGCTTCCTTGCCGGTTATGAAACCATGGACGCGCTGGCGGCGCTGGTGTTCGGGATCCTCGTGCTGCAAGCGGTGCGCCAGGCAGGGATCGCCGAGGTGGGCAGCGTGGCGCGGGCCACGTTCACCGCCGGGCTTGTCGCGGCGGTGCTGCTGGCCGTGGTGTACGTGTGCATTGCCCGCATGGGCGCGATGAGCAACGAGGTGCTCGGCCTGCGCGAGAACGGCGCACAGGTATTGTCGGGCGTGGCCGCCCATTACTACGGTGCCTGGGGTGCCGCGCTGCTGGGGGTGATGGTGTTCCTCGCGTGTATGACCACCGCGGTCGGCCTGATCGCGGCCTGTGCCACCTATTTCCACCGACTGTTTCCACGCCTGGGCTATCGCCTGCTGGCCTGCCTGTTCGCGCTCGCCTCGTTCCTCGTCGCGAGCATGGGTTTGAACGCGATCCTGTCCGCGGCGGTGCCGGTGCTGGTGTTCCTGTATCCGCTGACCATCGTGCTGGTGGTCCTGGCCTTCGGCCAGCACCTGTTCGGCTGGGGCGCGCCGGTGTGGCGTTGGGCGATGGGCGCGACCGTGCTGGCGGCGCTGTTGCATGCGCTGCAAGGCAGTGCGCTGATGCCCGAGGCGCTGCAGGGTGTGCTGGCGAACATCCCGGGTCAGGCCGTGGGCATGGGCTGGATGTGGTTCGCGCTGGTCGGATTGGCCATCGGCCTGTTGCATTGGCTGGCGAGCGGTCGGCGACCGCTGGCGGCGGGCTGAGCCGGGCGCCCGCCTGGCGGCCAGGCGGGATCGGACCCCGGCATTCACCGGGGCCAGGCCACGCGTGCTCGAGTGCTTCGCTGGTGCCTCAGAAGGTCAAGCGCAAGCCCACGCTGAGGCTGCGTGGCGCATTGCCGCGGGCACCGTCGGCACCCCGGTGGGTGATGCGTTGCTGGTCGAACAGGTTGTCGATGCGCGCATAGGCCTCGGCGGCCTCGCTGAGGCGGTAATGGCTGCTGAGGTTGGCGGTGAACAGTGACTGCGTGCGCAGCAGGGTGGTGTCGACCCCGATGCGGCCGGCGCTGTTGTCGGTCCACGCGCCATCGCTGTAATGCAGCGCCAGGTAGTTGCGCCAGCGACCGGCTTCCGCGCCCAGTTGCAGGGTGCCGGTGTGCTTCGGGGTGTATTCGATGACATCGCCCTTCAGCACGCTGCCGGTATCGGAGGCATGCGTGTACTCGCCGTCGGTCCAGGTCCAGGCGGCGCGCACCGGGATCCGCAGGTTGCCGTTGTCGTACAGGTTGGCGAAGGCACCCAGTTCCAGGCCGTAGACCTGCTTGCGGCCGGTCTGTTCGGTGCCGTCGATGGCCCCGCCGGGACAGGGATTGGCCACCAGGCAGGCGCGCATGGCGTTGCGGTAGTCGGTGTGGAAGCCGATGGCATCCACGCCGACGCTGCCGCTGCGAAAGCGCAGGCCGCCTTCCAGGTTCAGGCTTTCCTCGCCGCGCGTGCCGGCGGCGGCATTGTTGCCGGGAGGCGCGAAACCCTGATGGATGCCGCCGAGCACGGTCCAGTCCGCGTTGATCGCGTAGTTCATGCCCAGGCCCGCCGTCGTCTTCGACAGGGCATTGGTGCGGCGCGCGGCGCGCTGTTCCGGGGTCGGGTTGGCGACCAGGTTGGCGCGCGTGCGGATGTCTTCATGACGCACGATCGGCAGCAGGGTCCAGTCGCCGATGCGGATGCGGTCGGCCAACCACACCGACCAGGCGCGGGCGTCGCCGTGGCTGGGCGTGGCCGCCTCGGTGCGTTCGAACACCAGCGAGCCGTTGCGTTGCTGGTAGACGCTGTTGCCGATGCCGTTGACCGCATTGCCGGTGGTGTCTTCGTGGTAGCGCGCCCCGACGGTCAGTTCATGCTCGACCTGGGCGCCGAACATCGCCAGCAGTTCGGTTTGCACGCCCTGTGCGCGGAACGCCTGATGGTTGTGGCCGTAGCGCACGCCATTGGCATGGGTGGTGTCCAGGTGTCCGTCGAGGACCCCTTGCAGGTGCGCGGCCTGCGGGTTGCCCGACTGGATGCGGTTGGTGATCGATCCCAGGCCGATGCCTTCGACCTGGTTGAGGCGGTCGTAATGCCGGTGCGTGTCCAGCCGGTAAACGGCGCTGGACAGCGACAGGTTCTCGCCGAAGCCGATCCGGTGCCGCAGGCTCGTGCCCTTGCGACCACGCCGCATCTGCTCCAGTTCGCCCAGGCCATAGCGGCGGTTGGGGTTCGCGCGGAAGTCGGCATCGGTCAGTCCCAGGTAGCTGACGTTTCCGGTGTCGTCGGCGTACTGCAGTTTCAATTCCGCCTGTTGCTGGAAGCGGGCGTCATCGGCGCTTGTCCAGCGCAGCTTGGCGATCGCTTCGGACGACTGCATCCCGGCATCGCGACGGCTGCGGTCGAGCTGCTGCGGGCCATCGGTACGGTGTTGCCAGGTTTCCACCAGCCAGCCCCATTGTCCGGCGCTGCCACCGTGATGGGCGTGGAGGCGACGGTCGTTGAAGGAGCCGAGTTCAAACGCGGCACTGCCGCCGGTGTGCGCGGGGATCGGCGTCGAGATCAGGTTGACCACGCCAGAAGTGGTCTGCGGCCCGTGCAGCAGTGTTTCCGGTCCCTTCAGCACCTCGACCATGTGCATGCGGCCGATGTTGGGGAAAAAGTAGGCCGAGGTGTTGGCATAGGGCGCCATCGCCGCGGGGATGCCGTCTTCCAGCAGCGAGATGCGATCGCTGCGGCCAGCGCTGGAGGCGCGAACCGAAATGCGCGGGAAGAAACCCAGCGCGTTCTCCTCGCGGGTGTAGACGCCGGGCACGCTCGCCAGCACGTCGTTGGCGTTGGCCGAGCCGAACTTGTCCAGTTCGCGTGCACTGAGCACGTAGGCCGAGCCGGTGCTGGATTGCGGATCGTCGCTGTGGCCGATGACACGCACCGCGTCCAGTTCTTGGGGGGCGGCGGGGGCGGCGGGCAGGGGGCCGCCGACGGCTGGGTCCTGTGCCAAGGAAGGGCCGGCGAGGACGGCGAGCACCGCCAGTGACAGCGCGGCCACGCGAACGCGGCCAGTCGGGTTGCGGGTGGGAAGCATGGGGTTCCTTGCGTCTGGAAGGAAAGAAGGCGTCGGTGACGTGAGGGAAATAGTATTGATAACGATTCGCATTTACAACAGCCGCCGGGAGGTTTGATCGGCTCGGGCGTCCGGTGGCGCACGCGGCATCGACTTGCACGCCTTCGCCCGCACCGCCAAGCTGGCGGCCCCGGGTCTTCCGCAGCGCTTGCATGCCCCTCTACCAGTTCAAGGCCGTCAACGCCCAAGGCGAGCTCGTCGATGGCGAAATGGAGGCCGCCAACGAGCGCGAGGTCGCCCTGCGCCTGCAGCAGCAGGGGCAGATGCCGGTCGAAGCACGGCTGGCGGGCAGCGGCGGTGGCCGCAGCCTCGGCCAGTTGTTGCGGCGGCGGCCGCTGGCCGGGCAACGGCTGGTGCAGTTCACCCAGCAGCTGGCGACGTTGCTGCAGGCCGGGCAACCGCTGGACCGCGCGCTGGGTACGCTGCTGGACCTGCCCGAGGACGAGGCCGCGCGGCGCAGCATCGGCGAACTGCGCGACGCCGTCCGTGGGGGCGCGTCCTTGTCCTCGGCGCTGGAACGGCAGCAGGCGACCTTCGGCAAGCTGTACATCAACATGGTGCGTGCCGGGGAAGCCGGCGGCAGCCTGCAGCAGACCCTGGCGCGGCTGGCCGATTACATGGAGCGCGCCCAGGCCCTGCGCGGACGGGTGACCAACGCGCTGGTGTATCCGGTGATCCTGCTGGTGATGGTCAGCCTGAGCCTGCTGTTCCTGCTGGGCTTCGTGGTGCCGCAGTTCGCGGCGATGTATGAAAGCCTGGACGCCGGCCTGCCGTGGTTCTCGCAGGTGGTGCTGTCGGTGGGCATGTTCGTGCGTGACTGGTGGCTGGTGATGGTGGTGCTGCCACTGCTGGCACTGTGGTGGTTCGACCGCCGTCGCCGCGATCCGGTGTTCCGACTGGCGCTGGACCGCTGGCTGCTGGGCAACCGGTTCAGCGGACCGCTGGTGGCCAAAATGGAAACCGCGCGCCTGGCGCGGACGCTGGGCACGTTGCTGCACAACGGCGTGCCGTTGCTGTCGGCGCTGGGGATCGCCCGTGGCGTGCTCGGCAACCAGGTACTGGCCGATGCGCTGTCCGCGGCCACCGAGCAGGTGCGCCACGGCAGCTCGCTGGCCTCGTCGCTGGCGCGGCACGAGGGCTTCCCGCGGCTGGCGCTGCAGATGGTCCAGGTGGGCGAGGAGTCCGGTCAGCTGGATGCGATGCTGCTGCGGACTGCCGACACCTTCGAGAACGAGACCGGGCTGGCGCTGGATCGGCTGCTGGCCGCACTGGTGCCGGTGCTGACCCTGTTCCTGGCGCTGGTGGTCGGGGTGGTGATCCTTGCGGTCCTGGTGCCGATCTACGACCTGACGAGCGTGATCGGCTGAGCCATTCGGCCGCTGGGCAGTGCCGTGGTCAGGCAGCGGCCACGGAACTTGGTCACAATGCGCCGTTCCAATCCTGTTCCCGACACGGACCCTTCCGCATGTCCCAGCGATTCCAGCCCCGCCTGTCCCGCGCCGGCCGCCAGCGTGGTTTCAGCCTGATCGAGATCATCATCGTGGTGGTCATCATTGCCGCCATCGCCGCCTTCGTGGCCAGCCGCACCCTCGGCGGCGGCGACCGCGCCAAGGTCAACCTTGCCCGCGCCCAGGTGCAAACCGTGGCCGAAAAGATCCAGCAGTTCGAAATGGATACCGGCCGCCTGCCCAATGCGTTGCAGGAGCTGGTCACCGCGCCGGGCGTGCCCGGCTGGCTTGGCCCCTATGCGCGCGAACCGGACCTGCTGGACCCGTGGAACACGCCGTTCCACTACCAGGTTCCCGGCCAGGGACAGCGTTTCGACCTGGTCAGCCATGGCACGGACCGCGCACCCGGCGGTGAAAGCACGGCCGCTGACATCCGTTACGAATAAGGGATGCCATGAGCCGCGGCAGTGCCGGCTTCTCGCTGCTGGAAGTGCTGCTGGTGATGGCGCTGATCGCCGCGGTCGGCCTGCTGGCGATGGCCACCGTCGGCGGCGGCCTGCAGCGCATGCAGTTGCGCGGAGCCGCCAACGACGTTGCCGCGCAGCTGCGCTTCACCCGTGCCCAGGCCATCGCCACCGGCATGCCGCAGCGGTTCACCATCGATCCGGCTGCCCGCCGATGGCAGGCGCCACGCGAACGCAGCGGCACGCTGCCGGCGCAGATGCAGGTGCGCTTCACCGGTGCCCGCCAGTTGCAGCCGCGCGCGGGCGAGGGCGCCATCGTGTTCTTCGGCGACGGCGCCTCCAGCGGGGGGCGGGTGCAGCTGCAGGCCGGGCAGGCCGCATGGCAGGTGGACGTGGCCTGGCTCACCGGGCAGGTCAGCCTGCGCCCGCTGAACGGACAGGCCCCGTGACCACTACCGGCCAGCGTGGCTATACCTTGATCGAAGTGCTCGCCGCCTTCGCGGTGCTCGCGCTGGCCCTGACGGTGCTGCTGGGCGCGCTGACCAACGCCGGGCGTCAGGTGCGCTGGTCGGACGATGCCGGCCGCGCGGCGGTCCATGCGCGTTCGCTGCTGGACGAGCACACCAGTGCGCGGGCGCTGGCGCCGGGCCGTAGCGAAGGCCGCTCGGACGATGGGCGCATCCGCTGGCAACTGGACATCAGCCACTGGGAAGACCCCGACCCGGTCATGCAGCAGCGACGATTGGCCGACCCGTCCACGCCGCGACTGTTGCTGCTGGTGCTGGCGTTGCAGTGGGGCGACGGGCCACGCGAGCAGCTGCGGCTGGAAAGCCTGCGCCTGGCCACTCCGGCGGGCGCCGGTGACGGCATCGACCACGGTGCCGCGCCATGACGCGCCAGCGCAACGCCGGGTTCACCCTGGTCGAGGTGCTGCTGGCCACGGTGCTGCTGGCGGCCGGCTTGGCACTGGCGTTCAGTACCGTGCGCGCCGCCGGTGCCAGCGTGCAGCGTGGCGAACTGCGCGCGGCCGAGGCCGACCGCATGCGTTCGGTGGCGGCCTTCCTGCGCCGGGCGATCGGCGGTGCGCGGCCGGTCGCCTTCGGCAATGACCCTGCCAGCGGCGCGCGCCTGTTGTTTGTCGGCGAGCCGCAGCGGATGCGCTTCGTCGCCGACCTGCCGGACTACCTCGGCCACGGCGGGGCCTACCTGCACGACTTGCGCGTGGAGCCGGTCGACGGTCATCCGCAGCTGCTGGCGACGCTCGCCGTGGTCCTGGGCGGCACGCCGCAGGTGGAGGCCGCGCCGCGGCCGCCGGAACTGCTGGCTGGCCCGCTGCGCGATGCCCGTTTCCGCTACCGCGGGCTGCAGACCGATGGCACCTTGGGCGCGTGGCAGGACCGGTGGACGCAGCATCAGGGGCTGCCGGTGCAGGTCGAGGTCCGCGTGCAACCACGGCAGGGTGCGCCCTGGCCGCCGCTGGTCATCGCCGTCCCGCTGGCCGATGCGCGTTCGGCCATCGTCGACGCGGTGGTGCGATGAGCTCCGGCATGGTCACCGCCGGTTGTCGTCAGAACGGTGCCGCGCTGCTGCTGGTGCTGTGGCTGGTGGCACTGCTGGCGGCGCTGATCGGTGCCTTCGCCTTCGCCGCGCGGACCGAGCAACTGCTGGGTCGCGCCACCGTGGATGCCGCCGTCGCCCAGCAGGCCGCCCGGGCCGGTCTGGACTATGCGCTGTCGCGTACCGGACAGGCCGGCGAAGCACACGTCTGGTGGCCGGATGGACGTGCCAACGTGCTGCAGTTGGGCGCCATCCACGTCGAGGTGGCGCTGGTCGACGAGCAGGGCAAGGTCGATCTCAACCAGGCCAGTCACATGCTGATTGCCGGCCTGTTGCGCGCGCTGGATGCGGAACAGCCACAGGTCCTGGCCGGGGTGATCGTCGACTGGCGCGACGAGGACAGCCTGACGCAGCCGGCCGGCGGTGCCGAGGACGGCGACTATGCCGCGGCCGGTCGTCCCTACGGCGCGAAGGATGCGCCGTTCGAGAGCATCACCGAATTGCAGCAGCTGCTGGGCATGACGCCGGAACTCTACGCGCGGCTGGCACCCAACGTGACCGTGCACAGCCGCAATCCCGATCCGGATCCCACTTTCGCGCCGCCAGCGGTGCTCACCGCACTGGGCCTGGATGCGGCCGGCATCGGTGCGCGGCGCGCCGCGTGGCGTCCCGGCCCGGATGCCCCGCCGGTCGTGCCCGGCGCCGTTGGCAGGGTTGGCGGGACCTTTGGTATCGTGAGCCGCGCGCGCCTGCCCCACGGCTACGAGGGAACGTTGCGGGCCGTGGTCCGTACCGGGCCCGGCGGCCTGCCGGGCGCTGCCTATACCGTGCTGTCGTGGGAGGAAGGATCATTGCTGCGATAGGAACTCCCGCGGTCAGCAGTCCGCCTGCACCACGCGTGCGTCCGCGACTGACCCGGCCGGGCATGGCCCTGCGTTGGTGGTGGCGGGCGTTGGCGGCGTGGGTGCCCCGGCGCTGGCGGCCGGTGCTGGGCATGGACCGGAGGCGCCTGTTGCTGCAGCACGATGCCCAGGACGTGGTGCTGCACCTGGAGCAGGGGACCGAACTCGGTGAACTGGCGCGCCTGCCCGGCGACGCCCTGCGGCATGGCGTTGACGACATCCTCGGCGGCGCACTGCGTGGCGAGCTGCGCGACCTGCCGCGCTGGTGGCTGTTGCCCGCTGCCCATGGCCTGCGCCGGCGCCTGGACATGCCGGTCGCCGCCGCACCGCACCTGCGCGAGGCGGCCGGGTTCGAGATCGAGCGCCAGACCCCGTTCGCTGCCGATGACGTGCATTACGACGCACGCGTGCTCGGCCCGGCCACGCGCGCGGACATGCTGCAGGTGGAGTTGGCCGTGGTCCCGCGTGAACGCGTGGCACCGCTGCTCGACGCACTGCCGGGTGTCGCCGGTGTCGACCTGGCCGGCGGCGATGGCAGGCCGCTGGGCCTGAACCTGCTGCCTGCCGGGGCCCGTGTGCGCCAGCGCGACCCGCTGCGCGCCGCGCATTGGCTGCTGGCCGGGATGGCGCTGCTGTTGACCATCGGCTGGATGTGGCAAGTGCTGGACAACCGACGCGCGGCCGCGGACCGGCTCGAGCAGGACGTCGCCCTGCTCGCCGAGCGTGCCCGCGGGGCATCCGTGCAACGTGCGCGACTGGTCGGGCTGGTCGAAGGCCAGGCCTTCCTGGATGCCAGCCGGCAGGCGCGGCCGACCAATCTCCAGATCATCGAGGAACTGTCGCGGCGCTTGCCGGACGGGACCACGCTGGAGCGCTTTGCGGTGGAGGGCGAGCGCCTGAGCATGACCGGACAGAGCACCCAGGCGGCATCGCTGGTCGCGCAGATGGAAGGCTCTGCGCTGTGGCGCAGTCCGGCCTTGTCCGGCGCGTTGCAGGCCGATGCGCGCACCCGTCGTGACCGTTTCACGCTGGTGGCCGAAGTGGCCGCCGCGCCGGCAGCGGCGACTGCCGCCGGCGCCACGACGCCTGCCGCCGCCGGCGATGGCGTGAACGATGGAGCGCCCGATGGCCGCTGAGCCGCAACCGACCGCGCGCGAGCGCTGGCTGGCACTGGGCCTGTTGCTGGGCCTGCTGGCGCTGCTGTGGCTGTCGCTGGTGCATCCGCTGTGGGTGCGGCCATTGCTGGAGCAATCCCGGCGCATCGACGCGCTGCAACAGCGGCAGGCGCGGGCCAATGCCGAACTGGCACAGGCACCGCGTGTGCAACAGGCACTGGGAGAAGTCCGTGCCAGCCTCGCCACGCGTCCCGGATTCCTGCCCGAGGCCAGCGCCGAGCTGGCCACGGCCGGCCTGATCCAGCGCATGGAAGAACTGGTCCAGCAGGTCAGCCCCGGCAACCGCAGCTGCACCATTTCCAACCGTTCGCCGCTGGCGCTGCCGGCCGACAACCGCACCGCCTATCCGCGCGTCGCCGTGCAACTGCGACTGCGCTGCGGCATGCCGGAAACCGCGGCGCTGCTGCATGCCCTGGAAGGTGGCGTGCCGCGCCTGTTCGTGGAGAACCTGACGATCATCGGGCCGCAGGCCCTGGGCGAGGCGGTGCAGGCCGATGGCGGTGGCGGGCTGGACGTGAACTTCGACCTGTACGGTTATCTGGCACCGGCCAGCGCGGAGGTGGCGCATGCGCCCTGAGCGTGCCGCGGTGCGCGCGCGAGCGCTGACCTGGCTGCTGCTGGTTGCGGTCGGCTGGTCGCTGCTGGTGCTGGTGCTTGCGCTGCTGGGGATGGGCGGACGCATCGACGCGGCGGCCGGCGGTTCGGTGCAGGCGCAGCCGTTGCCGGTGCCCGGCCCGGTGCCGGACGGCCAGCTGACCGGCCCTGTCGATTACGCCGAGGCGGTGCGCCGGCCACTGTTCTTCAGCGGACGCCGACCGCTGCCGTTCGTGCTGGATGGCACCGACGAGGGCGAGAGCGCCGATCCGTTCGACTTCGTGCTGACCGGCGTGCTGATCGCCCCCGGCACACGGATCGCCACCCTGCAGCATCCGGATGGCCGCGACGGTCCGCGGGTGAAGGAAGGTGAGGTGGTGGCCGGGTTCCCGTCCTGGCGCCTGCAGTCGCTGGCACCGCGCCGCGCGGTGTTCGCCGGGCCCGACGGCGAGCGCCCGCTGGAACTTCGCAAGTTCACCGGCGAGGGTGCGCCGCTGCCCGCGCCCCCGCGCGCCGCGGCAGCACCGGCGCAGGCACGGGCACGGGCCGCGTCCGGTTCAGATACCGGATCGGCGGTGCCGCCGCCGGAACCGATCGACGACGACCCGCGCGCGTCCGTGGCGGCGAGCGCTGCTGCAGAGGCGGCGGCCCGGGCCGCCGAGGCCGCCAGCGCAGCCGATGGCGCGTCGAACGCCGACGCGACGCCGGCACCATCGGCCAACGCGGACGAAACAACGCAGCAAAGCCAGATCGATGCCATCCGCCGCCGCATCCAGGCACGCCGCGAGCAACTGCGGCAGACCCAGCCGCCGCAGCCGTGACAAACACCGTAAGGTAAGCACGCAATGACTGTCCCCCCCTTCCATCGCAATGCCGCGCTTGTCGCGTTCCTGGCCGCCCTGCTGGCCGCCTGCGCGTCGATCCCTCCACCGGACATGCGCCGCGAGGCCCGGCATCCTGCCTACCCGCATGTCCCGGCCGCCGACGCATCGCTGGCGACGGTGCCCGGCAGCGCGGCCGGCACCGTGGGCGTGCAGCAGGAGCCGTTGCCCGCCACCACCGGCGCACGCGCGCAGGTCCGCCGCGGCACCGGCGAGGTCATCAATCTCGGCGCCGCGACCGCGCCGCCGCCGGGCATCGGTGCCAGCAGCGGCCAGGTCCGCTTCAATTTCGAAGGCGAATCACTGCACGTGGTGGTCGACGCGATCCTCGGCCACATGCTCGGGCAGAACTACATGATCGCGCCTGGCGTGCAGGGCAGCGTGACCCTGTCGACGCCCAAGGCGGTGGGGCCGGCCGAGGCGCTGTCGCTGCTGGAAATGGTGCTGGGCTGGAACAATGCGCGGCTGCTGTATGCCGACGGTCGCTACAACATCGTGCCGGCCGATACCGCGCTTGCCAGTGGCGCGGTCGCACCGGGCGTGGGCGCGCCGTCGTCGACCCGCGGCTTGCAGGCGCGCACGGTGCCGTTGCGTTACATCTCCGCCGCGGAGATGGAAAAGCTGCTCAAGCCGTACGCGCGCCCGGATTCCATCGTCAACGTGGACTCCGGCCGCAACCTGATCACCGTCACCGGCACCGCCGCGGAGATCCGCAACTACCTGCGCACCATCGAGGTGTTCGACGTGGACTGGATGGCGAGCATGTCGGTCGGCGTGTTCCCGCTGGCGTCCGGCCGCGCCACGCAGGTGGTGGCGGACCTGGAGAAGGTCTTCGGCCAAGACAGCAAGTCGCCGGTCGCCGGGATGTTCCGCTTCATGCCGCTGGACGGTGCCAATGCGGTGCTGGTGATCACGCCGCAGGCCCGGTATCTGGACGAAATCGAACAGTGGATCGATCGCATCGACAGCGTCGGTGGCGTGCGCCTGTACACCCATGAACTCAAGTACATCACCGCTCGCGACCTGGCGATGCGGCTGGCAGAGGTATTCGGCAGCAGCAGTGCCGGCGCTGGCGAGGGTGGCGAGGCATCGATCATGCCCGGCCTGCAGTCGACCACCATCGACGGTGGCGGCATGGACGCGCGTGCCGGCCTTGCCGCCGCGACCCTGACCGGCGAGGACGGCAGTGCGCTGGCTGGCGGTGGTGGTTTCGGCAGTGGCAACCTCAACCTCGGCGAGCGCCAGGGTGGCAACGCCGCCGTGACCCTGGAAGTGGGGGGGGACCGCGTCGGCGTCTCGGCGGTGGACGAGACCAACAGCCTGCTGGTGCGTTCCAGTCCGCAAGCCTGGCAGTCGATCCGCGAGGTCATCGAGCGCCTGGACGTGATGCCGTTGCAGGTGCACATCGAAGCCCAGGTGGTGGAAGTGCTGCTCAGCGGCGATCTCAGCTATGGCGTGAGCTGGTTCTTCGGCGCGGACATGGAGCAGGCCGGCATCCCGCGCGGTCCCGGCCGCCTGCGCTCGGTCGGCGGCCGCATCCTGCCATTGCCGATCACCGTGCCCGGTGGTGAAAACGGCACCACCATCGGCGCCGGTGCCGCCTGGTCGTTGCTCGGGCGCAGCGCCGCCGGCGTCATCAGTGCGCTGGACGCGGTCAGCGACGTGCAGATCCTGCAGTCGCCATCGGTGATGGTGCGCAACAACCACGATGCCACCTTCAACGTCGGCAGCCGCATCCCGATCTATTCGGTCAACGTCAACCCGGGTTACGACAACGCCCGCACCTACAGCCAGGTGCAGTACCTGGATACCGGCACCATCCTCAAGGTGCGCCCGCGCGTGACCCGCGAAGGCACGGTGTTCCTGGACATCGTGCAGGAAGTCAGCAGCCCGGTCGGATCGCCGGACCCGCACGGCAACGTGCGCGTCGACACCCGTCACCTGAAGACCAACGCGGTGTTGCAGAGTGGCGACACGGTCATGCTGGCCGGCCTGATCCGCGACGGCACCACGCGCGGCTCGTCGGGCCTTCCCGGCCTGAGCCGGTTGCCGGTGATCGGCGGACTGTTCGGCCGGCAGACCTCGAACAAGGAACGCAGCGAAGTGATCGTGCTGCTGACCCCGACGCTGGTCCGCGACCCCTCCGAAGCACGCGACCTGACCGATGAGTACGGGCGCCGGTTCCGCGCGCTGGAGCCGTTGAACCGCGCGCCGTCGGGGCGCTGATCATGGCCGTAGCCGCAAGCCTGCCGGTGGTGCTGGTGCCGGTCGGAACCGACGACGAGGCGCTGGATGCCTGCCTCGCGGCGCTGGAGGTGGGCACGCCCGCCGGCACGCGCGTCTGGCTTGCCGACAACATCCATGCCGGGCCGCGCGGGCTGGAACTGATTCGCCGCTGGCTTGATGACACCGCATTGCAGGCGGACTTCAGCCGGCGTCGCCAGCGTGTCGGCGAAGCGGCGCATCTGGCGGAAATGATCGCCGCCTGCGGCGATGCCGACGTGATCGTGCTGGCACCGGACACCGTGCCCGCGCCGGGTTGGTTCGACCAGCTTGTCGCCTGCCTGGCCCACGATGCGGCCATCGGCAGTGCCAGCACCTGGTGCAACGCGGGCGAAACCGCGTCGTGGCCGCGGGTGGGCGACGTCAATGCGGTGCCGGAACGGTTGCCGGATGTCGCCCGCGCCGCCGCCGCCCTGCCGCGGGTGTATCCGGAACTGCCCAATGCGGTTGCGCACGCGGTGATCCTGCGTGGCAGCGCACGCCGTCGCGCCGGGGCGCTGGACGGCGAGAGCTACGGGTCCTGGTACGCCTCGCTGGTGGATTATTCGCTGCGCCTTGCAGGCCTGGGCTGGCGCAATGCCCTGTGCGCGAATGCCTTCGTTGCCCGCGTGCACGAAGCCGGGCCGGCCGAAGGTGACAACGACGTGCTGGCGGTGCGCTGGCCCGGCTGGCACAAGCGTCTGGCGGACTTCCTGATGCACGATCCCCTGCGTTCGCTGCGCCAGGACCTGCAGCGTCGGGTGCAGGAAGAAGCCCGCGACGGCGCGCAGCAGGAACTGTTCCGGCAGGCCACCGCGTCGACCGTCGCCGACGGCAACCCCGGCGTGCCGGTCGAAGCTGGCCAGGTCAACGGGCAGGCCGGGTCATGACTGCCGACGGCATCGCCGTGGTGGTGGTGTCCTTCCGCAGTGCCTCCACCATCGATGCCTGCCTGCAGCAACTGCGCAACGCCGAGGCGGTGGTGCAGGTGCGCGTGGTCGACAACGGTTCCGACGATGACAGCATGGCCATCGTCCAGCGCCATGCGGTGGACGATGCGCGGGTGCGCTTCATCGCCAACCCGGACAACCCCGGCTTCGCCGTCGCCTGCAACCAGGGCGCCGCCGACAGCGATGCGCCGTGGCTGGCGTTCGTCAATCCCGACTGCATGGTCGAAGCCGACAGCTTCCGGCGCCTGCTTGCCCATGCCGGCACGCTGGCGCCACCGGTGATGCTCGGCTGCGAACAACTCGACGCCAGTGGTCGGGCCGATCCCGCGGTGCGCCGCCGCGATCCGGATTTCGCCGCCATGCTGCGTTCGCGTGCAGCGCGGGAACTGGCCCTGCCGCGCGACCCCGGGGCGCGGCTGCAGCCGGTCCAGGCACTGTCCGGGGCGCTGCTGCTGCTGCCGCGCCGCCTGTTCCAGCGCATCGGCGGTTTCGACGAAGGTTACCGCCTGCATGCGGAGGACCTCGACCTGTGCCGGCGCGCGCGCCAGTCCGGCGCCAGCATCGCCGTCGCCAACGACGTCACCGTTCGCCACCTGCGTGGCATTTCCTCGCGCAGTCGTCCGCTGTTCGTCGAATGGCACAAGCACCGCGGCTTCTGGCGCTACTTCCGCAAATTCGACGCCGAAAAGCACGGCATCGCCACCCGCGTGGCGGTGTTCGCGATGATCTGGATGCGCTTCGTGGTCGCGGCTTCGGCTAAGATCCTGCGCAGGGGCATGGGGGCCGATGACTGAGATGACTGCCACGCGCTGCGCCAACTGCGGGCGCGCCGTCGAAGGCGCGGGGCAGGCGTTCTGCCCGGCCTGCGGGCAGCCGACGCCGGCGCATCGGATCGACTGGCACTTCCTCGTGCATGAGCTGGAGCACAGCGTGCTGCACATGGATCGCGGCGTGTTCTTCACGCTGCGGAACTTGCTGCTGCGGCCGGGTCACATGATCCGCGACTACATCGAAGGTCGGCGCGCCGGGATCGTCAAGCCGCTGTTGCTGATCATGATGACGGCGGCGCTGTTGATCGTGCTGGCGAAATACCTGCTGGCCGGCGATCTGGTCGGCACGGTGTTGGCGGTCGACGCCGGCAGTGGCCAGCCCGAGGACCTCGGCAAGCTGGACGTGGACTATCTGGTGACCACGTTCGGCGCGATCAAGGCATGGATGAACCAGCATTACACCGTGCTGACCTTGCTGATGCTGCCGCTCGAGGCGCTCGCCTTCAAGCTGGCGTTCAGGCGGGTTGGCGGGCTCAACTATCCCGAGTGGCTGGTGATCACCACCTTCCTGACCGCACAGAGTTTCGTGCTGCAGGCGATCGCCATGCCGCTGCAGCGCGCCTGGCCGCAGATGCAAGGCACGATCATGCTGGTTGCGGCCGGCTACGGGGCGGTGTCGCTGGTGCAGTACTTCGGCCGCGACCACGCGCGCTGGAAGATCGCCATCCGTGCCGTCCTCGGGTATGGGATGGTCATGCTGATTTCGATCACGCTGAACGTGCTGGTCGCATTGGCAGTCGTGCTCAAGGCGTTTCGTCCTTGATGCGGTGACCCGTCAGCGGAAGCGGTTGATCGCATCGCGCAAGCCGCGTGCGGCGTCCGCCGCCGCCTCGGCGTAGCCGGCGCCGGACGAGGCATACAGGATCCCGCGCGAGGAGTTGATCATCAGCCCGGTGCCGTCGGCGCTCCGGCCGTTGCGCACCACGGCCTCGACATCGCCACCCTGTGCGCCGACGCCTGGGATCAGCAGCGGCATGTCGCCGACGATCCCGCGGATCACCTTCAGCTCCTCCGGAAAGGTGGCGCCGACCACCAAGGCACAGTTGCCATCGGTATTCCAATCGCTGACGATCGCTCGGGCCACGTGCAGGTACAGCGGCTCGCCATCGACCATCAGCTCCTGGAAGTCGCGAGAACCCGGGTTGCTGGTGTGGCAGAGGAAGATGCAGCCGCGGTCGTTGCGTTGCAGGAAAGGCTGGGCGGAGTCGAAACCCATGTAGGGATTCAGCGTGACCGCATCGGCGCCGAAGCGCTCGAACGCCTCCACGGCGTACTGTTGCGCGGTGCTGCCGATGTCGCCGCGCTTGGCATCGAGGATCACCGGCACGTCCGGGTGCGCGCCGGCGATGTGCGCGATCAGCCGCTGCAGTTGCGCCTCGCCGTCGTTGTGCGCGGCGAAGTAGGCGATCTGCGGCTTGAACGCACAGGCGAACTCGGCGGTGGCATCGGCGATGCGTGCGCAGAAATGGAACAGCGCATCGGGATCGCTGACGAACGCGTCCGGGAACTTCGCCGGGTCCGGGTCCAGGCCGACGCACAGCAGGGTGTCGGCATCGCGCCAGCGGTTGCGGAGTTTGTCGATGAAGTTGGCCACACTGCCTCCGGCGGGTATCGGGTGGTCGGCGGACCAGCGTGCCACGGATGGCGCGCCCGAGTCAGGGCGGGAAGCCCTGACCGAGGGAGGAGCGACCACCCGATGGCCGCTCCCGCGTCCGTTACTTCAGCGCCTTGAAGCGCAGCCGCTTCGGGCCGGCGTCATCGCCGAGGCGACGCTTCTTGTCTTCCTCGTACTCGCGGTAGTTGCCCTGGAAGAACTCCACGTGCGAGTCGCCCTCGAAGGCGAGGATGTGGGTGGCGATGCGGTCGAGGAACCAGCGGTCGTGGCTGATGACGAACGCATTGCCCGGGAACTCCAGCAGCGCGTCTTCCAGCGCGCGCAGGGTTTCCACGTCGAGGTCGTTGGACGGTTCGTCCAGCAGCAGCACGTTGCCACCCTGCAGCAGGGTCTTGGCCAGGTGCAGGCGGCCGCGCTCACCGCCGGACAGCGAGCCGACCATCTTCTGCTGGTCCTGGCCCTTGAAGTTGAAGCGGCCGATGTAGGCGCGCGACTGGATCTCGATGCCGTTGATGTTGAGGATGTCCAGGCC
>JAUNRQ010000002.1:0-54694 GCA_030535605.1 Pseudoxanthomonas suwonensis
CATGGCCGTGGGCGAAGGCATCGAGAAGGTCAAGGAAGACTACGCCGCCGAAGTGATGAAGCAGGCCGGCCTGGCCTGATCCATCGTCTCACGGCACGATGGGAAGAAGCCCGCGGAAACGCGGGCTTCTTCGTTGCCGGACGCCGGTCCGAAGGACGCTGCGGTCGGCTGGCGCGTCCCGCCGCAAGCGGCGCGCGTGCGCCGGGCGTGGATGCCACCACGCATTCGCGGCGCCCACGCGTGGCGTCCGCGAGCGCCGCGCACGGTAGAATGCGGCACCTCGGATTCGACTGGAACCACCATGACTGACCTCGCCCATCGCCGCGTCCTGCTCAAGCTTTCCGGCGAGGCCCTGATGGGCGACGAGGATTACGGAATCGACCCCAAGGTGCTGCACCGGCTGGCGGCGGAGGTCATGGAGGCACACGAGGCCGGCGCGGAAATCGCGCTGGTGATCGGTGGCGGCAACATCTTCCGCGGTGCCGGACTGGCCGCCGGTGGCATGGAGCGGGTCACCGGCGACCAGATGGGCATGCTGGCGACGGTGATCAACGCCCTGGCAATGCAGGACGCGCTGGAGAAGCTGGGCGGCAAGGCGCGGGTGATGAGCGCCATCAAGATCAATGACGTGTGCGAGGACTACATCCGTCGCCGTGCGATCCGGCATCTGGAAAAGGGCCGCATCACCATCTTCGCCGCCGGCGTTGGCGCACCGTTCTTCACCACCGATTCCGGCGCGGCGCTGCGCGCGGTGGAAATCGGCGCCGACCTGTTGCTGAAGGCCACGAAGGTCGACGGCGTCTACGACACGGACCCGAAGAAGCACCCGGACGCGGTTCGGTTCGACACGCTGCATTACAGCGAGGTCATCGCGCGCAACCTGCAGGTGATGGATACCGCCGCCTTCGCACTGGCGCGTGACGCCGCCCTGCCCCTGCGCATCTTCGACATGGACGAGCCTGGTGCGCTGCTGCGCATTCTGCGCGGCGAGGCGCTCGGCACCCTGGTTCACGCCTGAGGTCCGTTTCCGCCCGCGCCGCGCGCGGTGGTTTCCCGGCCCCGCAGGCCGGCATGCGTTGATGTGGCGGCGGGATGCGCCGGCGCCGCGCTCCTCAGTGCCGGCTGCACGCCGTATACTCCTCCGGTTACGCAGTCCACCGGAGCCGGGCATGAGCATCAACGACATCAAGAAGGACGCGCAGACGCGCATGGCCAAGAGCGTCGAGGCGCTTCGGCACACCCTGGTCAAGGTCCGCACCGGCCGCGCATCGACCGCGCTGGTCGACCACATCAAGGTCGACTATTACGGCTCGGACATGCCGCTGTCGCAGGTGGCCAGCGTCGCCGTCGCCGATGCCCGCTCGCTGGTGATCACCCCGTGGGAAAAGCAGATGGTGGCCCCCATCGAAAAGGCCATCCTTGCCTCGGACCTGGGCCTGACCCCGAACACCGCCGGCACCGTCATCCGCCTGAACCTGCCTGCGCTGACCGAAGAGCGCCGCAAGGAACTGACCAAGGTGGTGCACGCCGAAGGCGAGGACAGCAAGGTCGCGATCCGCAACATCCGCCGCGACGCCAATCAGCAGGTCAAGGAACTGCTGAAGGAAAAGCTGGTCACCGAGGACGACGTGCGCCGCTCCGAGGACGACATCCAGAAGATCACCGACGCGGCCGTCACCGACGTCGACGAGGTGGTGAAGGGCAAGGAAGCCGAGTTGATGGCGGTCTGAGGACCGCTTTTCGTCCGGCGACACGCCCGCGCGGGCCCGCGAGCCCTGCTCCCGACCCGCGCCACGGCGCCCGCAAGTGCACGCCATGCAAGCAGAATCCGCCATTCCCACCGCCAGCACGTTGCCGCGCCACCTGGCGGTGATCATGGACGGCAACGGCCGCTGGGCAAGACGGCGTGGCCGCCCGCGGATGGTCGGCCACCGTGCCGGTGCCCGCGCGGTCAACATCTGCATCGACGGCTGTCTTCGCCAGGGCATCCAAGTCCTGACGCTGTTCGCGTTCTCCAGCGAGAACTGGGGGCGTCCCGCCGACGAGGTCGGCGCGCTGATGCGGCTGTTCCTGTCGGCGCTGGAGCGCGAGGTCGAAGAACTGCATCGGCGCGGCGTGCGGGTGCGCTTCATCGGCGAGCGCAGCCGCTTCCAGCCGGCAATCCGCGAGCGCATGGAATCGGCCGAACGCCTGACCGGGAACAACCGCCGGTTGCAGCTGAACATCGCTGCCAGCTACGGCGGTCGCCAGGACATCGCCAGCGCGGCACGCCGCTTGGCCGCCGACGCCCTCGCCGGGCGCATTGCGCCGGAGGCCATCGACGAAGAGGCGATCGGCCGCCACGTGGCGTTGGCCGCGCTGCCGGCACCCGACCTGTTCATCCGTACCGGTGGCGAACAGCGCATCAGCAATTTCCTGCTGTGGCAGCTGGCCTATACGGAACTGTGGTTCACCGACACGCTGTGGCCGGATTTCGACGAGGCCACCCTGGCCGACGCGCTGACCGACTATGGCCGCCGCCAGCGACGCTACGGCCTGACCGGCGAGCAGGTCGACGCAACCACGCGCGAGGAGAGCGCATGACACGTACCCGGATCCTGGCGGCGCTGGTGATGGCACCGATTGCCATTGCGGCGATCCTGCTGCTGAACACCCCTTGGTTGGCACTGCTCGCGGCCGTCCTGTTCATGGGCGGGATGTGGGAGTGGTACCGGCTGGCAGACGTCGAGGACACCCTGGCGCGGCTGGTCCTCATCACCGCCAATCTGCTGCTGATGGTGGCGCTGGTCTGGGCCGGGCATACCGGCAATGGCGGCAGCCTGGTGCTGCTGCAGGTGGCGGTGGTGATCGGCGTTGGCTGGTGGCTGCTGGCTGCGCTCTGGCTGCGCCATTACGACTTCGGCGCCGACCATGAGAGCCACGCACGCATCTTCAAGCTGGCGGCTGCGACGCTGGCCATCATTCCGGCATGGGCGGCGCTGGCACTGGTGCACGCCGGCGACCCGGAGCCAAGCCGGATCCCCGGTGTCCAGCAGGGCCACGTCTGGCTGTTGTGCGCCCTGATGACCGTCTGGGCGGCCGACAGCGGTGCCTATTTCGCCGGGCGCCACCTTGGCAAGCACAAGCTCAGTCCCAGGATCAGCCCGAACAAGACCGTCGAGGGCCTGTTCGGCGGCATCGCCGCCGGCATGCTGGTGGCGCTGGCGATGGCGTGGTTGGCCGGTACCAGCGGCTGGGGCCTGCTGCAGGTGGCGGTACTGGCCTTGGTCACGGTGGTGTTCTCGGTGGTCGGGGATCTGTATGAAAGCCTGATCAAGCGCCACGCCGGTGCCAAGGACTCGGGCGACCTGATCCCGGGCCACGGTGGGGTACTGGACCGCATCGACGCGGTGCTCGCCGCCCTGCCCGTGTTCGCGCTGGGCAAGTCGTTGCTGGGATTGTGACGATGGCCTCCGCCATCCAGTCCATCACCGTGCTGGGCGCAACCGGCTCCATCGGCGGATCCGCGCTGGACGTGATCGCCCGCCATCCTGAGCGGATGCGGGTGCACGCACTGGTTGCCGGACGCGATGTCGACGCGCTGCTGGCCCTGTGTCGGCGACACCGCCCCGCGCATGCGGCCATCGCCGACCAACATGTCTTTTCGCGTCTGCGCGATGGCCTGCTCGACGCCGGCCTGCCGACCCGCGCGCACGCCGGGATGGCCGCGGTCGAGGCACTGGCAGCCGATGACGAATGCGACACGGTCGTCGCGGCGATCGTCGGTGCCGCCGGGCTGCCGTCCGCACTGGCCGCCGCGCGTGCCGGCAAGCGCCTGCTGCTGGCCAACAAGGAGTCGCTGGTGATGGCCGGCGAACTGCTGATGCAGGCGGTTCGCGATGGCGGCGGCACGCTGGTGCCGATCGACAGCGAACACAACGCGATCTTCCAATGCCTGCCGCCGGAAGGCTGCGATGGCCGGGTCGCGCGGATCGTGCTGACCGCCTCCGGCGGCCCGTTCCGCGGTCGCTCGCGCGACTCGCTGGCCGGCGTGACGCCGGAACAGGCCATCGCCCATCCGAAATGGACGATGGGGCCGAAGATCTCGGTCGACTCGGCGACGCTGATGAACAAGGGGCTGGAGGTGATCGAGGCCCACCACCTGTTCGCGATCCCGCCCGAACGCCTGCAGGTGCTGGTGCACCCGCAGAGCCTCGTACATTCCCTGGTGCAGTTCGTCGACGGCTCGACGCTGGCGCAACTGGGGCTGCCGGACATGCGCACCGCACTGGCGGTGGGCCTGGCATGGCCGCAGCGCATCGACTCCGGCGTGCACAGCCTGGACCTGCTGCAGCACGGCCGGCTGGAGTTCGAGCGGCCCGACACCGACACCTTCCCCTGCCTTCGACTGGCCTACCAGGCGCTGGAGCGCGGCGGCTGCGCCCCGGCGCAGCTCAATGCCCTGAACGAAATCGCGGTTTCAGCGTTTCTTCAGCAGCAGATCGCTTTCCTGTCCATTCCCGCGCTGATCGATCACGGGCTGCAGGCGCTGCCATCGCGGCCGGCGGACGGCATCGAAACGGTTCTCCACGCCGATGCCGAAGCCCGCGAGTTTGCCCGCACCCATCTTGGCCGTTTCCGCATCGACTGACCCCATGTTCCCGCCTACCACCCCCTTGAGCGCTCGCCGGCCCGACGCCGGCCAGCCGGACTGGTCACGATGAGCGAGTTCATCGGCTCGCTGTGGTGGCTGGTGGTCAGCATCGGTGTCCTGGTCACCTTCCACGAGTTCGGCCATTACTGGGTCGCCAGGCGGTGCGGCGTGCACGTGCTGCGCTTTTCCGTCGGCTTCGGCAAGCCGCTGTGGTCGCGACAGGACCGCCACGGCACCGAATGGGCTGTCGCCGCGATCCCGCTGGGCGGTTACGTGAAGATGCTCGACGAGCGCGAGTACGAGATTCCCGCCGGCCAGCTCGACCAGACGTTCAACCGCAAATCCGTGTGGCAGCGCATCGCCATCGTCGCCGCCGGCCCGGTGGCGAACCTGCTGCTGTGCGTGCTGCTGCTTTGGGGGATGTTCCTGCTGGGCAGGCCGGATTACCGGCCGGTCGTCGGCCATGTGCAGGGCATCGCCGCGCAGGCCGGCCTTCGGGCCGACGACGTGCTGCTGCAGGTGGGCGGGCGCGATACCGCGACCTGGAGCGAGGCCGCGCTGGCGCTGACCACCGCCGGCATGGATCGTGATGAGCTGCGGCTGCGGGTGCGTGACGCCGAGGGCGTCGAGCGCGAGCGCGTGCTGCCGCTGTCCCGACTGCCGCAGGGGCTGGATGAACGGCGCATCCCCGCGGCCATCGGCATCACCCCGCGCCACCTGCTGCTTCCGCCTGTCCTGGGCACGATCGAGCCGGACGCGCCGGCCGCGGGGGTGCTGCAGGCGTCAGACCGGATCACCGCCATCGATGCCCGCCGGATCACGCATTTCGAGCAGATCGGCCCGTTGCTGCAGCAATGGGGCCGGGAAGAGGGTGCGACCGGCTCCGGCGAGGTGATGGTGGAGGTGTTGCGGAACGACCAGCGCCTGGCACTGCCACTGCGGCCGCGCCTGCACAACGACCCGCAGCGCGGCGACTACTGGATCCTCGGCATCCGCCCGGCTGCCGGCGAAATGCCCGCCTACGACGCCAGCCAGCGCTTCGGCGCGATCGCTGCGGTCCCCGCCGCGTTTCGCGAAACCGCGCGGCTCGCCCGTGACAGCCTGGGAATGATCGGCCGCATGTTCAGCGGCCGTGCATCCGTGGAAAATGTGTCCGGGCCCATCACCATCGCCCGCTACGCCAACGCCAGCGCGCAGCTCGGGCCGGCGTGGTTCCTCAGCTTCCTCGCCCTGCTCAGCCTGAGCCTGGCGATCATCAACCTGCTGCCGATCCCGGTCTTGGACGGCGGACACCTGCTGTATTACCTTATCGAGTTGGTCAAGGGCAGCCCGCTCAGTGAACGCGCGATGGCTGCCGGCCAGTACCTCGGCCTCGCCGCCATCGCCGGCCTGATGGGGCTGGCGTTCTACAATGACCTTCTGGGGCTGCTGCGATGACGGCCACGTGCCGCCCACCCGCCGCAGCCCGCTTATTGCCACCTCCGGACCCCATGATGACGCGATCCCCCGCCCGCAGCCTGCTCGCCCTCGCCCTGCTCTCCGCGCTGGCCACGCAGTCCGCCGCCCCCGCCTGGGCCCAGGCCGCCAATCCATTCTCGGTGACGCCGGCCGCCGATGCCGGCACGCCCCTGTCCGCGGACGCCTTCACGGTCAGCGACATCCGCGTGGATGGCCTGCAGCGGATCGGTGCCGGCACCGTGTTCACCTATCTGCCGGTCGAACGCGGTGACACCGTCGACCAGGGCCGAGTGGGCGAGGCAATCCGTGCCTTGTACCGCACCGGGTTCTTCGAGGACGTGCGCATGGACCGCCAGGGCAACATCCTGGTGGTGACCGTGGTCGAGCGTCCGGCGATCAACCGCCTGACCCTCAGCGGCAACAAGGACATCAAGACCGAAGACCTGACCCGCGGCCTGCGCGAGATCGGCCTGGCCGAGGGCGAGACCTTCGACCGTCTGGCACTCGACCGCGTGACCCAGGAACTGACCCGCCAGTACAACAACCGCGGCAAGTACAACGTCAAGATCGAGCCGACGGTGAGCCGCCTGGACCGCAACCGGGTCGACGTCACGATCAACGTGGACGAAGGCAAGGCCGCCAAGATCCGTCACATCAACCTGGTCGGCACCGAAAAGTACGACAGCGACGACATCCTCAAGACCTGGGAATCTTCCGAAAGCAACTGGCTGAGCTGGTACCGCCGCGACGACCAGTACTCGCGTGAAAAGCTCTCCGGCGACCTGGAACGGCTCAACGAGTACTACCTGGATCGTGGCCACATCGACTTCAGCGTCGACAACACCCAGGTCTCGATCAGCCCCGACAAGCGCGACATGTACATCACCGCGGGCATCACCGAGGGCGAGCAGTACACGCTGTCCAGCATCAAGCTGGCCGGCGACCTGGTGCTGCCCGAAGAAGACCTGATGCGGCTGGTGATGGTGCGCGAAGGCCAGGTCTTCTCGCGGCGCTTGCTGGAATTCACCTCCGACGCCATCACCGCCACCCTGGGCAACATCGGCTATGCCTTCGCCCAGGTCACGCCGGTTCCCGAGGTCGACCGCGAAGCCCGCACCGTCGGCATCACCTTGCAGGTGCAGCCGGGGCCGCGGGTCAACGTGCGTCGCATCACCTTCAACGGCAATACCCGCACGTCCGACGAAGTGATGCGCCGCGAACTGCGCCAGTTCGAGGGTGCGTGGTACTCGCAGGCCGCGATCGACCGCTCCAAGGTGCGCATGCAGCGGCTGGGCTATTTCGAGCCCGGCAGCGTCGAAGTCGAGACGGTGCCGGTGCAGGGCAGCCCGGATCAGGTCGATTTGGCCATCAGCGTCAAGGAAACCCAGTCCGGCAGCTTCACTTTCGGCCTGGGTTACTCGCAGCTGTCGGGCATGACCACCTCGATCCAGCTCAGCCAGAACAACTTCCTGGGCAGCGGCAACCGGATCTCGGTGGAAGCGCAGCGCAACACCTACATGCAGCGCTACGCGTTCTCGTTCATGAACCCGTACTTCACCGACAACGGCATGTCGCTGGGCTACAACCTGTGGTGGCGCGAGTTCGACAACTCCCGCTTCAACACCGCCTCGTACTCCACCACCAGTGGCGCGGCACAGATGGTGCTGGGCCTGCCGATCACCGAGAACGACACCGTCTCGGCCCTGTTCGGCATCGACCGCAACCAGATCTTCGCCTACCCCGGCTCGACCCCCTACGTCATCACCGACTACATCGATGCGCTGAACCGCCGCACCTTCAACAGCTGGCGCACCGAACTGGCCTGGGCACGCGACACCCGCAACGACTACTTCGCCCCCACCCGCGGCACCTACCAGCGCGTTTCGGCGGAAATCACCCTGCCCGGCTCCACGGTCGAGTACTACAAGCTCAACTACGAGTTCTCCCGCTACTGGCCGCTCCACCGTGCGCTGGTGCTGAATACCCGTGCCGAAGTGGGCTACGGCGACAGCTATGGCGACGCGGTGACCCGCAACATCTGCTGGGTGGCACCGACCGAGGCCAACCCGAACCCGAACATCACCCCCGTCGACCAGTGCTCCCCGACGTCGCTGGACTACCTCAAGACGGTGACCGCCGACGGCCTGCCGTTCTTCGAGAACTTCTACGCCGGTGGCACGCGCTCGGTGCGCGGTTTCCGCGACAACACCCTGGGCCCGCGCGTCGGCATCCTGCCGGGCATGCCGCAAATCCAGCCGATGGGTGGCGCGGTCAAGACCGTGGGCTCGCTGGAAATGATCTTCCCGACGCTGATCAACTCGCCAGCGGCGCGTGTCTCGGCGTTCGTCGATTTCGGCAACGTGTTCGCCAGCCGCGACGGCTTCGATGCCGGCGAACTGCGGGCATCGGCCGGCGTGGCCCTGCTGTGGCGCGCGCCGGTGGGTCCGATTTCCATCAGCTATGCCCTGCCGCTTCGCAAGCAGGACTCGGTGTTCAACAGCGACGGCACCCTGCTGCGCCAGGGTGACGAGATCGAACGGCTGCAGTTCACCTTCGGCGGCGCGTTCTGAGGCCGTCGCCCTGGCTACGTCCGCCTTCACCACGGGTGAACTGGCAACACGCTTTGGCCTGCGTCTGCAAGGCGATTCCGAAACCCTGATCGACGGCGTCGGCACCCTTGCCGGCGCCGGGCCGACGCAGCTGGGTTTCCTTGCCAATCCCGCCTACCGTGCCCAGTTGGCCGACACGCTCGCCGGCGCCGTGCTGTTGCGCGAGGCCGATGCCGAGGGCTTTGCCGGCGTCGCCCTGGTCACGCCGGACCCGTATGCGATGTTCGCGCGGATCGCCGCGCTGTTCGACGTGCGTGAATCACGCGCTGCCGGCGTCCACCCGACTGCCTTCGTCGATGCGAGCGCGCAGGTCGCGGCGGGCGCGCATGTGGGTCCGCACGCCAGCATCGGTGCACGCTCGCGCATTGCCGAGGGCGCGATCATCGGCCCGGGTTGCGCGATCGGCGAGGATTGCGAGGTCGGTGCCGACAGCGAACTCGTCGCACGGGTGACGCTGGTGCGACGCGTCCGCCTGGGCCAACGCGTTCTGGTGCATCCGGGCGCCGTGCTGGGCGCCGACGGCTTCGGCATTGCCGTGGACAAGGACGACGAGGGTCGGGCGCACTGGCGCAAGATCCCGCAACTGGGCGGCGTGCGCGTGGGTGATGACTGCGAGATCGGCGCCAACACCTGCATCGACCGCGGCGCGCTGGAAGACACCGTGCTGGAAGAGGACGTGCGCCTGGACAACCTGGTGCAGATCGGCCACAACGTCCATGTCGGCGCACACACGGCCATGGCCGGATGCGTCGCCATCGCCGGCAGCACGCGCATCGGGCGCTGGTGCCTGATCGGCGGCGGTGCCGGCGTCGTCGGCCACATCCATCTCTGCGACCGGGTCACTGTGACCGCGATGAGCCTGGTCACCCGTTCGATCGACCAGCCGGGCGAGTATTCCTCCGGCACCCCGATCATGGACAATCGCAGTTGGCGCAAGAGCGCCGCGCGCTTCAAGCAACTGGATGGCCTGGCACGGGCCGTGCACGGGCGCGACAAGAACAACAGGGAGAATCCATGAGCGCCACCCCGACGCTGCCGATCGACGTCACCGGCATCCGCAAGCTGCTGCCCCACCGCTTTCCGTTCCTGCTGGTGGATCGCGTGCTCGAGTTCGAAGCGAACCACCGGGTGCTGTGCCACAAGTGCGTCAGTGCCAACGAAAACTACTTCCAGGGCCATTTCCCGGAACAGCCGGTGATGCCCGGCGTGCTGGTGATCGAAGCGCTGGCCCAGGCCGGCGGCATCCTCAGCCACCTGTCGCGTGGTGATCTGGTACCCGGCGGGATTTCCTATCTGGTCAAGGTCGACGGCGCCAAGTTCTCGCGCATGGTGGTGCCCGGCGATCGTCTGGAACTGGAGGTCACCATCAAGCGCGAGATCCGCAACATGACGCTGTACCTGGGCATCGCCCGGGTCGACGGCGAACAGGTGGCATGCGCCGAAATCCTGTGCGCGGAAGTCAAGGGCTGAACCGGCATGGCGGCATTGATCCATCCCACCGCCGTCGTCGATGAGCGCGCAACGCTTGCCGAGGACGTGGTGGTCGGTGCCTACAGCGTCATCGGCGCCGAGGTCAGCATCGGCGCCGGCACCCGCATCGGCCCGCACTGCAGCATCCAGGGGCCGACCCGCATCGGCGAAGGCAACCACATCCACGGCCATGCGGCGATCGGCGGCGATCCGCAGGACAAGAAGTACGCCGGCGAGCGCGCCGAACTGCTGATCGGCGACGGCAACGTGATCCGCGAGTTCGTCACCATCAACCGCGGCACCGGCGGCGGCGGCGGGGTCACGTCGCTGGGCAACCGCAACTGGCTGCTGGCCTACGTGCATATCGCCCACGACTGCGTGGTGGGTGACGACTGCGTGTTTTCCAACAACGCCACCCTCGCCGGCCACGTGACCATCGGCAACCAGGTCATCCTCAGCGGGTTCGTCGGGGTACACCAGTTCTGCCGGATCGGCGACCACGCCTTCATCGGCATGGGTGCATTCGTCAACGGCGACGTGCCGCCGTTCGTGATGGTGGCGCAGGACAAGTACGCGCGCGCACGCGGCATCAACAGCGAAGGCCTGAAGCGGCGTGGCTACGACGCGCGACGCATCCAGCTCATCCGCCGCGCCTACCGCGCCCTGTACCTGGGCGAAGCGCGTCTGGAGGAAGCCAAGGCGGAACTGGCCGAGATCGCCCGCGACAGCGACGACGTGCGCCAGCTGCTGGACTTCATCGAGGCTTCGGAAAGGGGGCTGCTGCGGTGAGCCCGACCCGCGCGCCGGGTTCGCCGCCGCTGCGCATTGCCCTGTGTGCCGGGGAAACATCCGGCGACCAACTCGGAGCCGGACTGGTCGCTGCACTGCGCGAGCGCTTTCCGGACGCGCAATTCGCCGGCATCGGCGGCCCGCGGATGCGGGAAGCCGGCATGGACACCTGGCATGACGCGCAGGAACTGGCGGTCATGGGACTGGCCGAAGTGCTCGCGCACCTGCCTCGACTGCTGCGCCTGCGCAAGGGCTTCCGGCAACGCCTCCTCGACTGGCGGCCGGATGTGTTCGTCGGCATCGACGCACCGGACTTCAACCTCGGCATCGAGCGCTGGCTGAAGCAACGCGGTCTGCGGACGGTGCACTACGTCAGCCCCAGTGTCTGGGCCTGGCGCGAATCCCGCGCAGCACGGATGGGCGAATCCGCGGACCAGGTGTTGTGCCTGTTCCCGATGGAGCCACCGATCTACGCACACCATGGCGTGGACGCGACCTTCGTCGGCCATCCGCTTGCCGACGCCATCGCCATGCAACCGGACCGCACGGCCGCACGGCAGCGTCTGGGCCTTGCCGACGGCGGCCCGCTGCTGGCGATGCTGCCCGGTTCCCGCGATGGCGAAATCCGGCGGATGCTGCCGGTGTTCCTCGAGGCGGCAGCGCGCCTGCAGACACGGATTGCCGACCTGAAGGTGCTGATCCCTGCCGCCAATCCATCGTGTCGCGAGCGCATCCAGTCGCTGCTTCCGCCCTCCGGCTTTCCGGTCGCCGACGTGCTGCTGCTGGATGGCCAGGCGCAGGCGGCGATGATCGCCAGCGACGTGGTGCTGCTGGCATCGGGCACCGCCGCGCTGGAGGCGATGCTGTGCAAGCGGCCGATGGTGGTCGGACACCGTATCGCCCCGCTCACGTACCGCATCGTCAAGGGGCTGGGCCTGTTGCGCAGCGCGCACGTGAGCCTGCCCAACGTGCTCGCCGGTGAATCGCTGGTCCCGGAGCTGTTGCAGCAGGACTGCACGCCCGCCAAGCTGGCCGAGGCGTTGCAGCACTGGTTCACCGACGCCGATGCCCGCGACGCACTGCTTCCGCGCTTCGAGGCCATCCACCGGCAGCTGCGTCAGAGTGCCTCGGAACGCGCCGCCGATGCGGTGGTGGCGATGGTGCGTTGACCATGCCGCTGCCTGGAGCCATCGCTGCCCCGCGGCATCGGCTGATCGCCGGCGTCGATGAAGCCGGTCGCGGGCCGCTGGCCGGGCCCGTCGCCGTGGCGGCCGTGATCCTCGACCCGCGTCGCCCGCTCGAGGGACTGGACGATTCCAAGAAGCTCGGCCCGGCCCGGCGTGAAGTGCTGGCGCCGCTGATCCGCGCGCAGGCGCTGGCCTGGCATGTGGAATTCATCAGTCCGGCCGAGATCGACGCGTTGAACATCCTCCAAGCCACCCTGGTCGGCATGGAGCGCGCCCTGTGCGCCTTGCAACCGGCCGCTTGCATGGCGCGGATCGACGGCAACCGCCTGCCTCGGCAACTGCCCTGCCCGGCCGAGGCCCTGGTCGGTGGCGACGCACTGGAGCCGGCGATCATGGCGGCCTCGATCCTCGCCAAGGTCGCGCGTGACCATGCGATGGTGGCGCTGCATGCGGACTTTCCCCAGTACGGCTTCGACCGCCACAAGGGGTATCCCAGTCCCGCACACCTGGCTGCACTGCGCGAACACGGCCCATGCCAGCACCATCGGCGCAGCTTCGCGCCGGTCCGGCTGGCGCAGCGGGACCAAGCGCTACCGGTACAGCGTTAGACGCCAAGCCGATCGGCGAAGGACAGAGCCGCAGGACCGCTCGCGCGGGTCCCGGAGCGGGCTCGCCCCCGCGGCCCGTTTCGCGCAAGCCGCTGGTCCGCGAGGGCGGCCGCGGCCCCGACGTCAAGCCTTGTCCCTGTCCGACCCAAGCCCTAACCTGAGGGCCGCGACCGCCACGCTGCATCATGTCCGCACGTTTCGCCCACCTCCACGTCCGCAGCGAGTATTCGCTGGTCGATTCCACCGTCCGCCTGAAGGCGCTGGTGGCGCAGTGCTTGGCCCAGGGCCAACCCGCCGTGGCGGTGACCGATCGCAACAACCTGTTCTCGCTGGTCAAGTTCCACAAGGCCGCCGAAGCGGCCGGGGTGAAGCCGATTGCCGGTGCCGACGTGCTGCTGGCCGAGGGCGACGAGGCGCCGTGGCAACTGACCCTGCTGTGTCGCGACCATGACGGCTATCTGGCACTGTCGCGCCTGCTGACCCGCGGATGGATGGAAGGCCACCGCCATGACGGCGTGGTCCTGCGGCCGCACTGGCTGGTGGACAACGTCCCCGGACTGTTCGCCCTGGCCGGCCGGCACTCGCGCTGCGGCCGGTTGCTCGCGGAGGGTCGGGAGGACCTCGCCGAGGCCGCGCTGGCCGATGCGCAACGCTGGTTCGGTGATCGCCTGCACCTGGAACTGACCCGCTGCGGCCTGCCCGGCGAAGCCGACTTCAACCGCTTTGCACTGGATGCGTCGGCCCGCCGCAGCGTGCCGGTGATCGCCAGCAACGACGTGCGCTTCCTCGACGCCGAGGGCTACGAGGCACACGAAGCGCGCGTATGCATCGCCTCCGGACGCGTGCTGGACGACCCGCGCCGCCCGCGCGACTACAGTGCCGAACAGTGGCTCAAACCCAGCGAGGCGATGATCGAGCTGTTCGCCGATGCACCCGATGCCATCGACAACACCCTGGCGCTGGCGCAACGCTGCAACCTGGAGTTGCGCCTGGGTACCTATTACCTGCCGGCCTTCCCGGTACCCGACGACGAAACCCTCGACAGCTGGATCCGCAGTGAAGCCCGGCGCGGACTGGACGCCCGGCTGCAGCAGCAACCGCTGGCCCCGGGCAAGACCCGCGCCGACTACGACGCGCGCCTGGAAACCGAGCTGGACGTCATCGTCGGCATGGGCTTTCCCGGCTATTTCCTGATCGTCGCCGACTTCATCAACTGGGGCAAGGCCAATGACATCCCGGTCGGTCCGGGCCGTGGCTCCGGCGCCGGCTCGCTGGTCGCCTGGGCACTGGGCATCACCGACCTGGACCCGCTGCCCTACGACCTGCTGTTCGAACGCTTCCTCAACCCCGAACGCGTGTCGATGCCGGACTTCGACATCGACTTCTGCATGGACCGCCGCGACGAGGTCATCGACTACGTCGCGCGCAAGTACGGTCGCGACCGGGTCAGCCAGATCATCACCTACGGCACCATGGCGGCCAAGGCGGTGGTGCGCGATGCCGGCCGCGTCCTGGGCCACGGTTACGGCATGGTCGACTCCGTGGCCAAGCTGGTGCCGATGACCCTGGGCATCGGCCTGGAAGACGCGCTGGGCCGCACCGAGAAATCGCAGAAGGACGAAAACTGGCGCTCCGACGAACTGATCACCCGCTACGGCGCCGAAGAGGACGTGCGCGAGCTGATCGACCTGGCGCTGCAGCTGGAAGACCTGACCCGCAACGCCGGCAAACATGCCGGTGGCGTGGTCATCGCGCCCTCGCCGCTGTCCGACTTCTGCCCGCTGTTCGCGGAAAACGCGGGCGACGGCAGCGGCCACGGCAAGCATCCGGTGACCCAGTTCGACAAGGACGACGTCGAGGCCGTCGGCCTGGTGAAGTTCGACTTCCTCGGCCTGCGCACGTTGACCATCATCGACTGGGCGGTCAAGGCCATCAACGCCGGACTGCCCGACGACCGGCAACTGGACATCACCGCGCTGCCGCTGGACGACAAGGCCAGCTACGAGCTGTTCGCCCGCGGCGACACGGTGGCCGTGTTCCAGTTCGAATCCCGTGGCATGCGCGAGCTGCTCAAGCGTGCGCGACCCGACACCTTCGAAGACATCATCGCGCTGGCGGCGCTGTTCCGTCCCGGCCCGCTGGGCAGCGGGATGGACCGGCAATGGGTGGATCGCAAACACGGCGTCGAGGAGGTCGATTACCCGCACCCGCTGCTGGAACCGGTGCTGGCGCCGACCTACGGGGTCATCGTCTACCAGGAACAGGTGATGCAGATCGCCCAGGTGCTGGCCGGCTACTCGCTGGGTGGCGCCGACCTGCTGCGCCGGGCGATGGGCAAGAAGAAGGCCGAGGAAATGGCCAAGGAGCGCGCCAAGTTCGAATCCGGTGCCGCCGAGCACGGTGTCGACCCGCGCACCGCGACCCAGATCTTCGACTTGATGGAAAAGTTCGCCGAGTACGGCTTCAACAAGTCGCACTCGGCCGCTTATGCGCTGGTCGCCTACCAGACCGCTTGGCTGAAGGTGCATTACCCGGCGCAGTTCATGGCCGCGGTGCTGTCCAGCGACATGGACAAGACCGAAAAGGTGGTGGAGTTCCTCAACGAAGCCCGGCGCATGGGCCTGGAGGTGCTGCCCCCTGACGTCAACGCGTCCGGATTCAAGTTCGAATCACTGCCGGACAACGATGCGACCGGCCACATCCGCTACGGGCTGGGCGCGATCAAGGGTGTCGGCCAGGGCGTCTGCGAAGCCATCGTCCAGGAGCGCGCCCGTGGCGGCGCGTTCATCGACCTGCTGGACTTCTGCCGCCGCATCGATTCCAGCCGCCTCAACCGGCGCGTGCTGGAAGCGCTGGTCAACGCCGGGGCGGTGGATGCGCTGGGCAGCAACCGCGCCAGCCTGATGGCGCAGGTGCCCGAAGCGCTGAAGGCCACCGAACAACTGGCGCGGGAAGCGGCCGCCGGACAGAACTCGCTGTTCGGTGGCGGCGATGCCGGTCCGGCACTGGACATCGCCCTGCCCGAGCTGGGCGAATGGCCGCTGGTGCGGCGCCTGCAGGGCGAACGCGACACCCTGGGCCATTACCTCAGCGGCCACCCCATGGATCCGTACCGTGACGACCTGCTGGATCTGGTCGGCCATGATCTGGGCGGCCTGGACACGCTGTGGGAAAACCGCCCGGCCGAAGCGCGCAAGGGCTGGCGTCCGGAAATGAACGTGGTGGTTGCCGGACAACTGACGGCCATGCGCAAGCGCGGCGAATCCCAGGCGTTCGTGCAGCTGGATGACGGCCGTGGCCGGATCGAATGCGCCTTCTTCGGCGAGGAACATGCCCAGCACGCGGCCCTGCTGACCCGCGATCGCATCCTGGTCATCGAGGGGCGGCTGCGCGAGGACAGCTTCAGTGGCGGCTTTGCCGTTTCGGTGGATCGCTGCTGGGATTACGAATCGCTGTGCCGCGACAACGTGGCGCGGCTGTCGATCCGCATCGACTTGCGCGAGACCGGCAGCCTGCCGCGTCTGGAACAGGTGCTGGACAGCCATGCCGGCGGCACCGGCGTGTTGATCGAGGCCATCACCGCCGACGCCATCGGCCGCCTTGACCTCGATGGCGGACGCGGTCTGCAGCTGCATCCGGAACTGCCCGGTGAGTTGCGCGAACTGCCGGGCGTGCGCACCGTCCGGCTGAACTTCCGGCGTCCTTGGGGGAACTGAGGCGGTATCGGCACCCGCTCAGGGCAGCAACTTGCCCGGGTTCATGATCCCGTCGGGATCAAGTGCCACCTTGATTCCGCGCATGGCTTCGATTTCGGCATCACTGCGCGTTCCTGCCAGCCACGGCTTCTTGACCAGTCCGATGCCGTGTTCGGCCGAGATGCTGCCGCCGTGGCGTTCCAGCACGTCCGCCAGCAGGCGCGTGACCCGCTCGCAGTCCTGGACGAATTCCGCCTGCGCCATGCCCTCGGGCTTGATCACGTTGATGTGCAGGTTGCCGTCGCCGATGTGACCGAACCAGACCACCTCGAATTGCGGGTAGGCATGGCCGATCAGCGTTTCGGCATCGGCCAGGAACGCAGGCAATGCGGAAATCCGCACGGAAACGTCGTTCTTGTACGGCACGTGCCCGGCGAGCGATTCGGTGATGCCTTCCCGCAACCGCCACAGTTGTGCCGCCTGGGCATCGCTGCCGGCGATCACGCCATCCAGTACCCATCCATCCACAAGCCCCTGCTCGAACGCCGTCAGGGCCGCGGCTTCACCGGATTCGGCCACATCGGCAAATTCGACCACCGCGTAGCAGGGGTGGTGTCCGGCGAACGGGGGCTGCGCGCCGTGCTCCAGCACGTGAGCCAGCGCAACCCCGGTGAAGAACTCGAAGGCCTCCAGGCGCAACCCGGCACGCAGGACGGTGAATGCCTTCAGCACCGCACTGAAGTCCGGCAGCGCCAGCAGCATCACGCGGGTGGGCGGCGGTGGTTCGGTCAGGCGCAGGATCGCCTCGACGACCACCCCCAGCGTCCCCTCGGCACCGATGAACAGATGGCGAAGGTCGTAGCCACTGGAGTTCTTCACCAGCCCGCGGTTCAAGTGCATCACTTCACCGCGCCCATCGACCACCGTGAGCCCTGCAATCCAGTCGCGGGTATTGCCGTAGCGGATCACGCGGATGCCACCGGCGTTGGTGGCGATGGCCCCGCCGATGGTCGCGGAGCCGCGCGCGGCGAAATCCACCGGCCAGGCGAGGCCGTGGTCGCGGGCCGCGTCGTGCACTGCTTCAAGCGGCATGCCCGCCTGGACGGACAGGGTGCGGTCGACCGGATCGAAGTCCAGCACGCGGTTCATCCGCTCCAGGCTGATGACCAGTTCACCATTGGCCGCGACCGCCCCGCCCGACAATCCGGTGCGCCCGCCGGAGGGCACCAAGGCCACCGTCCAGGCACGCGCCCAGCGAACGATCGCCTGCACTTCGTCCACCGAGGATGGCTGGGCGATGGCCAACGGTGCCGGGGTCCAGCGTCGCGTCCAGTCGCGGCCGTAGTATTCCAGGTCGGCCGGGCCGGTCAGCAGGCGCAGGCCGGGAACGGCAGACAGCAGGGCGTCGAGTGCGGGCGTGCTCATGGGCGAAGCGTAACGCAGTATGCTGCGGTGCAATGCCCCGCCACACCAAGCCGTCGTCACCGTGACTGCAAGCACCTCCTTCCCCAGGTCCGAGATCCGCGTGCTGCTGCTGGAAGGCATCAGCCAGACCGCCGCAGACGCCTTCGCCACCGCCGGCTACAGCGACATCCGCCGCTTCGAAAAAGCGCTGCCGGTGGCCGAGCTGCATCGCGAACTGGCCGAGGCGCACATCGTCGGCATCCGCTCTCGCACCCAGCTGGATGCGGAGGCGCTCTCGCACGCACGGCGGCTGATGGCGATCGGAGCATTCTGCATCGGCACCAACCAGATCGACCTCGCGGCCGCCAAGCGCGCCGGCGTGCCGGTGTTCAACGCGCCCTATTCCAACACCCGCAGCGTGGCCGAACTGGTCATCGCCGAGGCGATCCTGCTGATGCGCGGCATCCCGGCGAAGAACGCGCAATGCCACCGCGGCGGCTGGTCGAAGTCGGCCGCCGGCAGCCATGAAGTGCGCGGCAAGACCCTCGGCATCGTCGGCTACGGCCACATCGGCACCCAGGTCGGTGTGATCGCCGAGGCGCTGGGCATGCACGTCGTCTACCACGACATCGAAAGCAAGCTAGCGCTGGGCAACGCCCGCAGCGCCGCCAGCCTGGACGAGCTGCTGGCGCGCAGCGACATCGTCACCCTGCACGTGCCGGAAACCCCGGCCACGCGGATGATGTTCGGTGCACCGCAGATCGCCACGATGAAGCCCGGCGCGCACCTGATCAATGCCTCGCGCGGGACCGTGGTGGACATCGACGCGCTGGCTCGCGCACTGCACGATGGTCGACTCGGCGGCGCTGCGGTGGACGTGTTCCCGGTCGAGCCGGAAGGTAACGCCGACGCCTTCCAGAGCCCGTTGTGCGGCATGGACAACGTGATCCTGACCCCGCACGTCGGCGGCAGCACGCTGGAAGCGCAGGCCAACATCGGCGCCGAGGTCGCGGCCAAGCTGCTGCGCTACAGCGACAACGGCAGCACGCTTTCGGCAGTGAACTTCCCGGAAGTGACCCTGCCCGAACACGCCGGCAGCAACCGCTTCCTGCACATCCACCGCAACGTGCCGGGCGTGCTGTCGGCGATCAACGAGGTGTTCTCCAGCCGCGGCATCAACATCGACGGCCAGTACTTGCGCACCGACCCCGATCTGGGCTACGTGGTGATCGACGCCGCCCCGGACCGCGAACAGGCCGGGCAGCTGCGCGAGGCGCTGGCCCGGATCGAGGGAACGTTGCGGACGCGGGTGCTGTACTGACGGGTCCGCTTCAATCCCCCACGATTGCCATTGCCTTGCTCCCGACCCGCGTTTGTACCAAAATATGGTACCGCCAACGGAGACGCGGTCATGGCACGAAACACCAGTGTGAGCCTGGGCGAGCACTTCGACCAATTCATCTCCAGCCAGCTGGACAGCGGCAGGTACGGGTCGGCCAGCGAAGTCATACGCGCTGCGTTGAGGTTGCTGGAATCCAGCGAGCACCAGCTTGAACTTCTCCGCAACGCATTGATTGCAGGTGAACGCAGCGGTGCAGCCGGATACGACATGCAGGCCTTGATCGACGAGCTGGATTCGCAGCAACCGTGAGGTACCGGTTCGATTTGTCTGTCCTGGCGCTGGAGGATCTGCGCGCCATCGCCCGCTTCACCCAAGCTCGTTGGGGCGCCACGCAGCGCAACCGCTATCTGAAACAGATTGATCGGGTCTTCCGATCGCTGGCGTCCAATCCGCAGATGGGACAGGCATGCGACGACATCCTCGAGGGGTATCGAAAGTTCCCGCATGGCCAACACGTCATCTTCTACACGCTGCCCGGCGATGACGTGCTGCTGATCGTGCGAATCCTGCACGCAGCCATGGACGTGGACGATGCGTTCGCGACAGCATGACCTGGCGGATGCCCAGGCCTTCAACTGCCACCAAGCCCGTTCCAATGCAACCGCTCCTGTTCAAGCCTGGCATCCGCGCCGTGACGATGCTCGACCAGCGCGTTCCATGACCACGACGTCAAGCTCGCGCCAACCACCGGCGCGCCATGCGTCGCAGCGAGTCGTCCATCGTCTCGTCGTCGGCGACGTCTTTGACCCGGCGCCATGCCAGCGCATGGGATTCGTCGCCGACGACGAAGACCTCGTCATCACCGGCACGCACCACGAAACGCACGTCGTGGTGCCAATGGCCGGGGACATCGCCGCGCTCGGGAATCCAGTGCCGGTCCAGATCGAAGATGTCCGGATCGACCGAGAGGCCGTTCAACCCGGACTCTTCGGTGGCTTCGGTCAGGGCGACACGCGCCAGGTCGGCATCGCCATCGGCATGGCCGCCGGGCTGCAGCCAGCGGTCCAGCTTGCGGTGGTGGGTCAGCAGCGTGCGTTCGCCGTCGGCGCTGACCAGCCAGGCTGATCCGGTGAAATGCCCGGCCAGGCGCTCGCGCCGGAACGGATCCTGCGCATCATCCAGCAGTGCCCGGCATGCATGGACCAGCGCCGCGTCCTGCGGATGGCGGACCGCGAAGGCCTGCAGCAGGGCCCGAAGCCTGTCGAACCGGGTGTCCCGATGTGCCGGCATGTGCGAAATCTCCTTCGTTTTCGCTGCATTGCAGCATGCCGGACCGGCTGCGGCAATGACTTCCGGCCGGTTGCCGCGCGTTTCCACGCTGGAGTAATGTGGCCGCCACATTGCCGGTGGCGTCGCGCTCCGCGGCGGATCGGTTCCAGTAACGAAAAGGCCCGAGACACGGCCAGGACCGGGGAAATCTCCACCATGCTCCAGCAACTGTTGCGCACCAAGCCGGTCGCGCCGGCCCCGCACGTGGACGCCGGCGAGCCGTTCGAGGGCTCGCTGGAAGGCGAGGTCCATCTGCGCCGGACGCTGACCGGCACCCAGCTGATCATGCTCGGCATCGGTGCGGTCATCGGTGCGGGCATCTTCGTGCTGACCGGTCAGGCCGCCGCGGAACATGCCGGTCCGGCGATCATGCTCAGCTTCGTCATCGCCGGCATCGCCTGCGCGTTCGCCGGGCTGTGCTACGCCGAGTTCGCCGCCATGCTGCCGGTCTCCGGCAGCGCGTATTCGTACTCGTACGCAACCCTGGGCGAAGGCGTGGCCTGGTTCATCGGCTGGTGTCTGGTGCTGGAGTACCTGTTCGCATCGGCCACGGTGGCGGTCGGCTGGTCCGGCTACTTCAACGCGTTCCTGAACAACTTCGGGCTGGCGCTGCCCGAGGCGCTGGCGCGTGCCCCGTACACGGTGGAGGCGGGCAGGCTGGTGCACACGGGCGGCATCATCAATCTGCCTGCCATCGCCATCGTCGGCGCGGTGTGTGCGGTCGGCTACGTCGGCATCACCCAGTCGGCCTTCGTCAACACGATCATCGTCGTGGTCAAGGTGGCGGTGATCCTCGCGTTCATCGCCTTCGGCGCGCAGTACGTCGATCCGGCCAACTGGCAGCCGTTCATCCCGGAAAACGAAGGTCCCGGGCGATTCGGCATGGACGGGGTGATGCGCGCAGCGACGATGGTGTTCTTCGCCTACATCGGCTTCGACGCTGTTTCCACGGCGGCGGGCGAGGCGAAGAATCCGCAACGCGACATGCCGATCGGCATCCTCGGCTCGCTGGTGATCTGCACGGTCCTGTACATCCTGGTGTGCGCGGTGCTGACCGGCATGCTTCCCTACCCGCAACTGGGCACGCCGGAGCCGGTATCCACCGCACTGGCCGCGTATCCAAGCCTGCAATGGCTGCAGATCCTGGTCGAAATGGCGGCCGTCGCCGGCCTGGCGTCGGTGATCCTGGTGATGCTGATGGCGCAGCCGCGCATCTTCTACACGATGAGCCGCGACGGACTGATGCCGAAGCTGTTCGGCAAGGTCCATGCCCGCTTCCGCACGCCGCACGTGGGCACGGTCGTGGTCGGCCTGATCGCCGCGGTGCTGGCCGGCTTCCTGCCGATCGGCCTGCTGGGCGAGATGGTGTCGATGGGTACGCTGCTGGCCTTCGCCACGGTCTGCGCCGGCATCTTCGTGCTGCGCCGCACCCGACCGGACCTGGAGCGCCCGTTCCGGGTACCCGCGGTATCGCTGGTGGCGCCACTTGGCGTGCTGGCCTGCATGTACCTGTTCTGGCAGTCGTTCAAGGAGCACTGGCCATTGTTCGTCGGCTGGATGATCATCGGAACCGTGATCTATCTGCTCTACGGTTACCGCCACAGTCGCCTTCGCCGCGACCGTGGCTGAGTCCCCAGCGCCCCTGCCCGAGCCCGATGCCGTGCGCGCCGAGCGCGATCCGAGCCTGCTGCAGGCACTGACGCCACTGCTGTTCCTGGCGGTGCTGCTGGCCGCGGCGGTGATGCTGTTCGGCGAGGACAGTTCCTACGGCCCCAACCAGGTCGCGCTGATGCTGGCGACGATGGTCGCGGCACTGGTCGGCCTGCGCAACGGCATTGCGTGGTCCGACATCCAGGACGGCATGGTCCACGGCATCTCGCTTGCGATCGTGCCGGTGTTCATCCTGCTGGCGGTTGGTGCTCTGATCGGCACGTGGATGATGGCCGGCACGGTGCCGACCCTGATCGTCTACGGCCTGCAGCTGATGCACCCGGCCTACTTCTACCCGGCCACGTGCCTGGTGTGCGCCATCGTCGCGCTGTCCATCGGCAGCAGCTGGACCGTGGCCGGCACGCTCGGCGTGGCGCTGATCGGCGTGGCCCAAGGGCTGGACATGTCCCCGGCGATCACCGCCGGCGCAGTGATCTCCGGCGCCTACTTCGGCGACAAGATCTCGCCGCTGTCGGACACCACCAACCTGGCTCCGGCGGCGGCCGGCAGCGAGCTGTTCGAGCACATCCGGCACATGCTCTGGACCACCGTGCCGGCGCTGGTGCTGGCGCTGATCGGCTTCACCATCCTGGGGCTTCGCGGCGGTGCCAGTGGCGGCGACGGTGCCGCGTTCGGCGACCTGCCCGCGCAACTGGCGGCGCAGTTCGCCATCGGACCGCACCTGCTGATCCCGATGCTGGTGGTCGTGGTTCTGGCCGCACGCAAGTTCCCGGCCTATCCGACCATCCTGGTCGGTGCCCTGACCGGCCTGGTGGTCGCACTGCTGTTCCAGCCCGGTGCGGTCGTTGCACTGGGCGCGGGCGAAGGTCGTTCGCCGGCCATGGCGATGCTCGCTGGCGGGTGGCAGGCCATGTTCTCGGGCTACAGCGTGGAAACGGGCAATGCCGCGGTCGACGATCTGCTCAGCCGCGGCGGCATGGCCTCGATGCTGGAAACCATCTGGCTGATCCTGTGCGCTCTGGGCTTCGGGGCGGTGATGGAACGCACCCGACTGCTGGAGCGTCTGATCCGCTCGTTGCTGCACCTGGTGCGCTCCACCGGTTCGCTGATCGGGACCACGCTCGCCACCGGCATCGGCACCAACATCATCGCCGCCGACCAGTACATGGCGATCGTCCTGCCGGGGCGGCTGTTCCGCAAGGAATACGCGCGCCGCGGGCTGGCACCGGTGAATTTGTCGCGGGCGCTGGAAGACGGCGCGACCATGACCTCGCCATTGATCCCGTGGAACACCTGCGGTGCCTACATGGCGGCAACGCTTGGCGTGGCCACGCTGGACTACCTGCCCTACGCCCTGCTCAACCTGCTCAGCCCGCTGGTGGCGCTGACGATGGCCTATGCGGGCTTCAAGGTCCTGCGCTTGCCGGGTGCCTCCCGAGCGAACGCGTGACGCGCAATGGCCGCTGCCGGCGGACACGCCGGCCTGATGCATCGGCTACGCTTGCGCGATGAATCCATCACGCACTCCTCCCGCCGACAACGCGTCGATCCACGGCATGTGGTCCTCGCGCCTCGTGTTCATCCTCGCCGCGACCGGCTCGGCCGTGGGCCTTGGCAACATCTGGCGATTTCCTTACATGGCCTCGGACAACGGCGGTGGCGCGTTCGTGCTGGTCTACCTGGCCTGCATCGCCATCCTCGGCCTGCCCATCCTGATCGCCGAGGTGCTGGTCGGTCGCCAGGGCCGACGCAGCCCGGTGCACTCGGTGGTGACCATTTCCGAAGCCAGTCGCGCGTCGGCGGCGTGGGGCCTGATGCCGGTGATGGGGATCCTGGCGGCGCTGATGATCCTCAGCTTCTACAGCGTGGTCGCCGGCTGGACCCTGCATTACACGTGGTTGTACGTGCAGCAGCTGCTCGGATCGACACGGCTGGAGGATCCGGCAGGGAGCTTCGGCGCGTTGCTGGGCAATCCGCTGCAACTTGGCATGTGGCACGCGGTGTTCATGGTGCTGACCGTGGTGGTGGTCGCGCTCGGCGTGGAGAAAGGGTTGGAGCGGGCGGTGCGCTGGCTGATGCCGGCACTGTTCGCGATGCTCCTGCTGCTGGTCGGATACGGACTGACCACCGGCCATGCCGCGGACGCCGCACGCTTCCTCTTCCAGCCGGACTTCGGCAAGATCGACGGTGCCACCGTCCTGGCGGCGACCGGCCAGGCCTTCTTCACCCTGAGCCTGGGAAGCTGCTCGATGATGGCCTACGGTGCCTATCTGCCGCGCGACAACATCTCGTTGCCGCGCACCGCCGGCACCATCGCCTTGACCGACACGGCGGTGGCGCTGCTGGCCGGCATGGCGATCTTTCCGATCGTCATCGCCTACGGCATCAGTCCGGAAGGCGGCGGGCCCGGCCTGATCTTCACCTCGCTGCCGCATGCCTTCAACGACATGCCGCTGGGCTCGCTGTACGGCCTGCTGTTCTTCGCCCTGCTTTCCGTGGCAGCGTGGACCTCGTCGATTTCCATGCTGGAACCGGGCACTGCCTGGCTGTCCGAGCGACTCGGCGTCGGCAGCCGCAAGAAGGTCGCCCTTGGGCTTGCATTGTTCTGCTGGCTGCTCGGCCTGCTGGCGGCGTTGTCGCTGAACCGCCTCGCCCACGTGAAGTTCGGCGAACGCGACATCATGGGACTGCTGGAATTCGTCGCCAGCGACCTGATGTTGCCTCTGGGTGGCATGCTGATCGCCCTGTTCACCGGCTGGGCGATGGACCGCAGCCTGCTGCGCGGCCAGTTGCCGGAAATGCCGGAATGGGCATTCACCGCCCTTCGCTGGCTGCTGCGCGTGGTCGCGCCGCTGCTGGTGCTGGCGGTGCTGCTGCGGGCGGCGCTGTAGCGTTCCAGCGATTAGACTTCGCCCATGAACACTCCCGATTCCCTGACCGACGACGCGCGCCCCTACGACGTCCAGCACCTGCGGCAGCTTGCCGGCGAACTGATCACCAACGTGCGCGAACTCGGCCACGCCGGCTGGACGCCGGCGACCAGCAGCAACTTCTCGATGCGACTGGACGATCGCCACGCGCTGATCACCGTGTCCGGCCGCGACAAGGCCAGGCTGTGCGAGAACGACCTGATGGTGGTCGACTTCGACGGGCGTCCGGTGGCCACCGAGCTGAAGCCTTCCGCCGAGACCGGCCTGCACACGCAACTGTATGCGCGCTTTCCCGAGGTCGGCTGCGTGCTGCATACGCACTCGGTCACCCAGACGGTGGCCTCGCGCCTGTTCGCGAGCCAGGGGCATGTGCGTTTCGAGGGCTACGAACTGCAGAAGGCGTTTGCGGGCAACACCACCCACGAAGGCAGCATCGACGTGCCGGTGTTCGCCAACACCCAGGACATGGCCGAACTGGCCGCCCGCGTCGAAGCCATGCTCGACGCGCAGTGCATGTGGGGCTACCTGATCGACGGCCATGGCCTGTACGCCTGGGGCCGTGACATGCACGAGGCGCGTCGCCATCTGGAAGCTTTCGAGTTCCTGCTGCAATGCGAACTGGAAACGAGGAAATTGACGTGAGCCGCCTGCGCATCTTCAACGACACCGACCCCGGCACCGTGCTGCTGGAAACCCGGGACCACGCCGCCATTGCCGCGGAGCTGGCCCAGATCGGCGTGCTGTTCGAGCAGTGGCAGGCGTCCAAGCCGGTCCAGGCCGGCGACAGCGAGGATGCGATCATGACCGCGTACCGGGAGGATATCGACCGGCTCGTGCATCGCCACGGCTTCAACAGCGTGGACGTGGTCAGCATCGCCCCGGACAACCCGCAACGCGAGGCCATGCGCGCCAGGTTCCTGGAAGAACACACCCACGCCGAGGGCGAAGTACGCTTCTTCGTCGATGGAAGCGGCCTGTTCTCGTTGCACGTCGCCGACAAGGTCTACGAGGTGCTGTGCGAGAAAGGCGACCTGATCTCCGTTCCGGACGCGACCACCCACTGGTTCGACATGGGTCCGAAGCCCGAATTCGTGGCCATCCGCTTCTTCACCAACCCCGACGGCTGGGTCGGCCAGTTCACCGGCAGCGACATCGCCCGGCGGTTCCCGCGTCACGAGTGAGACGGCCACCTTTTCGCCGCGCATGACCGGACCGCACATGAGCATCATCCTCACCGATATCGAAGGCACCACCGGCAGCATTTCCTTCGTCAAGGACGTGCTGTTCCCCTACGCGCGCGCCGCCCTGCCCGGCTTCGTCCGTGACCACGCCGACGACCCGGAAGTCCGTGCCCTGCTGGACGAGGCCGGCAGCGAACTGGGCGCGCCCTGCGATGACCGCGTCATCGTCGAGGCCCTGCAGGGGTGGATCGACGAGGACCGCAAGCACACGGTGCTCAAGGCGTTGCAGGGCCTGATCTGGGAAGCAGGCTATCGGGACGGCGACTTCACCGCCCACGTCTACCCGGACGTCGCCCCGGCCCTGCGCGCATGGCAGGCGGCCGGACACCGGCTGGCGGTATATTCCTCCGGCTCGGTCCCGGCGCAGAAGCTGTTCTTCGGCCATTCGGACGCGGGTGACCTGCTGCCGCTGTTCGATGCATTCTTCGACACCCGCGTCGGCCACAAGCGGGAACCCGGCAGCTACCGGCGCATTGCCGCGGAACTGGGCGCGACCGGCGAGGCCATCGTGTTCCTGTCCGACGTGGTGGAAGAGCTCGATGCCGCGCGTGATGCCGGCATGCGCACGGTGCTGCTCGACCGTCGCCAGGATTACCCGCAGCCTCGGCAGGGCGCGGCCGCCAATGGCCACGAACGGGTGACCTCGTTCGCCGACATCCGCCTGGATCCAGGCACGGGGTAGCGGACCCCGCTGTGCTCTGCCGAATCACCGCGGGCGCCACCGCGACGACTCACGGCTCGGCGTTTTCCAGGCGGTACATGGTGCTGGCACCGACTTCCCCCCGCCAGCGGTCGAAGGCACGAACCTCGATGCGATGCTCGCCGGCCGCCAAGTCGGTCGGCAGGCGGCCACGCCACACGTGGCGCGAAGGCTCGGCTTCCGGGCTTCGGTCATGGCTTCGCAGGGCATCGGCCAGGTCATCGCGCGCGTTCTCCGCGAGCAATGCCGGATCGGCGCGTTCGACGCGCTGCATCGGCTGCCAGGGCCCCTCGCCGATGCGGTACTCCACCCGGTCACCGTCGATGCCCATGTGCAGGTTGGCGTAGACGGCCCAGGCCGGATACGCGCCCTGCCGCAACACCTTCGGCGCATGCAGGTGCATCGCGGCGAGCGGGTCGTCGGCGGGCTGATAGCGCAACGCGTATGCGCCCGTGTCACGCACGTCCAGTCGCGCCCACCCGCGCGGCGTGCCGTCGGCCATGGTCGAAACCGGCACACCGTGTGCATCGGCAATGCCGGACCAGAACGCACCGCACGTCGCGCCGACGTTGTATTCGTGCAGCGGCGCGACGCCATGCCAGCCACTGTCCGGTCCGTGGAAGACATGCTGCTGGGTGTGGCGATGCGCCGTCAGCAGCAAAACGTGCGGGAATGGGCGCAGCAGGGCGAACAGGCGTTCGCGGTCGGCATCGCGGAAGGTGTCGCGTCCCGCCTCCTCGAACAACGGGACATGCATGGCCAGCACCAGCAACCGGTCGCGCCGTGCGTCGCGCAGGTAACGCGACAGGAAAGCGAACTGGTCCTCGCGCAAGCCACCGGTGTAGGCCGGTCGCTGGCCCGGCAGGTGGATGACGTTGTCCAGTACGATGAAGCTGGCCTCCGGCTCCTCCCATGCGAGCGTGTCCGGACCGAACACGTTGCGGAAACTCAGCAGCGCATGCGCGTCGTCCGCGGCATCCAGATCCATGTCGTGGTTGCCCGGCGCATGCAGCCAGGGCACCCCCAGTCGGGCGGTCTCGCGGTTGACCGACGGGTAAAGCGACAGGTCGTCGTCGACGATGTCGCCCAGACTCAGCCCCAGGTCCGCCACCTCGCCGGGCAGGCGCATGCTGCTGGCCCGTTGCAGCGATACCGCCGAGGACTCCAGCAACGGATCGATGATGCCGCGAGCGTAGTGGCCGACGTCGACCATCGACTTGGGCTGCGGGTCACCGAACACCACCACCTGCAGGCCATCACTGCGACGTGCCGGTGGCTGTTCGCGACGCAGCGCGATCCCGCAGCCGCGGGGCGACGCATCCGGCTGGATGCCGCCGTAACGCAGCGCCGGTTGCGACGGATCCGGCTGGTGGCGCCAGAAGTCCGGCAGCCCGTCTGTTCGCGTGCCGAACCGCCAGCCCGGTGGTTTGATGACGAACACGGTGCGCCCCGGCGAAGGCGCCAACCGATAACGACCGCCGGCATCCGTGCGCACCACGTCATGGCCATCGGAAACACCGATGTCGGCGAGCCCGGGTTCGCCCGGATCGCGATGGCCGTTGCCGTTGCGGTCATCGAACACCTGTCCGCTGGCGCAGCCCGTCGCCGGCGGGCTCTGGCCCAACGCATGGCCGCTGACCAGACTCGCCAGCAGCAGGAAAAGGCTTGGCAACCACGGCAATCGACGCATGGCCTGATTATCACCCGTGTCGATGACAGCGGCGCAGGCCGCTACCGCCCCGGAGGCAGTCAGCTCAAGCCGCGCTTTCCGACAAGGCTTGGCGGACCACTTCCAGCAGGGTGCCGCCTGCCGCCAATGCCACCGCACGTGCGACGTCGCCGTCCAGCGCACGGTCGGTTGCCAGGAAGCCGATGCGCTTGCGCAGCAGCGCATGCGCTGCGGCCACTGCCCGCCCCGGCCGGAACGCAGGTGCATCGGCCAGTTCCCCGCGCAGCGCGTCGAGTTCCGCGCGGAATCGGTCGCTGCCGTCGGCCTGCATGACCTTGTCGGCCAGCGCCGCGCCATCGCCTTGCGCCGCCAGCGAACGCGCGGCATTGAGCATGTCCAGGCGCAGGTCCAGCGCCTGCGCGGCGACCATCAGTTCCAGCCCCAGCACCTTGCCCAGGTCCTCGACCATGGCCAGCACATGCCGCCCCTCGTTGGCACCCATCGACACGTGGTCTTCGGCATTGGCGCTGGTCGGAATGGAATAGACGCTGGCCGGCATCGCCCGCGTGGTCAGGTCGTTGACGATGGCAGCGGCGGTGTACTGCACGATCATCAGCCCGGATTCGGTCCCGTCCTCGTTGCCGACCAGGAACGCAGGCAGGCCGTCGTTGGTGGCCGGATCAACGAGCTTGTTGAGGCGGCGCTCGCTGATCGAGGCCAACACCGGAATCGACGCCTTGACGGCGCTCAGCGCCAGCGCCAGCGGCATGCCGTGGAAATGACCGGCGGAGATCACCTGGCGGTCGACTTCGCCGGAGGTGGCGTCGGGGAATACCAGCGGGTTGTCGGTGACCGCGTTCAATTCGATGTCGAGCACGCGCTGGGCATGGGCGAGCGCATCACGCACTGCACCATGCACCTGCGGGATGCAGCGCAACGAATAGCTGTCCTGCGGCTGGTGCTTCTTGCCGCCGCGGAACGGCTTGAATCGCGTGTAGAACCGTTCGCGGCCTTCGCGCTGGTCGACCGGCACCCAGTCCCAGGCGATGTCGAAGCGCGGCGCGGCGTCGTCGGCAGCCGCCCAGCTTGCCGGCTGCCACGGTCGGAACCGTGGCACCAGGTGATACGGGATGTCGGCAAGGGTCGAGCACTCCAGCAGCTGCAGCAGTCGCGCGGCGGTCTGCACCTGACCGGGATGCGGCCGCAAGGCATGCACCTCCGGCATGAACGCCCCGAGCCGCCCTGCAAAGGCGTCTAGCGTCATGGCCGCGGCAAGGTCGGCGGTGTCGAGCATCTGTTCCAGCCGTTGCAGTGCCAGCACGCCGGTGGCCAGCATCTGCGCGGTGCCGTTGTTCAGTGCCAGGCCTTCCTTGTAGGACAGCCGCACCGGCTGCAGACCGGCCCGCGCCAATGCTTCGCTGCCGGGCAACCGCTCGCCGGCGAAGAACGCCTCGCCACCACCGAGCAGCACGATGGCCAGATGCGACAGCGGTGCGAGGTCGCCGGACGCGCCCACCGAACCGAGCTGCGGCACGACCGGCACGACGCCGGCATTGAGCAGCGCGGCCAATGCCTCCAGGGTTTGCACGCGGATGCCCGAATGCCCGCGCAGCAGCGTGTTGAGGCGGATCGCGAGCATCGCGCGGACCACTTCCGGTGCGAACGGCTCGCCGACACAGACCGCGTGGGTGACGATCAGGTTGTGCTGCAGTTCCTCGTGCAGTGCGAACGCTGGCTGACCCGCAGCGTCGCCTGCGCCTGCGTCACCCGCGGACGTGTCCTCGCGCAGGTGGCGCGCGCCGAGCAGTTTGTCGGCATTGCTGCCGAAGCCGGTGGACACGCCGTAGATCGGCTCGCCACGTGCTGCCTGCTCGGCAAGATAGCCCGCCGCGCGCTCGACCCGCCGCAGTGCGTCCGAATCCAGTTCGACACTGGCGCCGTGGGCGATTTCGACCAACGTGGTCCGGGTCAGGCCGAGGCCGTCAAGGCGGATGGGGCGCATGGGATGTCCTTGTCAGTGCCCGACCGGGGCAGCGCCGCCGTGGCAACGTGCCAGCAGCACGGCGGCCAATTCGGATTCGGCCAGTTCGAGTTGTTCGCCGTGGCGCAGGTCCTTGACCGCGACCACGCCACGGGCGCGTTCGTCCTCGCCGCGGATGACCACGAAACGGATGCCGGCACGGTCCGCGTACTGCAGCTGCCGACCCAGCTTGCGGGCCTCAAGCTGGGTCTCGACATTCAGTCCGGCCTCGCGCAGCAACTGCGAGAGGCCAAGCGCATCCGCCAGCGACGCATCGTCCATCAACGCCACCAGCACGTGCACGGAACTGTCGGCCGTGGCCACGAGCCCGGCCTCGCGCAGTTGCCAGAACAGCCGGGTCAGGCCGATGGAAATGCCCACGCCCGGCAGCCTGGACTTGCTGTAGTGGCCGGCGAGATTGTCATAGCGGCCACCGGAACAGATCGATCCGATCTGCGGATGGGCATCGAGCATGGTCTCGTAGACGATGCCGGTGTAGTAATCCAGGCCACGCGCGATCGACAGGTTGATGGCATAGCGCGACTGCGGCACTCCAAGGGCTCGCAGCTGCGCCAGTACCTGCTTGAGTTCGTCGCGGCCTTCCTCGAACAGGGGCGTGCCGGCTCCCAGCGCATCCAGCTTGGCGATGGCATCGTCATGGCCATCGGAGCGGATCGCCGCGAACGCCATCAATGCATCCACCGCCTGGATCGGCAGGCCGAACCCTTCGCCGGCCAGGGTCGCGCGCACGGCGTCCTCGCCGCGCTTGTCCAACTTGTCCAACTCGCGCAGCACCGCCACCTGCTGATCGCCATCGGCGATGCCCTGCCCTTCGAACCAGCCGCGCAGCAACTTGCGGTGGTTCAACCAGATCGTGAACTCACCGATGGCCAGGCGTTCGAACACCGTATTGATGACCGCCGGGATTTCCGCATCATGGCGGATCGACAAGCCGTCCTTGCCGATGATGTCGATGTCGCACTGGTAGAACTCGCGGAAGCGCCCGCGCTGCGCGCGCTCTCCGCGATACACCCGCTGCATCTGGTACCGCCGGAACGGAAACGCCAACGCGTGCTCGTGTTCGGCGACGTACCGTGCCAACGGCACGGTCAGGTCGAAACGCAGCGCCATGTCCGGCCGGCCCTCCGCGGGTTTTTCCAGCGCTCCGGTGGATTGCACGAAATACACCTGGCGCTCGGTCTCGCCACCGGTCTTGGTCAGCAACACCTCGGACAGTTCGAACACCGGCGTTTCGACCGGCAGGAAGCCGAAGCGCTCGAACGTCTGGCGGATGGTGTCCAACATCCGCTGGAACGCGATCTGGTCGCGTGGCAGCAGTTCCATGACACCGGGCGGGGTACGTGGCTTGATCAAGCGCTTCACTCGCAGGCGGACAGGCGGCAATCGCCAAGTCTACCCGCTGGCCCGCCGTCGGTCCCGCGCCTGTTGCGCGCCCGCGTGGCCGTGACTACAATGGCGCGCTCACCTGTCGGGGTGTAGCTCAGCCTGGTAGAGCGCTACGTTCGGGACGTAGAAGTCGCAGGTTCAAATCCTGTCTCCCCGACCAGCTTTTCGCAGAGGGTTCACATCGTGAGGTGCGGACCTTTTTGTCGTGTGGACCAGCCGCGCCTGCAACCAGCATCGCACGGCCCATTGCATGAACAGTGCGTGCCTCGTCGTTGCGTTGACAGCGCTGCAACAAGGGCCAACCGCATCAGCGGCGCTTGACTCCACCATCCAACGCCACACAGGGGGCTTGGGCGAATGCAATCAAGGTTGACAGCTCTGGCGATGGGCTGCGCGTTGTTGGCCGCCGGTTCTGCCATGTCCGCGGAACCGGCCCGATCGCATGCGGGTTCGAACACCGCGGCCAGCGACGACGCCCTCGACACCCTGTTGGCACGCGCGGCCGAGCATCGCGACGCCGGGGATTGGCTGGCCGCGCTCGCGATCTACGAACGCCTGCGTCAAGCCTTTCCCGCCGACGACGCCATCCATCGCCTGCGGGTGATGACCCTCGCCGACCTCGGCAGTGCCGGCCTTGCCTGGCAGCTGTACCGCGAGCGGCCGGGGGCGTTCACCGCCGATGACGCCGCGCGCCTTGAGCACGACCTGCTGGCTCGCAAAGTGGGCTGGTCCGAGGTGCGCATGGACAGCCCGGCACAGTCGCAGCGAGCCGTGCATGCCGCTCTCGAGCAGGTCCAGTCACACCTTGGCGCACGCAATCCGGCTGAAGGCGGCCATGACGATCTGCGGGTGCGAATGGACGAGGTCTACGCGCTCAACGCCAGCGCTCGCCACAGCGAGGCGGTGTCGGCCTACCGCCAGCTGCTCGCCGAGGGGGTGGAGTTGCCGCCCTACGTCCTGGCGAAGGTTGGTGATTCGCTGCTGGCGTCGCGCGAACCGCGCGAAGCAGCGGGCGTGCTGGAGCAGGCCATCGCCTTGAACCCCGACGACCACGCCGCCCGCCTGTTGCTGGCCTACGCCTATCTGGAATCGGAACGCCACCACGATGCACGCGCCTTGCTGCGAGGCATCGCCGCCGCCAATCCGCCGTGGCGCGTCGAAGATGGCGCGGCAAGCCCGCACCAGAACTGGCGTCGCTACGACGCCGACACCAACCTCGCCCTGATCCACGGCTATGGCAACGATCTGCCATTCGCACAGCAGCAGCTTGAAACCATGGCGGGCATCGCTCCCAACAACAGCGGGCTGCAGTCCAGCCTGGGGCAGGTTTACCAGATGCGTGGCTGGCCTGATCGCGGCCTGGAACGCCAACGCATGGCACGAACCCTGGACCCGGACAGCATTGCCGCGCGCGTCGGCATCCTCGAGGGCCTGATCGCCTTGCGCCGCTTCGATCAGGCGCGTGAACACCGTGACGCGTTGCTGTCGGCGTTCGGAGACAACACGCAGGTGCGTCGCGCAAGCCGCTACTGGGACGCCTACCGCGGTTGGCGTGGCCACGCACTGACCAGCGGTGGCCGCAACCGCAAGCCGGGCGACACCGCTGGCGCTCCTGCATTCGGCAACCGCGAAGGCCTGGGCGAGGTGCTGGTCGAGTCGCCGCTGCTGGCCGATCGCTGGCGGTTTTCCGGTGCCCTTTCCGATCGCCACGCCGACTTCCTCGGCAACCGGGTCCACGCGCGCCACGGTGCGATCGGCCTGCGCTACACCCACGACGCGGTGGATCTGCTGGTGCAGGGATTCCGTTTCCACGACCGCTGGGCCTCCGGCAACGGCATTGCCGCGGCACTGGACTGGCGCATCAGCGATACGGTTGACGCCGGCCTGCGGATCGCCCGCAAGGACCCGCTCGCATCCCTGCAGGCACGCGCATCGGGGATCACCGGTGACAGCGTGCAGGCGTCACTGGCGTGGTCACCGACCGAACGCAGCGTTCTGGGCACCTCGATCAAGCAGACCCGTTACAGCGACGGCAACCGGCGTCAGGAGTGGAGTGGCTACGGTGTGCAGCGGTTGCTCAGCCACCCCCACCTGACCGTCGACGGAACCGCCGACCTGTTCGCCGGGCGCGCCAGCCGACAGGGCGTGCCGTACTTCAACCCGTGGCGCGACCAGTCCTGGGAACTGGGCCTGCGGACCCGTCACACGACTTGGCGCCGGTACGAATGGCAATTCCAGCAGCGGCTGGACATGTCCATCGGCCAATACCGGCAGCACCGCTACGGCACGGCCTGGGTACCGCGCGCGCGATACCGGCACGAATGGGGATTGGGTCAGGGCCGCACCCTGTCCTACGGCGTGAACTGGGCGAAGCCGGTGTACGACGGCCAGCGCGAGCGTCACCTCGGCTGGGACGTCGAATACCGTTGGGGGTGGCCATGAATCGTCTGATTGCCCGGATCCTGCTGTGCCTGCTGGCGACCGGTTGGTCGGTGCAGGCACGGCCCGCGCCGTTGCCGAACGCCACCACCCCCCCGGTTGCCGGCGTCGTGCCGCTGACGGTGCTCAGCTATCACGACGTGCGCGACCAGGTGGCCGCTTCCGGCGACCCCGACGCCTACGCCGTCAGCACCCAGAATTTCGCCGCGCACCTGGATTGGCTGCACGGCAACGGCTATCGACCGGTCAGCCTGCAACAGGTCATCGACGCCCGCAACGGCAAGGCGCCCTTGCCGGCCAAGGCCGTGCTGCTGACCTTCGACGACGGGCTTCGCAGCGTGTACACCCACGTGTTCCCGCTGCTGCGTGCATACGGATACCCGGCGGTCGTCGCCACCGTGACCTCGTGGATCGGCATGTCCCAAGGCAGCCGCGTGGACTACGGTCCGCGCGACTTCCTGCCCGAGGATTTCCTGACCTGGGAGCAGTTGCGCGAGATGCAGGCCAGCGGCCTGGTCGAAGTCGCCTCGCACAGCCATGCACTGCATGTCGGTTTGCCGTCCAACCCGCAAGGCAACACGCAGCCGGCGGCGACGGTGCGCCAGTACCTGACCGACCGGAACCGATACGAAACCGACGCCGAATACATCGCCCGCGTGCGCGCCGACCTTGCAACCAGCGCCGCCACGCTGGAACGCGAACTGGGACGGCGTCCTCGCGCCATCGTCTGGCCCTATGCCGCCTACAGCCAGGTCACCAACCGCATTGCCGATGACATCGGCATGCAGGTGTCGTTCGACCTGGAAGGCCGCGAGCAGCCGATCGGCCCGGGCAGCTCGCTGCACGGGCTGGCGCGGTTGCTGGTGCTGGACAACCCGCAGCTGGGCGACCTGGTCAACGAGTTGCGCCGGGACTTGGCGCTGGAAGGCATGCGCGCCGTGCAGGTCGACATGGACTACATTCACGACCCGGACCCCGCCCAACAGGCGCGCAATCTCGATGCGCTGATCGAGCGCATGCATCGGGTCCGGCCAAGCCACGTGCTGCTGCAGGCGTTCGCCGATCCTGACGGCGATGGTGCCGCCGACGCGTTGTATTTCCCCAACCGGCACCTGCCCGTCCGTGCCGACCTGCTGAACCGGGTCGCGTGGCAGTTGCGCACGCGGGCCAACGTGCGCGTGTTCGCCTGGATGCCGGTGATGGCCTTCCAACCGGCGGACCCGCGCCTTCGTGCCTCGCTCGCGCTGCCAGTGCGCGACGGTGAATTCTTCCGGCTGGATCCGACCAACCCGCAGGCACGGGCGATGCTGCGGGACATCTACGAGGACCTGGGCAAGGCCTCGTACTTCGAGGGCATCCATTTCCATGACGATGCGTACCTGCGCGACGACGAACTGACCGCCCACTTCCCGGACGGTGCGGCCCGCACCCGGGCGCTCATCGACTTGACAGACGAACTGCGTCGCAGCGCGCAACAGTGGCGCCCCAAGCTGCTGACCTCGCGCAACCTGTATGCCAGGCCGGTGCTGCAGCCGGAAAGCGAAGCCTGGTTCGGCCAACGCCTGGATGCGTTCCTGGAAGCCTACGACTACACCGCGTTGATGGCGATGCCCTGGCTTGAGCGCGCCGACCAGCCCGAACGCTGGCTGCAGCGCCTGGTGCAGGAGGTCAAGCGCCACGACCCGCGGCTGGAGCGCACCATGTTCCAGCTGCAGACGGTCGACTGGCGCACCCGCCAGCCGATCCCGGGGGAACGGTTGCAGGCCCAGGTCCGGGCATTGATCGCCGACGGCGCGCGCCATCTGGCGTGGTATCCGGACGACTTCATCGGCAACCGTCCATCGGCTGCCAACGCCCGCGCAAGCATCTCCGCGCGCAGCTTCCCGTACGAGGAACCCTGAGATGTCCCCGTGGTTGGGGGCGCTGTTCCAATTCGCGTTCCTGTATCCGATCCTGATGTCCTTCTTCTGGACCTCCGGCGGCCTGTACTACTACTTCCGCCGCGAGCGCCACAAGCCGCGCATGCAGGACTTGCCGGACTTGGGCACACCGCCTCCGGCCACGATCCTCATCCCCTGCCATAACGAAGGCGCGAACGCGGCGGAAACGATCGAGGCCGCACTCGCCCAGAAGTACCCGGACTTCGAAGTCATCGCGATCAACGATGGCAGCCGCGACAACACCGCCGAGGTGCTCGACGCACTGGCGGCGCGCCACCCGAGGTTGAGGGTCGTTCATCTGGACTGCAACCTGGGCAAAGCCAATGCCCTGCGCATGGGCACCCTTGCGGCGCGTTCCGAGTTCCTGCTGTGCATCGACGGCGATGCGCTGCTGGAGGAGCATGCGCTGCACTGGATGATTTCGCACCTGGCATCCGGCCCACGCGTGGGCGCGGTCACCGGCAACCCCCGCATCCGCAATCGCTCCAGCCTGCTGGGCCGGCTGCAGGTGGGCGAATTCGCCTCGATCATCGGCATGATCAAGCGCGCGCAGCGCGTCTATGGCCGGCTGTTCACCGTTTCCGGGGTGATCAGTGCCTTCCGCCGCAGCGCCCTGCACCGGGTCGGCTACTGGTCCGAGGACATGATCACCGAGGACATCGACGTCAGCTGGCGCCTGCAGATGGACCACTGGGACATCCGCTACGAACCCAATGCCATGTGCTACATCCTGATGCCGGAAACCCTGCGCGGGCTGTGGAAGCAGCGACTGCGCTGGGCGCAGGGAGGCGTGGAAGTGCTGCTGCGCTACGGCAAGGGAATGATGCGCCGGCGCCAGCGACGCATGTCGGTGGTGGTAATCGAATACCTGCTCAGCCTTGCCTGGGCGTACACCATGCTGGGGATCATGGTGCTGTGGCTGTTGGGCCTGTTCCTGCCGATGCCGCCGCAACTGTACGTCGACACCCTCGTGCCACGCTGGCATGGCGTGATCCTGGGCATCGTGTGCATGCTGCAGTTCGCCTGCAGCCTGTTGATCGACCGGCGTTACGAACCCGGCGTCGGTCGGACCTACTTCTGGCTGATCTGGTATCCCATCGCCTACTGGATGATCAGCCTGTTCACGGCGGTCACTGCAGTGCCCAAGGTCGTGTTCGGGCGCAAGCGCAAGCGGGCCACCTGGGTCAGCCCCGACCGGGGGTTCCGATGAGCAGACCCGACTGGATCATCCACCGGCCGCAACTGCAACCCTTGGTGCAGCGCACGTTGTGGCGCATGGTCACGGCGCTGATGTGGGCCCTGTACCTGTACCTGCTGGCACCACTGCTGACCTTGGTGATGTGGCTGCTGGGCTTTCGCATCACCAGCCAGCAACTGCTGGAGCGTGACTACGGCGTGGACCCCTTCGTGCTGCTGTCCCTGCCCTTGATGGCGCTGGCGTGCGCGGTGCTGCTGATCGGCTGGGCCGAATACAACCGCAGGCGATTCCGTCGCCGGCCGGATCGCCGAAAGCCGCTGGCCTGCGTCCCCCACGACCAGATCGCCACCACCCTGGGGGCTTCCGCCGAGGTGGTGCGGCAGTTGAACAGCAGCCGGATCACCGTCCTGCACATGGATGAACACGCGCATCCGCGGGCTGCCACGGCACGACCAGTCCCGGCACTGGCATCCCCGGCGACGAGGCCAGCACCGGGCGAAGCGAAGGCCTCGGTGCACGTTGTCCGCCCGTCGACGAGCGCAACGACCCTACACTTGGCGGATGAATGAACTCATCCCACCGGCATCCCGTTTCATGGCGCTGCCGGATCCGTTCCCGATGAAACGCGGCGGCGCGCTGCCCGGCGGCCGCATCGCCTATGAAACCTGGGGCGAACCGGACGCCCGCGGTGGCAACGCCGTGCTGATCCTCACCGGCCTGTCGCCCAGTGCGCACGCCGCCAGCCATCCGCGGAACCCGGCCGATGGCTGGTGGGAACGGATGCTCGGCCCCGGCAAGCCAATCGACACCAACCGCTGGTTCGTCGTCTGCGTCAACACCCTCGGCAGCTGCAAGGGTTCGAGCGGACCGGCGTCGGAGCAGCCTGACGGCAGCGGGGCCTGGCGCCTGGATTTTCCGGAACTGTCGATCGAGGACTGTGCCGACGCGGCCGCGCATGTGGTCCGCAGCCTGGGCATCGAGCGCCTGGCCTGCGTGGTCGGCGCATCGATGGGCGGCATGGTCGCACTGGCGCTGCTGGGCCGCCATCCCGGCATCGCGCGCAGCCACCTGAACGTGTGCGGTGCCGCACGTGCCCTGCCCTTTTCGATCGCCATCCGCTCGCTGCAGCGCGAGGCCATCCGGCTGGATCCGAACTGGAACGGCGGCAACTACGACGACGTCACCTACCCGGAGTCCGGCATGCGCATGGCGCGCAAGCTGGGGGTCATCACCTACCGTTCGGCACTGGAATGGGACGGCCGCTTCGGTCGCCTGAGGCTGGCGCCGGACCGCCGCGACGAGGAAGAGCCCTTCGCCGTGGAATTCGAGGTGGAAAGCTACCTGGAAGGCCATGCCAAGCGATTCGTGCGCCACTTCGACCCGAACTGCTACCTGTACCTGAGCCGCTCGATGGACTGGTTCGACCTGGCCGAGACCCACGCCGGCGGCAGCCGCGACGACGACACCCTGGCCGCACTGTCGCGGATCCGCGTCGACAAGGCACTGGCGATCGGGGTGAGCACCGACATCCTGTTCCCGCTGCAGCAACAGCAACAGATCGCCGACGGGCTGCGCGCCGGCGGTAGCGATGCCCGGTTCGTGGCGCTGGATTCGCCGCAGGGCCATGACGCCTTCCTGGTCGATTTCACCCGCTTCGATCCCGCAGTCCGCGGCTTCTTCGACGCCCTTTGACGCACTGCCGGATGAGTGCAGACGCTCCTGCCCCTACAATCCAACCGACACGCAAGCGGAGCGCCCCATGCCCCTGACCGACTTTCCCGGCCGCCAGCGGCTGATCGACGCCATCGACGCCGCCGTGCAAGCCGGTGACGACCAGGCCGTGGTCCAGACGCTCCGTAAAAGCCTGTGCGAGCTCATGCGCAGTGGCGACGTGGTACTGCCGCAGGCCGTGTTCCATGCCATGGACGGGCACTACGCGCGTCGCCGCCTGCACGGCAGCCGGGAGCACGGCTACGACGTCATCGCCATGACCTGGGGGCCGGGCCAGGGCACGCCGATCCATGACCATTCCGGCATGTGGTGCGTGGAAGGCGTCTGGCACGGGCAACTGGACATCACCCAGTACGACGTCTCCGAACGTGACGGCGACGACCGCGCGCGCTTCATCCCGGTGGGCAGCATGATCGCCGGCACCGGCTCGGCCGGCAGCCTGATCCCGCCGCACGAATATCACACCATCCGCAACGCCAGTGACACCGACACGGCCGTCTCGGTCCACATCTACCAGCGACGGATGACCCGCTGCGGTGTGTTCTCCGAAGACCAGGCCGGCAGCGGTTGGCATCGCCGGGAAGAAAAACTGCTGCAAGTGGATCAACCCGTCTGAGCGCGAAACCGCGCCACTCCGCTATACTTCCCGCCCGCGCCGGAGTGGCGGAATTGGTAGACGCAGCGGATTCAAAATCCGCCGGCCTTAAAACCTTGAGGGTTCGAGTCCCTCCTCCGGCACCACCAGCCCGTTCGGCCGATCTCCGAAAAACGGCCGCGTGAACCCAAAAGCCCCGCGAGCCAGTCACTTGCGGGCATCTCAGTTCGCAGGTTCGCTGGCGCGCTGGGTCGCATCTAAATCGCCTTGGTGGTGCGCAACTCGGCCTTGCTCGGCACCTTGTCGATGGTGGCAGCCTTCAGCTTCTGCAACGTCGAGCGGCTGTCCGCAGCCACGCCCGCCTTCCGCAGCAGCGACTCCTGTTCCGGCGTCGGCACGAACGATTCCAGCAGGCCGTCGGCGCTCGGGTCGAAGTTGCCCTGATTGCCGGTGGCGGATTTGATCTGCTCGGGGTCGAATACCACCCACGACACGAGGCTGTCGCCGGAGTCGCCCTGCTCCAACATCACTATGCCGTCGTAACCGGCAGCACGCGCTGCCGCAACTAGCGCCTCGCCGCTTTCTCCGTCCAGTTCCATCCACACATTGTGGGGGGACCGCAAGGACGCAACGTAGCTTTGCTCGCCGTCCAAGTTCAGTTCCGACAGAACCTCCTGCGTGAACCCTTCGGTCAGGTCAAGAGGATTCTCGACTCTTAGATAGACCGGAATGGTCTTGGGCGAGCCTTCACCTCGCTGGCGAGCAAAGCTGGCAGCGAACTCGGCGGACTCGGCGAAGAATATCCCGTGACGCTCGACTACTTCCTCACCCCACATGCCCTCGAAGTTACCTTCGCGCACAGGCAAGAAGGAGTCGAAATCAGCCCTTGTTCCGTGATACACCACAGCAGGCGGGCCAACCCCTCGGCTGCTAACCCACTCAAGAACCTGCGAATCACGAAACCACTCGACGAAGTTCTGCCACGTCGGACGACCGTTTGGTGCCACATGGTCGCCGAAGCGAGCCTTCGCCCATGCCACGACGGGTGCGCGATAGTCGGGCTCGTTGAATGCGGCGCCCGCCGGTTGGTCGAAGTCGTCGGCCTCTGGCACCGTCGATTCCAGCAGGCCTTCCGCGCCATCACGCGCGTGAGGCTCGACCGGTGCTACAGTGCCGTCGGACTCGGTGAGCGCGCCGGAAGGCTGCGTAGGACGCTTTGACTCATTGCCCCGATCCGCAAGGTAAGCGGCAATGGAGAGCGATCCAGGTGAGACACTGCCCGAGAGGGCGTAACCGCTCTGGCCCGAGTCCATCTTTTCCCAGAACTCGCGCATCTTTTTCGCGACCTGCTGCCACGGCATCCGATACACCGATGCAACACGCAGCCCATTTGGCCCAGCGCGGAAGTCGATGCGTACCGACGGAACAGCGTCGGAGCGCCCACGCCGCACAATAGCGATCCGCCCCTCCGCATGCTCGAACCAGCCGTCGGGCTTTTCCAGGACGTGGCGAACTTCCGCTTCAACCTCTGTCGCGCTTCCGTAATACTCCGGGTGTCGCTCGGCCAGATGGCCCCAATCCGCCGTGACCGTCGCGCTGGAATACCCCATCCATGCCGCCGTATCCGATGGAACGCGAATGGACTCCTCGCCATCTTGAACAACAGACTCCAGCACCGCCTCCGGTTTGTCCAGCGAGAATCGGTCAACGGTGTGCGGCGTGCCGTGGAACACCACCTGCTCCAGCGCCCCGCTTTCGGTCGACACGCTGGCGGTCATGTCGCTGCGCTGCGTGGCGTTGTGGGCCGCGTCCAACAGGCTGCGCACCTGCTCGTCGGTGAAGGCGATGCCGCGCTTGGCGAACAGCGCCCGCAGCCGTTTCAGGAAGTTGGCGATGGACTGGCGCAGCGACTCGCGGCGCATGCCTTCCGGCACCTTCACCCCGTAGCGGCGTTCGATCATGCCGAAGTCGCCGGTGCGCATGGCGGCGTTCAATTCGGCCAGCGCCTCCTCTGCGGCCAGCAGTTCCTTGCCCTTCCCCATCCGGCGCTGTTCGGCGATCTTCTCCGCCACCGCCTTCACGGTCGGGTTCTGCAAGGCAATGCCCAGCGCCTTGTCCAGGTCCTGGCCCAGCAGGGTGCGCAAGCCGTGGTGGCCGGCGACCTCGTGCGCCGCCGCCAGCGCCGCAAGCTCCGGCGTGTTGGCCTCTCCGGTGAACACGGCGTAGAACGGCTTGCCGTTGACGGACAGGCTGGCAGGGACGTACAGGCCGTGCAGCGCGCCAGTGCCGCCCTGCTGCCGACGGGATTGCAGCCGCTGGCGGTGCCGCTCGATGGCCTCCGGCACCACCAGGCCGTTCAGCCCGTCGCGGTCACGCAGGAAGTGCCCGGTGATGCTTGCGTTGCCCAGCGCCTTGTTCACCGCATCGCGCAGCCCCAGCCGGTCGGCATCGGCATCACCCTCGATCTGCGAGCGTTCGGCAGCAGCGGCACGCTGGCGCTCGCCGGCCTGCCGGCCCCCGCGCTCTGCGTTGAACCGCTCGTAGGCTTCGCGCTCAACGGTGGATAGCTCGGACGGATCGGTTTCCGTTGTGGGGGACTGTGATACAGTCCTCTCTGAACCCTCTCCCCCGCGCGGTTGGGCCGTTGTAGGCCGCGCAGCGGTAGCGGCGGGCGCAACGGAACCGGCCCCGTTTGCACGAGAGGGTTCATTTGTGTTCCAGCCAGACAACAGCCATGTGTTGCTGCCGTCGCGCCGGGTCAAAACTGCTTCGACCCCGGAATAAGAAACGACAACCGTTTCTGCGTTAGCTATCGCGTCGCGACGAATTTCGCGCCCTGATGCGATAGCATGAATGATGTTGTCTAACAGGCGACTGACCTCCGCCTCGCTCATCCCGTCCTTGCGCTGCCTCGCCTCCAGGATGTGTTCGATCCCCTTCTCTCCGGGGCGCCGACCGTTCGCCTTGATGCGGCCACCTTCATCCCCCCACACAAAATCCACCCAGCCCATGCCCGTGCGGTGCATGGCGCGGTGAACCGTGGTCTTGTCGGTCAGCGCACGCGCCAGTGCCTCACGGCCTCGACGGACGTTGGCATCCACCGACTTCATCGGGCTTGCCGATTCAAGCAGGCCGCGCTCTACATCCCCCTGCTCCGGCCTACGCCCCGCGAACAACTCTCCGTCGCCGGACAACATGTCGGTCCGGCCTGTCCCGGTCTTGCCGTCGCGCTGCGCGTCCTTCTGACGCCGCGCCGCGTCCACATGGTCGCGGGCCGTCGGTGCGCCGAATAGCCCGGCGCTGGTTACTTCTTGTCGGGCTGCGGGTTCGGGGGCGGGTTGTTGTCCGAGCTGGAATCCTGCGGCTTGGCCTGCTCCGGCATCACCAGCATCGGCTCGTCCACGTCCAGCTTGTTGCCGGCCTCCACCGCCTTCTCCAGTGCGCGGCTCAGAAATCCGGGTGGCAGTTTGCTGCTCATTGCGCGCTCCTACGTCGGTACGGGAAAGAATGTCCCCTACGGTAGCAGGGACGCGCCCGCCGAACATATCGCCGGACTGCTGGTGCGCCTGCTCCTCGCGGGTCGCCTCGGCAACGGCGCGCAGACCAGCGGCCATGCGCTGCGCGGAACGGGCATTCTCCGCGTAGAACTGCGCCACGGTCTCGGCATCGACATTGCGCCCCAGCATGTCGCCCTGAGACATGAAATCACGTAGCGACAGCCCGCGCTCACGAGCATCGCGCAGCAGTTGCATGGCGCCCGTGACGGCTTCGCGCACGCCTCCGGTCAGGGCATTGTCCGCATCGAGCGCGGCAAAGGCCGGTGCCGCCTGTGCCAGTGCATTGATGATGTTGCGGCTGTCCGGGTTCACGTCCTCGGCCAGCGCCGACAACAGACGCTCGTCGCCATAGGCGCGGTACACCAGCGCAGCTCGCACGCGGCGCAGTGCCTCGGCGTTCGGTCTGCCCTGCGCATCTTGCAGGTTCGCCGCCGCCGTCGCGCCAGCGGTCAGCAGGTTCTTCGTCCACACGAACGGCTTCATCCATCGCGGGTCCACCTTGTCCTGCATCGCAGTCAACGACCGCAGCAGCAGTGGGTCCAGCACCTCGTAGTATTCCGGCTTGCCCTCGCGCAGCACGCGCACCACGTTTTCACCCGTCGGCGCTTCAATGGCCAGCATCCGGCGCATGCCATTCAGTGCCGCCTTGGGCATGGCATCAATGGTGGCCTCGTCGACCCCGGTCTGCAGCAGATGCTCGCGCAGTTGCGCCAGCGGAACCGACGCCTGCCCCATCCGCATCGGCATCTTGCGGAAGTACGGTGCGCCCAACTGGTCCACGGCCAACAACATCGCCCGGTTCTTGAGGCCGGAATCCATCAGCTTCGTGAAGTTCTGGATGATGTTCGCCAGCGGGTCGCGCAACGCCTGCTCGCCGCCCTTGAGCCGCTTCACGCCCGCGTTCTGGTGCGACAGGCCACGCGCCGTGCCAGGCCCGGTGTCGCCTTCGCGGTAGAACGGGATGTATTCGGCGTGATCCCACGCAGCGCGAGCCACCGGGTCGATGGTGCCGCCGTGCTTCTCGGCGAAGTCCAGGATCGCGTTCTTGAGCCGCAGGTAGCTGCGCGCTGCCTGGTCGAAGGCGGCCTCGTTGCCCGTTCGCAGCGCCAGTCCGGCGTCGATTTCGCCTTGGGTCAGCAGGTTCTCGCGGCCTTGCTGCATCAACAGTTGCGCCCGGCGCGCCACCATCCAGCCGAAGAACTGTGGCAGCTTGTCATGGACAGGCTTGAGCGCGTCCAGCAGGCCCGGAATACTCCGATCCACCCGCAGCACGCCGCCCTCCATCTTCGGCGCGCCGAATCGCATAATCGCCTCCATCGTCGACGCCATGTTCACCATGCGGGCGGCGATGTACGGGTCGTTCTCCAGGTCGATGTTGCCCACACCGGCAACGGCATCCTTGATCGCAAGATACTTGTCGAAGCCGTATTGCAGCGCGTGCCGGCGCAACTGGGCCTTGCTCGGCACCTTGTCGATGGTGGCAGCCTTCAGCTTTTGCAACGTCGAGCGGCTGTCCGCAGCCACGCCCGCCTTCCGCAGCAGCGACTCCTGTTCCGGCGTCGGCACGAACGATTCCAGCAGGCCGTCGGTGTCGGTGGCGATTTCTGTGGAGGCATCCCGTTCGGCGCGGTACTTGCGCAGGTCGGCTTCCGTCGCTACCCTGTTCTTGTAGCCCCGCAGTTGGCGCACATCCCTGGGCAATTGGAGCCCAGACCGTGCAGCCACCGCGGGGCTCGTTTTTTGGTCGAGATACAGTAGTTTCTGCTCTTTGACCCAACGCGCCGACGGGATGCGATTAGGTGAATCCTTTTCGTAAGCGTTGACCAAAACGTGTGCATCAAGGCCGCCGATCTGGCCGTTGGGTTCAAGCACGATCATCACTGGCTTGTCGCCAATGGTTTCCGGCGCGATCATCGTCAAGCGCCCGTCTACGGTATCGGATACGAACACAGCGGCAGGGTTTTCGATCCAGTCGGGCACCTTCTTCCACTGCGCTGCCGTCATCGCAGGGTGGGCAGTCGAGCCATCCTTTCGCTGCTTCCCGACCGCGGATTCAACCAAATGCAGCGGCTTGTCGCCATAACCAAGCAGGTCGATCACGTCCGCACGATCAAGCACGCGGACACCCTGTCGACCAGATGTGTCCCCATCGAACAGCGCATCAATCCGCGCCTCGTAGGCTTGGCGCGTAGCCGGCGTCACGGATTCAAGCACCGACTCTGGCTCGCCGATCACCGCCTCGTCCCAGATGACGTAGTTGTAGCTGCCGTCGCCATCGGCCCTGCTATTGCCGTCCAGGTAGCGCAGGCCGGGGATGCCGGCAGCATTCAGCGCCTCGGATGTTGCACGGGGCGACCCGTAGTGGCTGGTCAGATAGCGGTAAATCGCAGACCCATTGTCGTTGTCGAAGAATCCGGCCAGCAAGTCTTCTCGCGCATCCGCGATAGTGTCTTGCAGCCACGGGAACGCTGCGTCCAGTCGTTGGCGCACGGAATCAGGCTGCTGCGACAGCGGCTTGTCGTAATCCAGCAGGTCGGAGTCCTCGGGGACTTCGACCCGGTAGAGGTTGCCTCCAAAGTTTGCAGGCCGTCCTGCTTCTATCCATTTTGCGGTTTCTTCGTAATTGGCGGCGTCCCCGTTCCGCTCCTGCATCCGCGCGGACTGCGCGCGTTGGCGAAGTTGATTTGCAGCACTGGCGTCAGGCAGACCGGCATAGGACGACGCCAATAGATCGAGTCGCTCCGGGGCGATAGAGAGGGTTTTGCGGTAGTGGTCGGCAACCTCTCGACGCCCAGCGAAGTACATCCCCCACCCATACGCCTGCGCGCCCTCGCCGGTGCCGATCTTGTCCAGCGAGAATCGGTCAACGGTGTGCGGCGTGCCGTGGAACACCACCTGCTCCAGCGCCCCGCTTTCGGTCGACACGCTGGCGGTCATGTCGCTGCGCTGCGTGGCGTTGTGGGCCGCGTCCAACAGGCTGCGCACCTGCTCGTCGGTGAAGGCGATGCCGCGCTTGGCGAACAGCGCCCGCAGCCGTTTCAGGAAGTTGGCGATGGACTGGCGCAGCGACTCGCGGCGCATGCCTTCCGGCACCTTCACCCCGTAGCGGCGTTCGATCATGCCGAAGTCGCCGGTGCGCATGGCGGCGTTCAATTCGGCCAGCGCCTCCTCTGCGGCCAGCAGTTCCTTGCCCTTCCCCATCCGGCGCTGTTCGGCGATCTTCTCCGCCACCGCCTTCACGGTCGGGTTCTGCAAGGCAATGCCCAGCGCCTTGTCCAGGTCCTGGCCCAGCAGGGTGCGCAAGCCGTGGTGGCCGGCGACCTCGTGCGCCGCCGCCAGCGCCGCAAGCTCCGGCGTGTTGGCCTCTCCGGTGAACACGGCGTAGAACGGCTTGCCGTTGACGGACAGGCTGGCAGGGACGTACAGGCCGTGCAGCGCGCCAGTGCCGCCCTGCTGCCGACGGGATTGCAGCCGCTGGCGGTGCCGCTCGATGGCCTCCGGCACCACCAAGCCGTTCAGCCCGTCGCGGTCACGCAGGAAGTGCCCGGTGATGCTGGCGTTGCCCAGCGCCTTGTTCACCGCATCGCGCAGCCCCAGCCGGTCGGCGTCGGCGTCACCCTCGACCTGCGAGCGTTCGGCAGCAGCGGCACGCTGGCGCTCGCCGGCCTGCCGGCCCTCATGCTCTGCGTTGAACCGCTCGTAGGCTTCGCGCTCCGGACCAGTGAGTTCGGAGTGGTCGGTGTCAGTGGCGCGTGGTACAGTCGCTGCGCTGCCCGCTGCACCAGTACGAGAACGTGTAGGACTGGTGCCAGTATCGCCGGATGGCGTCGCACCCCGCCCCGGCGAGCCGGGCAGCTCAAATGCAGTCAGCAACCACGTGTTGGAGCCGGCGCGCCTCACCAGTGAGACCTCCGCGCCGTTATGGGCAATCTGCACTCGGACAGCACCAGCGGTTTGAGACCGCCTGATCTCCTGCCCTTTGGCAATCGCGTCGACAACCTGATCGGATAGGAAGCGCTTCGCTTCAACCTCAGTCATGCCGTCGGATTCTTGGCGTCGCCGAAGGATGTGCTCGATCCCCTTCTTGGCATCCCCCCACACAAAATCCACCCACCCCATGCCTGTGCGGTGCATGGCGCGGTGAACCGTGGTCTTGTCGGTCAGCGCACGCGCCAGTGCCTCACGGCCTCGACGGATGTTGGCATCCACCGACTTCATCGGGCTTGCCGATTCAAGCAGGCCATCCTTGCCGTCGCCGCCCCCACGAATCGCCTCCGACTGCGGTATCGCGCCATGCATCAGGAACGTGTCCAGCACGCGCACACCTGCAATATTCGCAGCGCGCGCCATGTTCCGCACACCTTGCGCCGCCGACTCCTTGCCGAACACGATCACGGCCGCCGCATTGGCTCCATGCAGCGCCGCCGCCACTTGTGCGTGCGATGTATCGACCTTTCCGGTGCGCAGCTTCTCGGAGCCCACGGGGTCGAACGGGATCACGCCAATCAGTTCGTGATTGTTGTTCAGTACCAGCAACCCGGCCTCATGCTGGCTCGCCTGCTTCGTGACTTCGCGGCGCGCGTCCTCAATGCCGGATAGTTTCTGCCGACTTCCTGCGGACTGCACCTTGACCAGTTGCCGTTCGACCTGCGGCACGCTGCGCTGCCTCCGCGCGGGCGTCACCGCTTCCTTCTGCGCTACCCGGTAGCGGTCGAAGATGGTGTAGTTGCGGCTTCCCGGCTGCAGGATGATGGCGCCGTCGATAGAGATGCCGCTGCGATCAAACACGGCATCCATGTTCGCGGCAACGTGGGCATCAGCAGCCGATGGCTCAGGGTTCCCGCTCGGATGATTGTGCGCCCACACGATGCGGGCCGCGCCGGGAATGCTGGCAATGGCACCAAAGACGACGCCAGCCTCAACCAAGGACGAGTCGATGGTCCCAATCGTGTGCTGCAACACAGCAAGCGGCCGGCCGTCCTTGTCCATCGCCAGCACCGCGAATCGCTCTTGGGCAGACTTGCGAATGGGCGCCAAGATGTGCGCAGCATCGGCAAGCGACTTCACGCGCTCAACGCCGGATCGGAATTGACCGGTGCGGATCAGCCCTACGCGTTGGGCGAGTCTGCTCTTGTCGATCTTGACGGCAGGCGGCTTACCTTGCCCTGGCTGGGCTTGCCCTCGCGTTGCGACGAACAAGTCGAGCTGTCCAGATACGGCGGGGGTGCCCCCCCGTCCAGACGCCACACGCGAGGCACCGGCAGCGCCACGACGTTCTTCGCCAATTTGTAGCGGGCGGGTTTCTCCATAGGTCGCAACATCTTGCTCCCGGATCGTCCCGGTTTCAACGTCCCCCTGCTCCGGCCTGCTCCCCGCGAACAACTCTCCGTCGCCGGACAACATGTCGGTCCGGCCTGTCCCGGTCTTGCCGTCGCGCTGCGCGTCCTTCTGACGCCGCGCCGCGTCCACATGGTCGCGGGCCGTCGGTGCGCCGAATAGCCCGGCGCTGGGCGGGGCTACTTCTTGTCGGGCTGCGGGTTCGGGGGCGGGTTCGTGCCCGAGTTGGAATCCGGCTTCTCGCCCTTCTTCGGGAAGATACTCTTGCCTTCCTTCGCGTGCTTGATTGCCAGTGCGATGATCTTGTTGCGCTGCTCCACGGTCAGTGCCACGTCGCGCCTCCTGAATGAGTTGCCACATCCGGGCACCGTAGGCACCGACGGATTCATTCGTGAATTGTACGGTGTCGAACTCGTCAACCCCGGCTTCCCTCGCGCGCTGCGCCCACTGATACGCCGTCAGCGCCTCTTGCCCATCACCATCGGCGATGTCAGCCATGTCCTCGGCGCGCAACTGCTCCAACGCGATCTGCTGCTCGGACATGTCAAACTCAGCAAGCTGGCGCATCGCCTCCTGCTCTGCCTCCGCGTAACCGCGGGCACTGACGTGTCCGGCTTGGCATTCCTGCTTCGGCGGCCGGACAATGGCGGCCCCCATCCCATCGTTCCCGGTGCCATGCCCTCCAATCGCCACGGATTCCGCCATGCTCACGCGTGACCCGGCTGCCTTCCTGTCCCATGCGCGCGGGATCCCGCCGGACTTCGGACCGGCCACGGCGCGGGCGGCATTCCTGGTCAGTCCCGATGGCTTCCGCCATGCCGCGGCCTCGGCCAGCGACAACGCCTACATGGCGGCCGCGGAACGCTTCGATGCACAGATGGCCCTGCAGCAGCATCGACACTTGCACCGGGCCATCAGCACGGTGTTGCCCACGATCTGCTTTGCCGGCGATCCGCAAACGCCGGATGCGGTCTTCCCCAACAACGTGTTCGCGACCGCAGCCGGCCGCAGCATCATCGGCCGCATGCGTCATCCCGTGCGCCAGCGGGAAGCCGAACGTGACGACATCCGGCGATTCTTCCGCGATGTCCTCGGACGGGAGGAAATCGACCTGTCCGGCCAGCCCCATCCGGCCGAACTGACCGGCGCCCTGGTCGTCGACCGCGCGCGCGGGCTTGGCTTCATCGGCCTGTCGGAGCGTTGCGACGAGCTTGGCGCACAACGCATGCACGAGGCATTCGGGCTGCGGGCGAGCCTGATTTTCGATCTGGCACCCGGTGAATACCACACCAATGTGGTGCTCTCGGTACTGGCCGGCCGCGCCGCGGTGCTTTGCGAAGCCGGCTTCGCCGATCCGAATGTGGCGCAAGCGATCGGCGCGCTGTATGCACCCCATGTGATCCGCTGTTCGGCCGCCGAACACGCCGCGTTCGTGGGCAACTGCATTGCCCTGTCCGATGACACCGTGTGGATGAGTTCGGCCGCGGCGCAGTCGCTGGACGCCGCCCATCGGCAGCAGTTCACCGACGCCGGGTTCAACGTGCGACACGTGCCGCTGGATGCGATCGAGGCCGGCGGCGGTTCGTTGCGCTGCTGCATCGGCGAAATCCATTGATGCGAGCTTGCATCCACCAGACCAGGGAGCGGTTGCATCGATGAGTACCGTGGAAACCTTCCTCATCGCCATGACCATCATCCTGGCATTGCCTTGGCTCATCTGGCGATTGGGGCGGACGGACTACTGGGCGCCACTGGTCGTCGTGCAGATCATCGCCGGCATCGCGCTGGGCCCGGGCATCCTGGGTCGGTCCTTCCCGGACTATTACGCCTTCGTCTTCAATCCCGAGGTGGTGACCGCGCTCAACGGCATCGCGTGGTGGGCGGTGATGCTGTTCGTGTTCATCGCCGGCATGGAACTGGACCTGTCGCAGGCCTGGCGCCATCGCCGCGAAACCGTGGTGACCGCGGGCCTGGCACTGGTGACGCCCTTGTTGTTCGGAGCCGCCGCGGCGTGGATGCTGCTGGCGCTGGGGCTGCAAGGCTGGACCGGGGAAAACGGTGCGCGCTGGCAGTTCGTGGCCGGCGTGGGCATGGCCTGTGCGGTGACCGCGTTGCCGATCCTCGTCCTGCTGATGGACAAGATGGCGATCCTGCGCACGCCGTTGGGGCAGCGCATCCTGCGCTATGCCAGCCTGGATGACATCGCCATCTGGGGCGTGTTGGCGATCGTGTTGATGGATTGGCACCGGATGGGCCGACAAGTGGTCTTCCTGCTGGCCTTCGCCCTCGCCTGCGTGCTGCTGCGGCGGCTGATGCGCCGAGTGCCGGAGAACGATCGCTGGTACATCGCACCGATCTGGCTGGCGCTGTGCGCACTCGGAGCCGACTGGTCGGGCCTGCATTTCATGGTCGGCGCGTTCCTGGCCGGGGTGGTGATGGATGCGGACTGGTTCGATCAGGCGCAGATGGATCGCCTGCGCCAGCACCTTCTGCTGGTGCTGATGCCGGTGTTCTTCCTCAGCACCGGCTTGCGCACCGAATGGTCGGTCGGCGGGGTGGCGGTGTTCGTGGTCGCCGGGATGCTGCTGCTTGCGGCGGTGGCCGGCAAGCTGGCAGGGGTCCATTTGGCAGGACGCCTGCTGGGCTGGCGTCGCGGGGAAGCGTCGCTGGTCGGCTGGCTGCTGCAGACCAAGGCGCTGATCATGATCATCTTCGCCAACGTGCTGCTGGACAAGGGGCTGATCAGCAGCGCCATGTTCACCGCCCTGCTGCTGATGGCCGTGGCCAGCACCATGCTGACGATTCCCGCGACGATGCCACGGCTGGCACGCACGCCGGAACTGTTGAATCGCGGCTGACAGTCACCAAGGACGGCGAGCCGCGTGTCGCTAGAATGCGGGCAATGCCCCGCGCCCGCCGCCTCGACGAATGCCCATGACCCCAAGTGCTTCCGCCTCATCCCCAACATGGCTGCAGCATTGGGCTCCGGAAGTCTTGCTGGCGTTGCAGGTCATCGCCATCGTCATCGCCGCCCTGCTCCTGCGATGGCTGTTGCGGCGGGTGATCCAGCGGCTGACCGACCGCTACGAGCTGCCGGCGGAAATCAATGTCAGCGCCCGGCGCATCCTCGGGTTCCTGATCGGCTTCGGTGCGCTGTTGCTGGTCCTGGAGCGCTTCGGCGTTTCCGGCAGCGTGCTGTGGACCGCGTTCACCGGGTTTGCCGCCGTCGCGGCGGTGGCGTTTTTCGCCGCGTGGAGCGTGCTGACCAACATCTTCTGTGCGCTGTTGCTGCTGATTACCCGGCCCTTCCGCATCCACGACCACATCGAACTGCTGGAAGCCAGTGACCGCCCCGGCCTGCGTGGCCAGGTGGTGGACATGAACCTGATCTACGTCACCTTGCGGGAATCGCACGACGAGGGTGGCCAGAGCGTGTTGCGCATTCCCAACAGCCTGTTCTTCCAGCGAAGCACGCGCCGATGGCTGGGCGAACCGGTACGCCTTGCCGCGCATGAACGCAACGTGGTCGATCCTTCTGCCTCCGCGCCGGCCATCGGTGGTGGCGGTGGTTCCATCGGTTTCCCCTAAGCGCGCGCGATTTCCCTGCCGCCAGCGGTGGAGTCGGCCTGCGGTCGCCGCGCTGCGGCGCGGGTCGTCGGCTACCGCCACCCGCTGATAGGCGACGGTTCGCTCATCGCAGCCAACGCGGCGGTCAATCCGAGCCTGGCCATCGTCGCGCAGGCGGGGCACCTGATGGCGCAGCTCCCGGGTGCCGCTGCAGGGTGGAACGCCTCATCGCAGGACGCAGCCCCTGCTGCCGGACGCCGGCGCTTATCGTCGGATGGCCTTTGCGAACCCGGCGGTTGTCGCGTCACGGCGTGCCCGACCACGGCCACCAGCCACGCCCGGTGGCGGCATAGCGATCAGCAGCGCGCTCGAAACGGTTGCGCACGCTGATCCCGCCGGACACCAGGTACAGCGGCAGGAACAACGGGCCGAGGACCATGTACTGCAGCACGTGTGCCCGCTCGTGGTCGCCAAGACGGATCGGATCATCGACACAGTGGCCGGCCCGGTGTGCATAGGTCACGCACGCCTCGTCCATGGAATCGCCCGTGTGCACGATCACGTTGCCCAGGGTCATGGCCCCGCCCGGTCCCCAGGGCCAGCGATGGAATACCACTGCCCAGTCGCGCCGGTTCAGGTGCATGTGCGCGCCAAACGGCAGGCCCGCCAGTCCGGCCAACAGGCCGACGAGCGTGTTCGGCAGGGTCCACAGCAGCCCGATGGCAACCGCCAACACCCGCCACCACGGGCGGCGTGGCGGACTGCGATGATCGCCCCGCTCGGCGTCCACGGTGTCCGTCGCGCGTCTCAGTTGGCGCGCTGGCGCAGCCAGGTGTGGATGGTCTCGGGAACGTCGCGCTGGGCGCGCGAGGACACGTAGATGCCGATATGGCCCCCGCGGAAACTCAGTTCGGTGTAATCCTCGGTGCCGACCAGTCGCTGCAACGCGCGCGAGGCATCCGGCGGGACCAGATGGTCCTGCTCGGCGAAGATGTTGAGCACCGGCATGTCGACGAAACCGAGGTCCACCGGCTCGCCACCGATCTCGATGGTGCCGTTGACCAGGCCGTTGTCCTGATAGAACTGCTTGGTGAATTGGCGGAACGCCTCACCGGCGAGGTCCGGTGAGTCGAAGATCCACTTCTCCATGCGCAGGAAGTCCTCGACCGCCCTGCGGTCATCGAGAATGTCGACAAGACCGACATACTTCTGCAGGTTCAGGCGAAACGGCTTCAGCATCAGGTAGCCGGCGTTCATCATGTCGGCCGGCACGTTGCCCATCGCGTCCACGAACAGGTCCACGTCCATGTCCCGGGTCCAGTTCGACAGCATGTTGTCCGGCGTGTGGAAATCCACCGGGGTAACCATGGTGATCAGGTTCCTGATCTTGTGCGGATGCAGCGCCGCGTAGCACAGGGAAAACGCACCGCCCTGGCAGATGCCCAGCAGGTTGATCGCATCCAGCCCGCAGCGGTCCCGCAAATGGTCGACCGCCCCATCGATGAAGCGATTGATGTAGTCGTCCAGCTCGAGGAAACGGTCGGAGCGATCCGGGTAGCCCCAGTCGATGATGTAGACGTCCTCGCCGCGAGCCAGCAGGCCCTTCACCAGCGAGCGGTCCGCCTGCAGATCCACCATGTACGGTCGATTGACCAGCGCGTAGCTCATCAGGATCGGCACGCGCGCCGTGGGCTTGCCTTCACCGACAAAGCGGTACAGCACCACCTTGCCGTCGCGCCATACCTCCTCGCGAGGCGTTGCACCGTAGTCGACGTCATCGACCTTGCGCAGCGTCTCGAATGCGGCCGCGAGCTTGTTCTGGAATTGCAGCGCCTCGTTGGCGAGGCCGGCCGGGGTGATGTTCAGCGGTCCGTACATGGTCAGCGACCTCCTTTCCTGCCGGCGTCAGCGCGCGGCGCAGTGGGCATGGGAATACCGGCGAGCAGGCTTCGCGACGGGCTGGCGGACATGGCGGTTCGGCCGGCGGGCGTTTTCCTTGCTGCCGTCCTGCTTGCAACGACCTTCTTCGACGCCACCTTCTTCCCCACCCCCTTCTTCACCAGCTTTCCTGCGGACTCTTTCGTCACGGCCTTCCTGGCCCCCGCCTTTCGCGCGGCGGTTTTCGCGATTGCGCCCACTGCCTTCCGTGCGCCGCTGGCCGCGATTCC
>JAUNRQ010000002.1:54704-109605 GCA_030535605.1 Pseudoxanthomonas suwonensis
TCTTTGCGGCCTTCTTTGCGGGTTTCTTTGCGGCGCCCCCTGCAACGTTCTCGCCTGCCGCCTTCGCCGCCTTGCGGGCGGCCTTCTTCTGTTTTGCCGTTTTCTTCCCGGAGGTCACTGGCAGGGCAGCGGCCTGATTTTTCCGGCTCTTCCTGGCAGCGGTGCCTTGCAGTGACTCCGATGGCGTCCCGCTGGTGTGGGCCCGGGTCGGCCCGGCCGCCTGTGTCGCGTCGTTGGACGGCTGCGGGGTCGCGCGGCGACGCAGGGGCCGCTCTTCGTCGCTGCGACGCATGCGCCGCAGCTCGCGCTGCAGTTCGGCGATCTTGCGGTGGGCGGAATCGACCTCGGTGCGGCCGGGAATGCCGAACTGTTCGCAGAACAGCTCCACTTCACGCTGGATCCCCTGCCGCAAGCGCATCTGCGCATTCACCAGTGCGCCGTAGACCTCGCGGAACTCGGCCGTCAGCGCGGTCTCGGCATAGGCGTCTTCCGCTGCGTCCACCCACAGGTCGAACAGCGCTCGGGCGCTGCCGATCTGGCGGCCCGGCTCTTCGTGCTCCGCCAGCTTGTCCTCGAAGCGCTCGAAGGCGCGTTGCCCCGACCTGGCCAGCAGCGCATGGAACGCCGCGCTGCGTTCCTGATGATCCAGTTGAGCGCGGGCCAGAGCCTGCAAACGCTCCTGGTGTTCGCGGGCAAGGCCGAACGTGGGCAGCGACAGATTGGCGTGCAGTTCCCGACGCATGCTGTCCAGGTACGGTGAGGCGTCATCCACCCATTGCCCCAGACCCGGCATGGCCTGGGCCCCCATTGCCCGGAACATTTCGGGAAACGGATTCTCGCTGCTGGTACCCAGTGCCTTGCGCCAGGCGTCGACGATCTCGCGCGCACCCGCCGACTGACCTGCGAACTGCGTCGCCACCTGCTGCATCTGCACCAGCCATTCGCGCGCCTGCCGATTGAAGCGATCCAGCGCCTGGTCGGCTTCACTGCGACCTCCGTGGGCCAGTTGGCTCCACAGGTTCAGCGCATCGCTCCACGCGTGGGCGCCGGGCATCGGCGCGCCAGGTCCCTCCGCGGCGCGGCGCATCGCGTCACCCCAGGCGTTCCAGTACTGCTGGACGAATGACTGCACATCAAGCGGCTGGCCGGGGCCCGGCTGTCCGAACGGCACATTGAACATGGTCGTCTCCCGTGGGCTGACCTCGATTCTAGCAACCGGCCATGACCGCGCGGCGACGTTGCAAGCCGGCCTATGGCTTTGGAATGCGGAGCGTGCGGGAAACCATCAGCGAGCCGGACAGCGCGTACACCAGCACCAGCGGATGCAGCTGCCACGGTCCGAGCTGCAGGCGTCCTCCCCACAGTGCCTCGCCGATGTTGGCGCTCCACGCGGCCAGCGCCAGCAGGCCGACGATGAGCACGCTGGTGGGAATCGGCGTGCCCTCGAAATGCGTGACCTTGCCCTCGTCGCCGCTGAGCTGCTCGGCAGTGACGTTGTAGCGTGCCAGCCGGGACACCCCGCAGCCGACGAAATAGCTCAGCACCAACCAGTCCCACCCACCCTGCATGCCGCAGGCGTAGCCCAGTGCGGCAGGGGCGACACCGAAGGAAATCACGTCGGCCAGCGAGTCCAGTTCGCGACCAAGCGTGGACGAGACCTGGCGCCAGCGGGCGATGCGCCCGTCCAGCGCATCGAAGGCAAAGGCGAGCGGAATCAGGGCCATGCCCAGCAGCAACATGCCGCGATCGCCGTCCTGCAGGTAACGCATCGCGGCGAAGATCGCACCGGTACCACAGAACGCATTGGCCAACGTGAACCAGTCGGCCAGATGGAAGTCGCGGAACATGGAGAAGTGGCGCTGTTTCATGGGCATTCCCGGAGGCAAAGGCGAACGATGCCAGAGCGATGGTGGTCAGCGGGCGAAGACCGGAAGTCGAATGATCCTGTCGCGTCCCGCGACGGCTTGCGGGTGCGCAGGGGCACCCACGGGTCGCGGCGGCGAACGAGTCCGGTCACGCGCGTGGAGATCCCGATCCCGGTCAGGAACGGAGCGGCCCTCACGCGGAGACCCTCGCCGGATGGTGTTGTCCGACATGTGCCCCGCTGTCAGGACGACCGACGGCTTTCGCCCGATCGCTCGGGCATGGGTCAATGGCGAAGCCCGCTGCCGGTTCGCGCGTTCAGCGCAGGCGCAGGTCCGCCCGCTGAAGCGCACGCTGCGCGCGCGGCACCGGCGCGAACACCGCATCGTCCGGCAGAGGCCCCTTGCCATCCAGATGGGCCTCCAGCTGGTCCAGCGCCTCGTACACGTACGGCAACAGCGGAACGTAGGCCGCGGCCATCGGCGGGAAGGCAAGGAACGCATCGAAGTGCTGTGCGTTGCGTACCTGCCACATGCGCACATGCTCGCGGCCGGCGGCGCGGGCGGCCGCGACATAGGGCTGGCTGCTGAACGCCATCGGGATCAGGCCGTCGTCGGTGCCGTGCACCACGATCACCGGCAGCCCCTCACGTGGTGGCGCAGCGCGGGTGCGGGCGATGCCATCGGTCACCGGGCCATTTGTGCTCGCCAATCCGGCCAGGCAGGTCAGGCCGGCGATCATGCCCTCCGGCGGATCCACCAACTGCACGCCATTGCCCGGCGGAATGCCACTGGCATCACTCCACCAGGCGGCGCGCTCGGCGGCGGTGGCAGGCCGCGGCTGGCCCGGATCGCCGGCCACGTAGCGATAGCCGCAGGGGTGGGCATCGTGCGGTGCGCGGGCATAGGACGAGGCATATGCCGCCAGCACCGAACGCCACAGGTCGAACTGCACGCTGCTGGCACCGCCGCGCAGGGCAGCATCGCTCCAGCCACTGCTGCGCAGCATCTCCAGTGCCGATTGTTGCCGGGTCGCCAGGTCAGCACCCTGCAGTTGCCCGCGTTCGGCCAGTGCGTTGCACGTTGCCTCGGCATGCGGCACCGGTGGCAGGCCCAGGGCCGGCAACGCGCACGGCATCAGCAGCGCGGCTTCACTGGCGTATTCGTACAGCGAGCGCCCGCCATGAGCGTCGACGAACACGTTCGGCTCGCCGGCGACCACGCCATCCAGCCAGTCGCCTTCCAGCTCGGCCGCACGCAACACCGCACCGCCACCATTGGAAATGCCGACCGCGATGACCCGGGTATCGGCGAACGTGAACCCACCCGCCTGCGGGAACGCGCGCTCCAGTGCCTGAAGACCGAACTCGGCCGCCTGGCGGACATGCCGGCCCCAGTCCGCTTCGGGATTGTCCTGCGAGTGCGCGTGCTTGAAGGCCACGCCCTGCCCCTCGAGACTCGACGGGACGAAGGCACTTGCCTGGTCCGCTGGCACCACTTGGCCATCGGCAGCGAAGCCCAGCCCCGCGTCCAGATCGAAGTAATCGCTGCCGGCGGCCTTGTCGCTGTGCACCACCGCGCACCCGCGCGGCAGGCCCCATGCCGCGCCGAGCGCCATCGCGCCATGGACGCCGCGCGAGCCGGACGCCACGGTCACCACCAGACAGCGCTTGCCCTGATCAAAGGCGTCCGGCACCTGTGCGAGCACGCGTTGCGGCTGGCGTGCGCCCGGCAGCGTCGCCAGGGTGGCGTATTCGCGGCCCGGTACCGCAGCCAGACTGCCGTAGACCTCGCCGAAGCCACCGGCCGGCGACAGGTCCGCGATCCCGCGCCAGCTCCCCCAGATCGCCCGACGCCGCAATTCCTCGCTGGTCGGCCGGGCCGCGTCGGCGAAGCCCGGCGGCGCCATGGAGCGCAGGCCATCGGCGCCGAGTCCGGCGGTCAGCAGGTCATCGCCCTGACGGTGCTCGCTGGCGGTGATGGTGTCGAACATCGGAACCCCGTCGCGTGGCGGAAGACTGGTGGCGCAGCTGGCGAGGGCGAGCGAGGCGGCGAGAGCGGCAAGTGGCGCGAAGGTTCTGTCCATGCCGTCACCCTAGCAGCGCGATGGCCCACGGGCATCGTACTTTGGTCGGTATGCGGGCACCGTGCAGCCGCATCGGCCATTGGTACAGGCGCGGGCAGGCGGCACCGCTGATACGCTTCACCGCAAGTCCCCAGGCATGCCCTGCCTGTCACCCCGTCGCGCCCGCCTTCCATGACCACCCTGCTGATCGCCGACGACCACCCGCTGTTCCGCGCCGCCCTGCGTGGCGCGGCCGCCGACGCGGTGGCCGGTCTCGAGGTGCGCGAGGCGGATTCGCTGGACAGCGTGTTGAGCGCGCTGGAAGCCGAGCCGGAGATCGACCTGGTGCTGCTGGACCTGCACATGCCGGGCAACCACGGCCTGGCGGGGTTGGCGGCGGTTCGTGCGCAGTATCCGGGGACCGCGGTGGTCGTGGTCTCCGCCAATGACGACCCGCAGGTGGTCCGCCGCGCGCTGGACCACGGTGCCGCCGGTTACCTGCCGAAGCGGTCCGGCCTGGAGGAACTGCGCCAGGCGATTCGCGCCGTGCTGGCTTGCGAACAATGGCTGCCGGCGGCACTGCGCGCGGCGGTGCAACGTGCGCCCTCGGCCAGTGCGGACAGCGAACTGGCCGCGCGCCTTGCCAGCCTCTCGCCGCAGCAGTTCCGGGTACTGATGCTGGTGGCACAGGGACTGCTGAACAAGCAGATCGCCGATCGGCTCGACATCCAGGAACGCACGGTCAAAGCCCACCTGACCGCCATCTTCGAGCGCCTCGGCGTCCGCAACCGCACACAGGCCGGCGTGATCCTGCGCGAACTGGAACTGAGCGACCCTTCCCGCCAGATCGATACCCCGGCCTCGTAGCCGCGGTCTCCTCCGAGACGGGCTCCGGCGACGCTGGCCGGTGTCGGCACGCGACCGCGCATCAAGCACGGTCCATGCTGCCGAGGGCCGAACCTATGCACTCGGCGGCCGCGCCTGGCGCGCGGCCAGCAGCCGGTCCAGCACCGACTTCAGTGCCAAGGGCTTGATCGGTTTCGACAACCACTGCAGGCCGGCATCCAGTACCGCATTGCGCACCTCGGTGCCCGCATCGGCGCTGACGATGAGAGTCGGCTGCGGCGCATGCTCGGCCAGCAGGCGATCACGCACCGCCAGGCCGGTATCACCATCGTCCAGGTGGTAATCCAGCAGCCACAGATCGGCCGCTGCGGTGCGCAAGGCGGCAGCGGCGCCGTCACGGCCGGTGGCGGTAAGCACGTCCCAGCCCCAGCCGCGCAGCAACGTGGCCAGCGCGTCCAGTGCCTGCACGTCGTTGTCGACGACAAGAATCCGCCGCTGCCCGGGGGCGAGCGGCGACGGGCCAGCAGCGGACGTCGGCGCGGAGGTGGCCGGCGCATGTGCCATGGGGACACTGATGCTGAATACCGTGCCGAACCCGACGCGGCTTTGCAGGTCGATCGGCGCCTCCAGCAACGCCGCAACACGCTCGGCGATGGACAACCCCAGCCCAAGCCCCTGGCCACGGGCATCGGCACCGCGACGGAATTCCTCGAAGATGCGTCCCTGCGCTTCTGCCGCGATGCCCGGGCCGGTGTCATGCACTTCGATCCGCACCCGGCCACCACGGCGACGCACGCCCAGCAACACCCGCCCGCTGTGCGTGTAACGCACGGCGTTGGCGAGGAAGTTCTGCAGGACCCGACGCAGCAGCTGTGCATCCACATGCACGCGAACGCGTGTCGGCAGCACGTGCAGTTGCAGCCCACGTGCAGCGGCGATCGCACCGAACTCCGACGCCAGCGGCTCCAGCACTTCCGCCAGAGCGACGTCGCGCGGCTGCGGCACCATGCCGCCGGCTTCCAGCTGCGACATGTCCAGCAACCCGGTGAGCAGCTCGCCGGTGGAGTCCAGCGCGCCACGGATCTGCTGCGCCCCGGTGCGGTGTTCCGGCGCGGTCAAGGTTTGCGCCAAGGCATCAGTGAACAACTGGGCGGCATGCAAGGGTTGCAACAGATCATGCCCGATCGCCGCCAGGAAGCGGGTCTTGGCTTGATTGGCACGTTCCGCTTCGGCCCGCGCGGCATCCAGGCTGGCAGTGCGCTCCATCACGCGTTGCTCCAGCGTTTCCATGCTCCGCTTCAGCGCGGTTTCGGTGTGGCGGAAGGCGGTCACATCGGTGAATGTCGCGACGAAACCGCCACCGGGCACCGGGTTGCCCCGGATTTCCACCACCGCGCCATCGGGAAAGCAGCGTTCGCTGACATACGGGGTGCCGGCACGCATGTGCCGCAGGCGTTTGTCCAGTTCCTGCTGGCCGGGGACTGCACCGATCAGGCCCACATGGATGTTGTGCGCGATCAGGTCGGCGACCGGCGTGCCGACACGCAACAGACTTCCGGGATAGTCGAACAACCGTGCATAGCGCTGGTTCCAGGCCACCAGCCGCAGCTTCGCGTCCACCACGCTGATGCCCTGGCTCATGTTCTGCAGCGCTGCTTCCAGCACTTGCTGGTTGAAACGCAGGTCCTGGGCGGCCTCGCCGACGATGGCCGCGACGGTATCCAGATCGGCACCGGCTTCGCGGCGGGCCGCGTCCAGCAGCAACCGGGTCGAAGCGCTGCCCAGCACCGCGGCCAGCTCGCGCTCCATCCGCGTGGCAGTGATCGCCGGGACCGGCCCCTGTCGAGGGGCATCGTGCAGCAGCGCCTCGACCTTTTCCGGCGGAAGGAAACGGCGACCTGCATTGCGCAACGTGGCCGCATCGACCAGGCCGGTTGCAACACGCGCCGGAGCACGCATGCGTGCCGCCAGCAGCACGGTGACCAGCGTGCCGGCACCCAGGCTCAGTGCCACGGCGCGCATCAGCCGGCTCCACTGCCCCAGGCCGAGGAAGTCGTCAGGCGAAAGCCAATGCAGGCCAAACGGCCCAAGCTGCAACCAGTCACTGCCACCGACCAGCATCGGCGGCAGCATCACCCAGGCCCAGACGCCGAAGCCGGCGACCACGCCGAAGCTGACCGCGCGCGCGGGCGTCTGCGGCCACCACACGGCGAACACCAGTGCCGGCAGCAGCGTGGCCAGCGCCGAAAACGACACCGCGCCGACGTCGGCCAGCGCCTCGTTGCCGCTGAGCTCGCGCGCGTATCCCCAGCCAGCCAGCATGATGGCGACGATGCACAGCCGACGCAGTCGCAGCAAGCCACCGCGGTGGTCGTCACCCGAGCCCCGCGACCACAGCCCGCCGCGCAGCAGACCGGGCGCAAACCAGTGGTTGCCGATCATCAGGCTCAACGACAAGGTGCTGACGATGACCATGCCGGTGGCGGCACTGAGGCCGCCGAGGAACACCAGCAACGCCAGCGATGCCTGTCCTTGCGAGAGTGGCAGTGCCAGCGCGTACATGTCGGTGGATACGCGCGTTCCCAGCATGGTGGCGCCGGCATGCGCCAGTGGCAGGGTCGGCAACGCGATCAGCAGCAGGTACAAGGGGAACTGCCAACGGGCGGTCTTCAGGTGGCGCTCGTCGCGGCATTCGACGACGCCGACATGGAACTGGTGCGGCAGGATGAACATCGCCAGTGCCCCCAGTACCACCAGCGGCAGGAAACCACCCCCCGCGGCGGGCACCTGTGCCAGCGCCGTGGCATCGACCTGCACGCCGCGCAAGCCCCACCAGACGAAGCCACCGAGCAACAGCATCGCCACCAGCTTGAACAGCGATTCGAAGGCCATCGCCAGGACCAGCCCGCGGTTGTGTTCGGCCGCGCTGGCCCGACGGGTGCCGAACGCCATGGTGAAGGCGGCCATGGCCAGCGCCACCAGCAACGCGCCATCGCGCCACCACGGCAGCCCGGACTGCGCGCCTCCCACCAGCGTGGCAAAGCTCTGGGTCACCGCCTGCAGCTGCAGGGCGATGTACGGGATCAAGCCCAGCACTGCGACCAAGGTGATGGTGGCCGCGAGCCACGCGTCCTTGCCCAGACGAGTCGCGATCAGATCCGCCAGCGACGTCGCGTTGCTCTCGCGCGCAAGACGCACCAGCCGAAGCATGAACTGCACCGCGAACGCGTAGAAGGCGATGGCACCGATGAACGTCGGCGGCAGCGGCCAGCCGTAGCGCGCGGCCTGGGTGACCGTGCCGTAGAACGTCCACGACGTGCAATGCACCGCCAGCGACAGCGCATAGACGTGATGCCAATGCCGGGAAAGCACCCCCGGCCGGCGCTCGGCATAGACGGCCACCGCGAACAGCAGGCCAAGCCAGGTCAAGGCAGCAAGGGCAACGGTCGAGGTTTCGGGCATCGGTGCTTCGGGTAACGCGACTGCTGCAGGATAGTCGTTCGCTGGGGCCGCGCGTGTCCCGCGCCACGGACCGGGCACTGCATGGATCAGGGACCGGGGCTGGCGCTCACGCGGAGACGAAAAAAGCCGCCGGGAACGGATCCCGGCGGCGCTGGCAGTGATCCCCCCGGAACGCTGCTCAGAAGTTGTAGCGCACGGACACGTACCAGTTGCGCGGCAGACCGTAGTAGGCGGTCTGGATGTTGCCGACGCTGGCGAACTCCTGGCCTTCGGTCATGTACAGCTTGTCGGTGAGGTTGCGCACGCCGGCGCGCACCTGCCAGTCGTAGCCGGGCGAATCCCACACACCGAACAGTCCCACCACCGCGTACGCGTCCTGGCTCAGGGCATCGCGGTTGTCGACCGACAACCATGTCTTGCCGCGATAGGCGACGTCGCCGCCGAAGCCGAGCATGCCGCCGTTCGACAGCGGAATCCCGTGCTGCAGGGCGATGCGCGCGGTCCAGTCCGGCGAGAACGGCACGTGGTCGTGGTTCACGTTCGGGTCGAACCCCGGGTAGCTCGGGTCCAGGCGGAAGTCATCGAAGCGCTCGTAACTGGCGTCCATCCAGCCGAGCTGACCGCTGAGGGTGGTGGTCTCGCCGAGTTGGGCCACGCCTTCGAACTCCACGCCCTTGATGTCCAGTGCCGCGGCGTTGAGCACCGGGAAGGTCCCCACATCCTGCGACACGCGGGCCTGGAAGTCCTTGTAATCGCTGACGAACGCCGCCGCACGGCCTTGCAGGCGACCGTCGGCGGAACGCGCCTTCAGCCCGGCTTCCCAGGTCCACACGTATTCGGGATCGAACTGCGCGTGCTCGGTGTCGTACACGGTGTTGGCCCGGCCGTTGAAGCCGCCGGACTTGAAGCCGCGGTTGGCGGACAGGTAACCCATCACCTGCTCGCTGAAGGCTTTCTGCAGACTCAGCGACGGGGTCACCGCGGTCCATTCGGCGTCGGCGTTGAAGGCAACGGTTTCGTTCAATGCCTGGAACGGCGCACCCCAGAACGTGCTGGTCGTGCGGTCGTACTGCTTGCGGTCGCGGGTCCAGCGCACGCCGGCAGCCAGCGTCCAGGTCGGCACGAACTCCCAGTTCATGTGGGCGAACGCGGCAACGCTGGTGGTGGTCAGGTCGTCGTCGATGGTGCGCAGAAAGGACAGCCGGCCTCCGGCCAGCGCGAACAGGTCGTCCGCGTAGGCTTCCTGGTAGGACGGCACGTTCTCGCGCATGTAGTACGCGCCGAAGGTCGCCTGGAGGTTGCTGCCATTGTCGTACTGCAGCTGGAACTCCTGGCTGCGCTGGTTCTGGTCCAGCGCGACCAGCACGTCGCCCAGCTCGTATTCGGAGGCGTCGATGTCGATGAACGAGTCGGTTTCGAGCTTGCGGTAGGCACTGATACTCTTGAACAGCCACTGCGGGCTGATGTCCCACTCCATCGACAGCGACGCGCCGGAATGGCGCAGGGACTGGCCCTTGCCGGCCTCGAACGAGGTCTCGGCACGCCGGTCCCAATCACCGCTCTCACCCGGCTTCAGCACCACCACGCCCAGGGCCAGATCGGTCTGACGCAGGTCGGCCATCGGCCGGCCCATGGTCAGGGCCGCATCCTGCCGGGTGGTGTCGACGGAGAGCGTGGCCCGGAACGTGTCCGTCGGCTGGAAGGCCAGCTTGCCGCGCAGTGCAACGGTGTCGTCGTCGTTGAAGCGACCGCTGCCGCCGCCATCGTGCACGTAGCCGTCGTTGTCGATCTTCGCACCGGCGAGGCTGGCGGCGACCGTCTCGCCGAGCTGCCCGCTGACATAGAAGCGGCCCTCGCGCCGCCCGTGGCTGCCGGCCGTCAACTCCACCGCCCCGCCCTGGTAATCCAGCGGGTTGCGGGTGGTGAGCTTGATGGCGCCGCCGGTGGAGTTCTTGCCGTACAGCGTGCCTTGCGGACCACGCAGCACTTCCACCTGCTGGATGTCGAACAGCGAGAACAGCGCGCCATTGATGCGCGAGTAATAGACGTCGTCCACGTACATGCCGACGCCCGGGTCGAACGTCTGCAGCGCGTCCGGCTGGCCGATGCCACGGATGAACACGTTCACGCTGTTGGCCGAACCGCGCCCCTGGACGATGTTGAGGTTCGGTACCGCGCCTTGGAGTCCGCTGACATCGTTGGCCTGCAGGTCCTTCAGTTGTTCTTCGCCGAAGGCGCTGACAGCGACCGGCACGTCGTTGATCGACTCGCTGCGACGGCGCGCGGTCACCGTGATGGCATCCAGTTCACTGGCGCTTTGCTGCCGGGCCTGCTCCGCCTGCGGCAGCTGCTGGGCCTGCGCCAATGGCGCCGCCAGGCCCATGGCGACGGCCAGGCTGAGGAGGTTGAAGGGCATGGTGGTACGGCTCATCTGGGGTTCCCCTGCAGGTATGGATGCACCCGTGCGCGATGCGGACGGCGGCGTGCTGCAAAGACTAGGCAGCCGCCGGGTGGGCGCGCATCGTACCTTCGGACAATGCCCGGTCGCGGCCGCGACCGGGACACTGCCGGCAACGAGCGTGGCGCCGCCGCGCAGGGGGGGTTGCCCGCGATGTCGTTCCTGATCGTGCTTGCCGCACTGTGTTTCCTGATGTTCGTCGCCTACCGCGGCTACAGCGTGATCCTGTTCGCGCCGGTGGCGGCCATGGGCGCAGTGCTGCTGACCGACCCGTCGCTGGTCGCGCCGATGTTCACGGGTCTGTTCATGGACAAGATGGTGGGCTTCCTGAAGCTCTATTTCCCGGTGTTCCTGCTGGGCGCGATCTTCGGCAAGGTGATCGAATTGTCGGGATTCTCCCGGAGCATCGTCGCCGCCACCATCCGCCTGGTCGGTGCCGAACGCGCGATCATGGCGATCGTGCTGGTGTGCGCGCTGCTGACCTATGGCGGCGTGTCCCTGTTCGTCGTGGTGTTTGCCGTGTACCCGTTCGCCGCCGAACTGTTCCGCCAGGGCGACATTCCCAAGCGGTTGATCCCCGGCGCCATCGCGCTGGGCAGCTTCACGTTCACCATGTCGGCCCTGCCGGGCACGCCGCAGATCCAGAACATCATCCCCACCGCGTTCTTCGGCACGGATTCATGGGCCGCGCCGCGCCTGGGCGTGCTTGCCGCGCTGTTCGTGTTCGGGCTGGGCATGTTGTATCTGGAATGGCGTCGTCGCAGCGCGGCGCGTGCCGGCCAGGGCTATGCCCACGACGGTGAACTGCACAACGAACCGCACGCATTCCAGGGTGAAGCGTTGGCTCACCCGCTGGTGGCGCTGCTGCCGCTGCTGCTGGTGGGCATCAGCAACAAGCTGTTCACGCTGTGGATTCCGAGGCTGTACGGCAGCAGCCACAGCTTTTCGCCGGCAGTGATCGGCGAGGCTTCGCCGGTGGTACAGGAGACCGCACGCATCGCCGCCATCTGGGCGGTGCAAGGCGCGTTGCTGGTGGGGATCCTGTCCGTGGTCCTGCTGGCCTGGCGTCCGGTGAAGGCGCGCTTTGCCGAGGGCAGCAAGGCGGCCATCGGCGGGGCCATGCTGGCGGGCATGAACACCGCCAGCGAATACGGCTTCGGCGCGGTCATCGCCGCCCTGCCCGGCTTCCTGGTGGTGGCCAATGCGCTGAATTCCATCCCCGACCCGCTGGTCAACGAAGCCGTGACGGTGAACGTGCTGGCCGGCATCACCGGCTCGGCCTCGGGCGGGATGTCGATTGCACTGGCGGCGATGGCCGACAGCTTCATCGCCCAGGCCAATGCGCTGGGCATCCCGATGGAGGTGCTGCATCGCGTGGCGTCGATCGCCTCCGCGGGGATGGACACACTGCCGCACAACGGCGCGGTCATCACCCTGCTGGCGGTGACCGGATTGACCCACCGCCAGAGCTACAAGGACATTCTCGCCATCACCGCCATCAGCACCAGTTCGGTGTTCGTGGTGATCGGCGCCTACTACCTGCTCGGCTGGGTCTGAACCTCAGCCGGCGGGGTCGCGCAACTCCAGCACGGTTTCCACGCGCTCGCCGTTGTCCAGGCTGAAGCGGACCTTCACCGTGTCGCCGGGCCCCAGGCCATCGACCGGGTCCATCAGCATCAGGTGCAAGCCGCCGGGCGCCAGCTCGATGCGCCCGTCGGCTGGCACGGTCAACGCGTCGACCTTGCGCATCTTGCTGACCCCGTCCTCGGTCCGCGTTTCATGCAGTTCCACGTGGCCGTAGAACGGGCTGTCCGCGGCCATGATCGCCACCGGCTGGTCACAGGTGTTCACCACCTGCATGAAGCCGCCATGCATCGGCATGCCGCCCGGGGCCACCCGCGCCCACGCCTCTTCCACCTGCACGCCACAGGCGGTGGTGGTACCGGCGTCCGCAGACGGAGGCGATGCCGGCGTGGCAGCCGGTGCCCGCGCTTCGGGCGCCGCCGCAGGTGCGGGAGCCTCGTTGCAGGCGGTCAGCGAAAGCGCCGCGCACAGTGGCAGCGAAAGCAGGGGGGTCGAGGTTTTCATCGGTCCATCATAGCGCCCGCCGCATCGCTACACTGCGACCGCTCCCCGAGGATGCCTGCATGCCCGATGACGCCTTGATTCAGACCCGCGATGCCGGCCCCATCCGCGAGCTGCGGCTGTCCCGGCCGCCGGTGAACGCGCTCGATGATGCCCTGTGCGCGGCATTGGTGAACGCGATCGACCAAGCCGTCGATGATGGCATCCACGGTCTGGTTCTGGGCGGCAACGACGGCGTGTTTTCGGCCGGGCTCGACGTGCCATGGCTGATGTCGCTTGGCGAGGACCGCGACGCGCTCACCGCCGCCTGGCATGGCTTTTTCCAGGCTGCCCGGGCACTGGCGGGCAGTCCGCTACCGGTGGTTGTCGCCATCGGTGGGCATTGCCCGGCCGGTGGCTGCGTGCTGTCACTGTGTTGCGATTACCGGATCATGGCCGCGGGGCCGTGGCAGATCGGGCTGAACGAGCTGCAGGTCGGCCTGACAGTGCCCGAGGGCATCCAGCGCCTGTTGCGCCGCACCGTCGGCGCCTACCGTGCCGAACGGCTGCTGCTGCACGGGCACATGGTGGACGGTGTGCATGCGCTGGACATCGGCTTGGTCGATGAGCGCGTCGCCCCGCAGGCGCTGTGGACCCGGTCGCACGACTGGCTGCAGGCGTTGCTGGCGCTACCGCGTGCGCCGATGCTCGCGACACGCGCGACTGCACGCGCCGATCTGGTGCAGGCGCTGTCGTCGGAACACGTCGACCTGGCGGGCAACATCCGTGACTGGTACCAGCCGGACACGCAGGCCGCGCTGCGGCAACTGCTGCAACGGCTGGGCAAGACCGTCTGACAAACGGACGGCTTTCTTCGGCAGATGATGTCGTCTCGGCGCGGCTGGTTCCCCCGATTGGGTCACGGTACCCTGCCGTGCATGCCGCCGTCAGTGCGCGCCGGCCGCCACCGGACGCGAGCGGTCGCCGATCCAGCCACTCCAGGAACCCGTGTACAACGCCGCACCGTGCAGGCCGGCACGCTCCATGGCCAACAGGTGGTGGCAGGCGGTCACGCCCGAGCCACACATCACCACTGTCTCGGTCGGAGGGCAACCATCCAGCAACTGCCGGAATTCGTCCGCCAGCCGTGCCGGCGGCTTGAACACGCCGTTCTCCAGGTTTTCGGTGTACGGGCGATTCAACGCACCGGGAACATGCCCGGCCACGCGGTCGATCGTTTCCTCCTCGCCCCGGAAACGCGCGGCCGCACGGGCGTCGATCACGCAACCGCCCGCATCCAGTCGCCGCTGCACCGCGTCGGCATCCAGCAGGCGCGCGGCTTCGAAACCCGGTGACGGATAGTGTTCCGGCGGGCGCGTGGCAACGGCCGAGTCGACCGGCAGGCCCAACGTCGTCCAGCGCTTCCAGCCCCCATCGAGCACCGCGACGTTCCCATGGCCAAGCGCGCGCAGCAGGAACCACAGGCGCGCGGCGAACGCGCCCTCGCCCTGATCGTAGGCAACGACCTGATGGCGCGGCGAAATGCCCCAACCGCCAAGCCGGGCGAGGAAGACATCGGCGTCGGGCCAAGGGTGACGGCCATCGGAGGGATCGCCGGAATGGCGGCTGAGATCCGCATCCACGTGCGCGAACTGCGCGCCCGGCAGGTGCGATTGCCGATAGTCGCGCAGACCGGCTTCCGGGTCCGCCAGCACATGCCGGCAGTCCAGCACCACGACATCCTTCCGCGCCTGCGCCACCGCCAGCGTTTCTGGCTGCACCAACGTCGTCCATCCTGGCATCGTCCGGCTCCTGAACGGGTCTGCCGGCACGCTGGCCGGGTCAGCCACGGATGCTACCTGCTCCCTGCCGTTCCTGCCTCACCGTTGTCGTGGTACCCGCCCACTTCGATCCGCCGACGCAGGTTGTCCAGGATCGAGGCGGTCGCGCCCCAGATCCGCCTGCCCCGGGCGGTCGCCTCGTGGTAGCTGAGCACGTGCCGAATGCGGCCGCCCACCTGCAACCGCTGCCGTTGCAGATTGCCCGGGGCCAGCAGGCTCGCCAGCCCGACCTCGAACACGTCGGCCACTTCACCCGGATCGGGACGTGGAACGAATGCCGGTGAGATTTCCGCCACCAGCGGCAGCACGCGAAAGCCGGTGATGGTTGCCAACGGGTCCAGCCAGCCCAGCGGACGCACCTCGGCGGCCGTCAGCCCGATTTCCTCGTGTGCCTCGCGCAGCGCCGCGGCGGCCGCGCCAGCATCGTCCGGCTCGACGCGACCGCCGGGGAAACTGACCTGGCCGGGGTGGTGGCGCAGCCCTTCGCTGCGACGGGTCAGCAGCACCTGCCATTGCCCGAGACGCGGGACCAGTCCGACCAGCACCGCCGCGTCGCGCAAAGGCAGGGGCGACAGCAGACCGTCCAGTTCATCCAGATTCCACGGCGCATCGGATGGCGGCTGGCGCAACGGATGCAGCGCCGCCGCCACGCCATGCGGCAGCAGCGACGTCCGCTGGTTCATTGTCGCTGACGCTCGCGCAGGGGCTGCACCTGCTCGATCCACGCGACGCGCTGCTCGTGGCTCATCGATCCCCACGCCGCGATCTCTGGGCCGGTGCGCAGGCAGCCGTCGCACAGGCCATCGCCGTCGAGCTGGCAGACGCCGATGCACGGCGTGATCACGGGCGGTGGCGGCGGTGGCGGTAACAGGGTCATGAAGGTGCCGTTGGACGGGTGCGGAAACGGCAACGCCGACCCACGGGGAGTCGGCGTCGCGATGGGCAGTGCCGGCAAGCGCCGGCCGCTGCGGGCTTACTTGACCGCAATCAGCTTCACTTCGAAAGCGACCGCCACGTTCGGCGGGAAGCCGCTGCGCGGATCGGCACCGTAGGCGCGGTCCGGGGGCAGCACGATTTCCCACTTGGCGCCGGTCGGCATCTGCAGCAGCGCCTCGCGCATGGCGACCATTTCGATCTGGTTCACCTGCATGTCCTTCATGGACTGCGCCTGCGGCGCCTGCTGCGGACGCTGGCCCCACGGGAACGGGCCGGTCACTTCCAGGTCGACCTTGCTGGTCTGGGTCGGACGACGGCCGCTGCCGGCCTCGATCACCTTGTACTGGACGCCGTTCGGCAGCACCTGCACGCCGGCGGCGCTGCGGTTCTGCGCGAGGAACTGGTCGGAACGGGTCTTGTTCTGGGTCGCCGCTTCGTTGAACGCAGCCTGTGCCTTGGCCATCTGCCGCTGTTCCATGGCACCGACCGCCTGACGCAGTTGCTCGACCGGCACGGTCGGATCCTTGCGACCGTAGCCGTCCTGCAGCGCACGGATCACCGTGTTGATGTCGATCGCCTCGCCGCTCTCGATGAGGTTGCGGCCGAGGTCGTAGCCGATCGCGTAGCTCAGGCGGCCACGCTCGGAAGAGGTGTCCTGGGCAACGGCGGCACCGGCCCCCAGGGTGAGGGCCGCGACGGTGGCGGCGGTAAGCAAACGCAACTTCATGTGGTGACATTCTCCAAGGGTGGGAAAACCGCTGCCGCACGGGGCGTGGATCTGGCCACCAACCCCTGCACGGAACCGGCCGTCTGCGACGCGGTAGGATAGCCCGCAGGCCACTTAACCGCCACTGACGCCAGTGTTCCGACCGCTGTCCGGGGCCGGAAGTTCCGTGAGGCGGTGCCGTGGGTTCCCACCCCGTTTACGGAGACGTCATGAGCGACGCCAACCTGTTGCAGATTTCCGATGCCGACGGCATCCGCCGCATCCTCATCAATCGCCCCGACAAGCTCAACGCGCTGAACTCGGCCACCCTCGACGCTCTGGACGCCGCCTTCGCCGCGGCCGACACCGATGCTGCCGTGCGCGTGGTGGTCCTGAGCGGTGCGGGTGAGCGTGCCTTCGTCGCCGGGGCGGACATCAGCGAGATGAACGGGCTGAGCGCGGTCCAGGGGCGCGATTTCTCGCTGCGCGGCCAGCGCATGATGCGGCGGGTGGAAAAACTGTCCAAGCCGGTCATCGCCATGGTCAACGGCTTTGCCTTGGGCGGCGGTCTGGAACTGGCGATGTGCTGCCATCTGCGGATCGCGGCGGATACCGCCAAGGTCGGCCAGCCGGAAATCAACCTCGGTCTGATCCCCGGCTTCGGCGGCAGCCAGCGGCTGCTGCGCCTTGCCGGCCGTGCCGCCACCCTGGAGCTGTGCCTGACCGGTGCACCGATTGATGCGGCGCGCGCGTTGCAGCTGGGCATCGTCAACCGGGTGGTACCGGCCGCGGAACTGGAAACCGAAACCCTGCAGTTGGCCGGTCGTCTCGCCAAGGCCGCGCCGCTGGCGCTGCGCGGCATGCTCGATTGCGTGAACATCGGCGGCGAATGCGGCATCGAGGAAGGTCTGGAGTACGAGTCGGCGCAATTCGGCCTGATGTTCTCCACCAACGACATGCGCGAAGGCACCGGCGCGTTCCTGGAAAAGCGCAAACCCCACTTCGAGGGCCGTTGAACCTTGGCGATGCCCCCCTGCCCCGTGTGCAAGGCGCTTCCGGCCGATCTGCTGCTGGCCATGAAGGCATTGCAGGAAGACGATCTGGATGCGGCACTGCACGCCGGGCTGACAGGTTGGTGCGGACAGGCACACTGTCCGGCTGCGACCGGACTGCCGGCACTCGACCTGCAGCGCCTGCAATCGGCACGGGAAGAACGCCTGCGCGCCTTCGCCGCGCGCCAGCGCCATCACGCCCGCAACCAGCGATTGGCACGGCGCGAGCGCGAACGTGCCGAACACCGGGCCGCTCCGCCCTCGGCTGCCCTGCCCGGTGCCGCCGCGTTGGCACTGGCGCGTGCCAAGGCCCGCGCCAACGCGCGAACCCCGGACACGAGGCAGGACTGATGGCTACCGGCAAGCCCCGGACGTCCGTGCAGGGCACCCGGACGACGGCCGCGGGCGCGACACGCAAGACAGCCTCCGGCCGCACCAGGCGCACCCCGCGCATGACCCGGACCCAGGTGCAGGAGATGTTCGAGCGCCTGCGGGAACTCGATCCGCACCCGGTGACCGAGCTGGAATACACCTCGCCGTACGAGTTGCTGGTGGCGGTGGCGCTGTCGGCCCAGGCCACCGATGTCGGCGTCAACAAGGCCACGCGACGGCTGTTTCCGGTGGCGAACACCCCGCGGGCGATCGCGGCGCTCGGGGTCGAGGGAGTGAAGCCCTACATCGCCACCATCGGCCTGTACAACACCAAGGCCGCCAACGTGGTGGCGATGGCCGAGCAACTGCTGCGCGAGCACGACGGAGACGTGCCGCAGACCCGGGCCGAGCTGGAAGCGCTGCCCGGGGTCGGTCGCAAGACGGCGAACGTGGTGCTCAACACGGCCTTCGGGCAGCCGACCATGGCCGTCGATACCCACATCTTCCGCGTTGCCAACCGCACCGGGCTTGCAGCCGGCAAGACCGTGCGAGCGGTCGAAGATGCGTTGATGAAGGCCGTGCCGGCCGAGTTCCTGCAGGACGCGCACCACTGGCTGATCCTGCACGGGCGCTACACCTGCCGGGCGCGCAACCCCGCGTGTCCGACCTGCCCGATTCGCGATCTGTGCCGCTGGCCGGACAAAACCGTTGACGAGGAAGGCTGAGGCCGGCAACCGCATGCCGACGCAAGCGGCGTATGCGCCTTCGCGATTCCGTCAATGCACAAGGCGGCGCCCATCGGCGCCGCCCTGGCATCCACCCCCCGGTGTTTTCAGTCGCGGCTGGCCAGCGAGCGCGTGACCGGCGCCAGCGAAACGATGGACAGGCCGCTCATTTCCGCCGCCTGCGGGCCTTGCCAGCTGCACACGGCACCGGGATCGGCGCTGACGTAGAAGCAGACCGGGAACAGGACCTCGCCGGCAACGGCCTGTCCGTCCACGCGTTCCGGACTGAACCGCCAGCCCTTCGCCGCCACCATGGCGGATGCGGCCATGCGGCGGCTGACCTGTCCCTGGACATCATGCACGTCGCTGTTCTGCACGCTGCCGTCGGCCGCCAACTGCAGGCGCAGCACGACGACCCCCTCGTCGCCACGACGCTGCGCCGCCTCCGGGTAGTCGGGTAGGCTCAGGCGGCTCGGGGCCGGGCCGGTGCTGACCTGCAGCACCTGCGGCCGCCCGTCGCCCCCCGGAGCGCTGACCACGCGAACGAAGGTCTGCATGTCCTTGCTGCCGGCCTGCGAAGGCTCGAAACGCCAGGTACCGAGCTGTGCGGCAATGCCATCGGCGTAGGCACCGTCCTGGCCATTGAACAGCTGCCAACTGGAGACGCGGCCCTCGCCATCCAGCCCCACCGACCAGGTATGCAGGCGTTCGCCGGCGGAGGCGGTGTGTGCTGCGCCCAGCGCGATGCAGGCGGTCAGTGCGGCGGTCAGGGCCTTGTGGATGGTGGTCATGGTGCTCTCCCGTCTGGATTCTGTTTTGACGGGATTCATCCTGCTTGCCCCAAGCACACCGAAGGTTGCAGCAATATTTCAAATGGGCAGAAAATTGATAGACGGCATGTTTTTACAGACAAGCGGTCAATCTCTGACCCTCTATCCGCCAAACGTCGCCAGAATTCATGCCGTTTTGTCGCGTCGCAGCACGCGAGGCCGCCGAACTCAAGATCACGAGGCCATCGCGATCACGTCGCCGCACGCCCCTCGAGCGCGGCTTCAATCGTGCCGCGCCTGCCGCAACCACTTGGTCGCGACCCACTTCTCGCCCTCGGTCACCGGGGCACCGCCGTGCAGGGACCGCGTCAGCGGATGGGCGCGGTCATAACTGAAGAACACCGCGTTGCCGGCCACTGCGCCGACCTCCAGATGCACGTCCGGGAAGGTCGTGGCACCGCCCCGATGCGGGGTATTGAGATATATCACCAACGAGGCGACGCGCTGCCCGCCGCGCTGCAACGTGGCGGCAGTGCCCGGGCGCCGGGGATCGAAATAATCGTAATGCGGGCGGTATTCGGCACCCGGACCGTAGCGCAGCACCTGCAGGCCTTCGCCGTTTTCCACGGGCCAGTCCAGCAGGCGCGCGATGCGCGCCTCGATCCGCGCGCACAGCGGATGCTCCCCACGCTGGAAGAACACGCCCTCGCTGCTGCGGTCACCGACCTGCTGGTCCTCGCCGGTTTCCAGGTTGAGCGTGGTCGAAGGGGCCAGGCGATGACGGGCAAGCTGGATCATCTGTCGGCACTCGTCGGCGGAAAGGAAGCCACCCAGCACCACCACCCGCGGCAGCAGCATGCTCGCCAGCACGTGCACGCGATGCCCGTCCAGGTCCAGTTCCCAGGTGTCGTTTGCGGCGACCGGCTGCGGAACGGCGACGCGCGCCGGCAGGGCATTGGCGGCACCGACCGCGTCGACATGGGCCTGCAGGGTGTGTTCGATGGCCTCCAGCGCGGACTGCTGCTGCCAGCCCTGGGCCAGCATTGCCTCGAGCATGGCCTGTGGCGTGTCACCGGCACGCACACGGTCCAGCATCCACTGCGCCAGCGCGGGATCGACTCGGGGGGCGGTTGAGGCAGGCATCGGCTCGGCGTCCAAAGGTCCGGGGGCCCCATGCCACCACCGGACCACCACAGTGTCAATCGGGGTTCGCGGGGCATCCGTGAAAGATCGCCACATCCTGAAACAGGACTGTCATGTCGGAGACCTACCGTGGCGGCGTCGTCGGCACCACGCAGTTGCTCGGATTCGTTGCTGCTCGTGGTCTGCCGGTTACGGCCCACGCCTCTTCCCCTTGGAGCAACAATTCCCATGGCAACGTCCACTTCCACCAAGAGCCTGTTGTTGACGTTCGGCGCCGTCCTGGCCCTGAGCGCGTGCGGCAATGGCGCCGACCGAGTCGCAAGCCCCGGCGAGGGCGCGTTCCCGCCGCCGCCGCCGCCGAGTGCCCCGCCGCCGACCGCCGGCCCGGCTGCCGACTGCCCGACCGGCTTCACCAACATCGGCACGATTGCCAATGGCTCGCTGCGCGCCTGCCGCCTGCCGGAAACCATCATCGGCAGCCTGGTGGTGCCGAACGTCGCCGGCACCGCCTACGCCATCAGCGGTCGGGTCCAGGTCGGCGAGGACCAGGGCGGCAACGCCAGCGCGCCGACCGCCGGTGCACGCGAGGGCGTGCTGACCATCGAACCGGGCGTGAAGCTCTACGGTTCGGCCGGCGCCGACTTCCTGGTGGTCAATCGCGGTTCGGAAATCTACGCCGAAGGCAGCGCCACCCAGCCCATCGTCTTCACCTCGCGCCAGAGCATGGAAGGCCAGACCAACGTCGATTCGATCGGCCAGTGGGGCGGCGTGGTCATCCTCGGTCGCGCGCCGATCAGCGCCTGCCCGGGCGAAACCGTTTCCGGCACCCCGGAATGCCAGGCGCAGGTGGAAGGCACCAACGCGTTCTACGGCGGCAACGCCCCGCGCGACAACAGCGGCGTGATGAAGTACGTGCGCGTCCAGCACTCGGGCTTCGAGATCGCCCCGAACAACGAACTCAACGGCATCACCCTGGCCGGCGTCGGCGACGGCACCACCTTCGAGTACGTGCAAGTGCACAACAGCTCGGACGACGGCATCGAGTGGTTCGGTGGCACGGTCAACGGCCGTTACCTGGTGCTGACCGGCAACGACGACGACAGCCTCGACACGGACACCGGCTGGAACGGCGCCCTGCAGTTCGGCATCGTGATGCAGCGTGACGGCGGCGGCGACCGCATGAACGAGTGGAGCGCGATCCGCCGCGAGCCGTATTCCCGGCCCAAGGTCGCCAACTTCACCTTCGTCGGCCGCGCCGGCGGCGGTGCCGCGATCATGCTGAACCAAGGCACCCAGGCAAGCTTCTTCAACTCCGTCGTGACCCGCCCGACCGGCGGCGAAGGCGACGGCGCGATCTGCCTGCATATCCAGGACGATGCCACCACCGGCACCTTCCATTCCGTGCACTTCTCCTGCCCGAAGCCGTGGCGTGACGGTGCCGATGGCGAGCGCGCCAGCGCCGCCTTCAATGCCGGCACCAACAACACCGCCACCGGCACCAGTTCGCTGACCGGCGGCTTCATCAACGGTGCCAACGAGAATGCCGTCACCGCCTATTCGGCACTGCTGACGGCGAGCCCGTACTTCCAGGTCGTGGATTACGTCGGCGGCGTGCGTGACGCCAACGACAACTGGTGGCGCGGCTGGACCTGCGGCCTGACTGCGGACGCCACTTGCTGATCAGGACCGGTTCCACCGGAGGGCGGCGCAAGCCGCCCTCCTCCCTGAAATGCCCCACGACACCTTGAGCAAGCAGGCCCCGACAATGCCGACTCTGAACCGCACCGGTCTTTTCCTCGCGATTACCGCAATGTTTGCGACTTCCGCGCTGCACGCGCAGGAAACCGGGCAGCAGGATGCACCCGCGCAGCAATCCAGCGAACCCGCGCAACTGGACTCCATCCAGGTCCGCGGCAAGTTCATCCCTGAACCGATGCTGCAGACCTCCGAGGTCGCCTCGTTCGTGACCCGCGAGGATTTCGAGCGGACCGGGGACGACACCGCCGCCGCGGCACTGGGCCGGGTCAGCGGGCTGACGGTGGCCAAGGACAAGTTCGTGTTCGTGCGTGGCCTCAACGAACGCTATTCGCAGGCCATGTTCAACGGCTCGCCGCTGCCCAGCCCCGAGCCGATGCAGCGCGTCGTGCCGCTGGACCTGTTCCCCGCCGAGGTGCTGCAGGGCGTGACCGTGCAGAAAACCTATTCCGCCCGCTATCCGGGCGAGTTCGGTGGTGGCGTGATCGACATGCAGGCGCTGACCATCCCCAACCGCAATTTCTTCACCCTCTCCGTCGGCGCCGGCGCCAACAGCGTCACCACCGGCGAGAAGGGCCTGACCTATTTCGGCTCCGACACGGATTTCTGGGGCTATGACGACGGCACCCGCAAGATGCCGGCCGAACTGCAGGCCGCGCTGGCCACCGGCAAGCGCGTCGACCTCGGTGCCAACTTCAGCCGCGACGACATCCGCCGGATCGGCCGCAGTTTCGAGAACGCCAACCTGCGCCTGCTGCAGGAGAAGGACAGCATCGACCCGGACGTGAACTTCGGCTTCAGTGCCGGCTACACCATGGACATGGGCGAGGACAGCAAGCTGGGCTTCATCGCTGTGGCCGGCTTCGACAACCAGTGGCGCAGCCGCTTCGGCAAGCAGCAGGAAGGCTTCTTCAGCAACGGCGACGTGCTGGAACTTGACCGCGACTTCGACTTCCACTCGACCCAGAACGAAGCGCGCGTGAACGTGTTGCTGGGCACCGGCTGGCAGGCAGGCTCGCACCGCCTCGGCCTGACTTCGCTGTACGTGCACAACACCCAGAAGGAAGCCCGCAGCCGCGCAGGCACCGACATCCTGTTCTCCACCAGCCCGGTGCGTGACGATTACACCGAATGGTTCGAACGCGACCTGTTCAGCCACCAGCTCAGCGGCTCGCACGGCTTCGGTGAATACGACGACCTGAAGATCGACTGGCGCCTGGCCTACTCCAAGGCCCGCCGCAACGTGCCGTACGAGAACACCATCCGCTACGAGCAGGCGGTGCCGGGTTACTGGAGCCACGATGGTTCACGCCAGCAGAACTCCACCCGTTTCAGCAACGTCGACGACGTCGTTGCCAGCGGTGGCGTGGACGTGACTTGGCGCCTGCCGATCGAGGATCGCGACGTCATCCTGAGCACCGGCGTGGCGTATTCCGACAATGACCGCAGTGCCTGGTCGCGCGAATTCCGCTTCCTCGCGCTGGACGGCGCGCTGCCCTTCTACAACCGCTACCAGCGTCCGGACTATCTGTTCTCCGACTACAACCTGAGCCACGACCTGCTGCGCCTGCGCGAAACCACCGGCGGCTTCGGTGCCGCCGCGTACGACGCCACGCTGAAGGTCGCCGCGGCGTACCTGCAGGCCGAGGTCGAGATCAGCCCGACCCTGCGCGCCACGGTCGGCGTGCGCGGTGAAAAGGCCACCCAGGCGGTGCATCCGTTCGACATCTTCACCGGCGTGCGCCAGGCCAATCCGGAGCCGTTGCGCAACACCAACTGGCTGCCGGCGGCGACCGTGACGTGGAACTTCGCCGAAAACCAGCAGTTGCGCTTCGGCGCATCCAAGACCCTTGCCCGCCCGCAGTTCCGCGAGATGGCGCCGCAGCAGTACACCGACCCGGACAGCGACCGCCTGTTCTACGGCAACCCGTACCTGGTCGATGGCTCGCTGCTGAATCTGGATGCGCGCTACGAGTGGTTCTTCCAGCCGGGCGAACATTTCGTCGCCGCGCTGTTCCACAAGAGCATCGACAAGCCGATCGAGTCCAACATCAACGAAGCCGGCGGCACCATCTTCCAGAGCTTCATCAACGCCCCGGAAGCCACGCTCTACGGCCTGGAACTGGAACTGAAGAAGTACCTCACCGAGCCGTTCGACCTGGCATGGATCGGTGGCGGCAACCGCCTGTTCCTGGGCACCAACTACACCTGGTCGAAGTCCAGCATCCATGCCGAGGACGGCGACACCGTGCATCCGTACGGCTACCCGGCTCCCATTCCGGCGACGCTGTTCGTGCGTGACGGCGCGCAGATGCAGGGCCAGTCCGAGCACGTCGCCAACCTGCAGTTCGGCCTGGAAAGCGAATCCGGCAGCCAGGCGATGCTGATCGCCAACCATGCGAGCGACCGCATCACCGCACGGGGCCGCCCGGGCCAGCCGGACTACATGGAGCGTCCCGGCACGCAACTGGACCTGGTGCTGCGCAAGACGCTGACCGTCGGCGAGACCGACCTGAAAGTCGGCTTCAGCGCCCGCAACCTGCTGGACACCGAGTACCGCGAGTTCCAGGAGGCCGGCAGCCGGCAGGTGGACGTGTACCGCTATCGCCCCGGCCGCTCCTACTCGGTCAGCGTTTCGGTCGATTTCTGAGCACAGCGAAACCTGCCGCCAGCACCTTGCGTGCGGCGCTGATTCAGACGACAAGGGCCGGCGCAATGCCGGCCCTTCGCGTTCCTGCAACCGCTCCGGAGAGTTCGGAAGCGCGACGCCCGATTCAGAACACGATCTGCGAGCGCGCGCCGAGTCGCTCGACCTTGCCGCCTTCCAGTGCATCTTCGCCGCGGGTGTAGTCGAACATGAAGCGCAGCCAGCGGTTGAGGTACCAGTTCACCCCGACCACCGCGCTGCGGGTGGCGATACCCGGCAGGTCGCGGTTGTCGGCACGCTCGTAGCGTGCGGTCAGTTCCCACAGCCCACCTTCCGGCACTGCGGGCGCCGCAAACACGCCGGATCCTGTCTTGTAGGGACGGTGGCCGCCACCCGGTAGCCAGGCACCCTGCACATACCATGCCTGCAGCACCTGCGCCGGGCCCAGCGCCTGATCAAAGCGCGCACGCGACACTTCCGACTGCACGCTGACCGGGCCGAACGACCCGGCCAACTCCAGACCGACCGCGTCGACCTGGCCACCGCTGGCACCGGGTGTCACCGCCAACAGCCGTCGCGGACCACGGCGGCTGCCATGGCTGGATTCCGCGCGCAGATCCGGGGAACTGTCACCAGCATCCTCGCGGCTGCCCCAGGCGCCCACATGCAGGGTCCGGTCCTCGTCATGCACGGGTGCCCAGGTGACACGCCCGGCCACACCCATGCCTTCGTTGCGTGGCCCGCCGGCGCTGCGCAGATTGAACACGCTGATGCCCGCCGTGGTCGGCATGTCGCCACCGGACCACTGCCAGCCCACGCCTTGCTGGTACTGTCGGCCGGAGAACAAGCCATTGGCCGAGACGAAGCTGCGCTCCATCATCGCCGCATCGTTGCTGCTGGTCAGTTCTTCCATGCCGCGGTACGGCTTGAAGTGACCGATGGTCAACCGGCCGCCGGCCACATCGCGCGCGATCCACGCATCGCGCAGCCCATCGAGGCTGTTGCCGGAGGCGAAGTCCTGCTCCAGCTTGTACTCCCACTCCAGCAGCTTGCCCTGCAGGGAGATGCGTGCGCGGCGCAGTTCGGTGGTGGACGGCACGCCGGCATCGCCATCGAACACGTAGGCGTCGTAGTGCAGGCGGCCAGCGATGCGCATGCTGTAGCGCTCATCGGCCGAGGTCACTTGCAGGCCACCTTGGGTCTTGACCGTCGGCGCGGCCGGGGTGCTGCTGGACGCAGCCGCTGGTTCAGGCGCGGACGCCGATCGCGGCACGGCCGCCTGGCTGGCGACCTGGCGCTCCAGAGCGTCCAGGCGCGCCTGCAGGGTCGCGACCTCGGCACGCAGGGCATCGATTTCCGCACGTTGCGCATCCTGCGCATGGACGGCGGGCACCAGGGCCACGGCCGACAACAGGCCGGCACCCAGTTTCAGGCTACGCATGGGACAGCTCTCCAATCGCGGTCGGGGATGAGGCGAGGAACTGCCCGTGGCAATCGTGTCGCTGGCAGCCCCCTGCTGCCGGATCCGCTGCATGACAGTGTCAGGGAATTGTCACACGCAGCACCTCGCGCTGTCATGCGCCTGCGCTTTCATGATGGGCGCTCATCCGGACCTCGTCCGGAGTGAAATGCCAACGGAACCGCGCGAGCCGATGGCGGCGTCCCCCAGCGCGATGTTTTCTCTCCCCCACTTCCAATTCGAGCAGTCGACTTGGCACTTGTGCGCGTGTCCCCAAGCCGGGGACACGCGTTTTTTTCGTGCGCGCCCAACACGACGACGGTGACTGCCCGCATACTGTGCAGTACCGTGCCGGCGTGCCCATGGCACCGGCAATTGCCTACACCCCGATGACGGATGTCATGATTCTGTCACATTGCGCGCGTTTCATAGTCCGTCGTGTCACGTCGATTCGAATCCCTTTTGCGGAGCTTTCCCGATGACTGCCAACCCGGTGCGCACCACCGTCCTTGCCCTTGCCGCCAGCCTCGCCCTGGCCGCCTGTGGCGCTTCCGACAACACTGCGCCGGGGGGCGCCCAAGGCGGCGATACCGGTACCGCCGGCAGCAGCGACGCGGTGGCCACTGAAATCACCGGTGCCGGTGCCAGCTTCATCTACCCGCTGGTCTCGCGCTGGTCGGCCGACTACAACAATGCCACCGGCAAGCGCGTCAACTACCAGTCGATCGGTTCCGGCGGCGGCATCGCCCAGATCAAGGCCGGCACCGTGGACTTCGGTTCCACCGACAAGCCGCTGCCCCCCGCGGAACTGGCCGAAGCGGGCCTGATCCAGTTCCCCTCGGCCATCGGCGGCGTGGTGCCGGTGTTCAACCTGGCCGGCGTCGAGCCCGGCAAGCTGCGCCTGACAGGCCCGCTGCTGGCGGACATCTTCCTCGGCAAGGTCGCCACCTGGAACGACCCGGCCATCGCCGCGGTCAACCCGGGCGTGACCCTGCCGACCGACAAGATCACCGTGGTCCGCCGTTCCGACGGCTCCGGCACCACCTACAACTTCACCAACTACCTGTCCAAGGTCAGTCCGGAATGGAAGGAGAAGGTCGGTGAAGGCACCAACGTGAACTGGGCCAGCGGTGTCGGCGGCAAGGGCAACGAAGGCGTGGCGTCCTACGTGCAGCAGATTCGTGGCGCGATCGGCTACGTGGAGCTGTCGTATGCGCTGCAGAACAAGATGCCGTATGCGTCCATGCAGAACGCCGCCGGCAACTGGATCGAGCCGAACGCCGAATCGTTCTCGGCCGCCGCGGCCAGTGCCGACTGGGCCGCTGCCGAACACTTCGACCTGGTCATCACCAATGCCACGGGCGCCGAAGCCTGGCCGATCGCCGCGACCAACTTCATGCTTATCTACCGTGAGCCGCGCCGGCCGCAGAACCAGAAGGCGGTGCTGGAGTTCTTCCGCTGGGCCTTCGACCAGGGGCAAGGCCAGGCCGCCGCACTGGACTACGTGCCGCTGCCGCCGGAGCTGGTGCAGCAGATCGACGCTTACTGGACCAGCGAGCTGAAGTAAGCCACCGACCCGCGGCCGGTACGGCGGAAAGGCCGTGCCGGCCGTTCGTGCGCAACACGCCAGCGCGAGAGCCCCGCGATGAATGCCGTCCGTTCCACCCTGCCCTCCGCCGCCAGCCGTGACCTGAAGGACGCGCGTGCCGACCGGACCTTCCGCCTCGCGCTGACGGTCTGCGCCGTGCTGGTGCTGGTCACCCTGGCCGGCGCTGCATTGTCGATGCTGTGGGGCGGGCGCGACGTGCTCGCCAATCAGGGCCTGTCGTTCTTCACCTCGGCCAACTGGAATCCGGTGATGAACCAGTACGGGGCGCTGGTGCCGATCTACGGCACCATCGTCACCGCGGTCATTGCCATGCTCATCGCCGTGCCGGTCAGTTTCGGCATCGCCTTCTTCCTGACCGAGGTTGCCCCGCGATGGATGCGCGGTCCGGTCGGCACCGCAATCGAACTGCTGGCCGGCATCCCCTCGATCATCTACGGCATGTGGGGCTTCTTCGTGCTGATGCCGATGATGCGCGAGCACATGATCCCGTGGATGGACCAGTACCTGGGAGCGGTCCCGGTGATCGGCGCGCTGTTCCGCGGCCCGCCGATCGGTGCCGGCATGCTGACCTCGGGCATCGTGCTGTCGATCATGATCATCCCCTTCATCTCCTCGGTGATGCGCGAGGTCTTCCTGACCGTGCCGACGCGGCTGAAGGAATCAGCCTATGCACTGGGCTCGACCCGCTGGGAAGTCAGCTGGGACATCGTCCTGCCGTACACGCGCTCGGCGGTGATCGGCGGGGTGTTCCTGGGCCTTGGCCGCGCGCTGGGCGAGACCATGGCGGTGGCCTTCGTGATCGGCAACAACGTCCAGTTCACGACCTCGCTGCTGGAGCCGTCCACCACCATCGCCGCGCTGATCGCCAATGACTTCGGCGAGGCAACCGAAACCTACCGCTCCGCGCTGCTGCTGCTGGGCTTCGTGCTGTTCATGGTCACCTTCGTGGTACTTGCGCTGGCGCGACTGATGCTGATGCGGCTGTCGCAGAAGGAGGGCAACTGATGAACACGCGCGTTGCCACGGGCGGCGATGGCCTCTACATGCGCCGCCGCATCACCAATGCAGTCGCGATCATGCTGGCTACCGCGGCGGCCCTGTTCGGCCTGCTGTTCCTGGGGTGGATCCTGTGGACGCTGCTGACCAAGGGCCTGTCCAACCTCAACCTTGCGTTGTTCACGATGGACACGCCGCCGCCGATGGATGAAGGCGGCCTGCGCAATGCAATCGTCGGCTCGCTGCTGATGTGCGCGATGGGACTGGGCATGGGGACGCCCCTGGGCATCGCTGCCGGCACCTGGCTCGCCGAATACGGCAATCGCACGCGCCTGGGTACCACGGTGCGCTTCGTCAACGACATCCTGCTGTCGGCGCCGTCGATCGTGCTGGGCCTGTTCGTCTATGCTGCTTTCGTGATGCAGACCGGCGGACGATTTTCCGCGCTTGCCGGTGCCATCTCGCTGGCGTTCATCGTGCTGCCGGTGGTGGTGCGTACCACCGACGAGATGCTCCGGCTCGTGCCCGTGCAGATGCGCGAGGCGGCGCTGAGCCTCGGCGTGCCGCAGTGGAAGGTGATCATGCAGGTGCTCTACCGCTCGGCGCTTCCGGGCATCGTCACCGGCGTGTTGCTGGCGTTGGCGCGGATTTCCGGCGAGACCGCGCCACTGCTGTTCACTGCCTTCGGCAACGAATTCTTCAGCCTCGATGTCAGCCGCGCGATGTCGGCGATCCCGCTGGTGATGTTCAAGTTCGCCGGCAGCGGCTTCGACAACTGGGAACGCATCGCCTGGGCCGGGGCGCTGGTGATTACCCTGTTCGTGCTGACCGTGAGCCTGTTGGCGCGTTTCGTCCTCCTGCGCAAGCGCATCTCCCATGACTGACCTGTCCGGACCGCACCTCATGAACGACCATCGTCCCACCATGCACAGGATGTCGACCCGCGAAGGTTCGACCGTGAGCGCGGACGCGCCGGTGAAGCTGTCCACGCGCAGCCTCGACTTCCATTACGGCAAGTTCCACGCGCTGAAGAACATCCACCTGGACATCCCGGAGAAGAGGGTCACCGCGTTGATCGGCCCGTCCGGCTGCGGCAAGTCCACCCTGTTGCGCGTGTACAACCGCATCTACGCGCTGTACCCGAAGCAGGAGGCGACCGGCGAAATCCTGCTCGACGGCGAGAACATCCTCGATCCGAAGTACCCGATGAACCGGCTGCGCTCGAAGATCGGCATGGTGTTCCAGAAGCCCGTGCCGTTCCCGATGACGATCTACGAGAACGTCGCGTACGGTATCCGCCACCACGAAAAGCTCTCCAGGTCGCAGATGGACGAGCGCGTCGAGATGGCACTGACGCAAGGGGCACTGTGGGACGAAGTCAAGGACAAGCTTGGCCAGAGCGCGCTGGGCCTGTCCGGCGGCCAGCAGCAGCGGCTGTGCATCGCCCGCGCGGTCGCGCTGCGTCCGGACGTGCTGCTGCTGGACGAGCCGACCTCGGCGCTGGACCCGATCTCCACCAGCCGCATCGAACAACTGGTGGAGGAGCTGAAGAAGGACTTCACCATCGTCATCGTCACCCACAACATGCAGCAGGCGGCACGCGTTTCGGACTACACCGCCTTCATGTACCTGGGTGACCTGATCGAGCACGACACCACCGAAACCATCTTTTCCAACCCGTCGAAGCAGCAGACCGAGGATTACATCACCGGCCGCTTCGGCTGATGCAACCCCCTTGCGTCGCGGCAGCCCATGACACGACGCCGCGACCACTGATCCGTCCCGAGGACACGCGATGACCACGCCGACCGACACGCCGCACATCCTGCGCAGCAACGACCAGGAACAGCAGCGCCTGCACAACGAGATCCAGCGCATGGGCGCGATGGCCGCTGCCCAGATCGACGCGGCCATCGACGTGGTCCACCGACGCGATGACAAGGCCGCGGACCGGGTGATCGCCAATGACGACGCCATCGACGAGCTGGAACTGCAGATCAGCAACGACGTCATGCGTCTGGCATTGCGCGGCCCGCTGGCCGGCGACCTGCGCGTTATCCTGGCGGCCCTGCGGATCGCGTCGGACATCGAACGCGTGGGCGACTACGCCGCCAACCTGGCCAAGCGTTCCAAGAGCCTCAACCAGGTGCCGCCGATGCCGCACACGCACGGGCTGGATGCGCTGGCACGGCTGGCCTCGCAGCTGGTACGCGATGCCCTGCGCGCCTACGACACGCTGGACGTGGAGCTGGCCGAACAGGTGCGCGAGCGCGACGGCGAACTGGACCAGCTGCACACCAGCCTGTTCCGCGAGCTGTTGACCTACATGATGGAAGATCCGCGCAGCATCACGCCCTGCACCCACCTGTTGTTCATGGCCAAGAACCTGGAACGCATCGGCGATCACGCGACCAACATCGCCGAGAACGTCATTTTCCGGGTCAAGGGCGAGGACAAGCTGCCTCCCCGCGACAAGCGCGACGATACCAGCACCACCAGCGGCGTCGGCTGATCCCGCGCGTGCAACGGTAGCCCTCCCTTTGGCCGGGCCGTCGGATGAACGGCCGGCGCCGGCTTTCCCGCGGCGCAACACTCCGCCTTGCCGGCACCCGGTAGCATGCACGCACCGGGCACCCGCCCGACCGGAGAGCAAAGATGAACGCGCAACGCAGCACAGGGAAGAAGATCGTCGCCATCGGTACCGCCCTTGCCGGTGGCCTGGCACTGGCCGGCGGAAGCCTGGCGATGGCCAGCATCGACACCACCACCACGGCCGGAAGCCACGCGGCAACGGCCGAAGGCAACTGTGGCGAAGGCCGCTGCGGTGGCGGCAATGCAGCGAAGTCCGACGATGCAAAGACCGGCCATCACGCCGACGGCGGGCACCACCGCTTCGAGGACATGGACCGCAACAAGGACGGGCGCATCGACCGCGCCGAGTTCGCCGCCGCCCACGACGGCAGTGACGCCGAGTTCGCCGCGCACGATGCCGATGGCGATGGCTTCATCACCCAGGCCGAGCTGGACGCACACCACGCGGCCAAGGATGCTGCCACCTCCAACGACCACGCCAGCGAAGCCGACACGGCCAAGACCGCGGAAGGCAAGTGCGGCGAGGGCAAGTGTGGCGACGGCCGCTGCGGCGGCATGGCCTGATACCAACGCGGTGTCGCGCCTTGCATCGGCCAGCGTCGGCCTCGGCCTGCGCCGTGGCCTGATGAGCGCCATCGAGCGCGCCCCGACGGGCGCGTTCGACTTCCTGGAATGTGCGCCCGAGAACTGGATCGGCGTCGGTGGGGCCATGGGCCAGCGCTTCGAGGCACTGGCCGCATCCCATCCCTTGACCTGCCACGGGCTGTCGTTGTCGCTGGGCGGCATCCGCCCGCTGGACCGCACGTTCCTGCGGCAGACGCGGGACTTCCTCGAACGCCATCATGCGTGCCAGTACAGCGAGCACCTGAGCGCCTGCACCGACGAGGGCCACTTGTACGACCTGCTGCCGCTGCCCTTCACGCCGGCCGCAGTGGCGCATGTGAGCCAGCACATCCGCCAGGCGCAGGAGGCGCTGGGACGGCGCATCGCGGTGGAGAACATCAGTTATTACGCCGCCCCCTGGCAGGCGATGCCGGAAGCCGACTTCGTCAACGCCGTGCTGGAAGCGGCTGACTGCGACCTGCTGCTGGACGTCAACAACGTGCAGGTCAACGCCATCAACCACGGCTACGATGCGCGCGCCTTCATCGACGCGATGCCCGGCGCCCGCATTGCCGGCTATCACATCGCCGGCCACCACGACGAGGCCGAGGATCTGAAGATCGACACGCACGGCGCGCCGGTCAAGGACAGCGTGTTCGACCTGCTCGCTCATACCTACGCGCGACACGGCGTCCAGCCGACGCTGCTGGAACGTGATTTCAACTATCCGCCGTTCGCCGAACTTCTGGTGGAACTGGACCGGATCAGGCAGCTGCAGGCGGATCATGGCCGACGCTGAGTTCATCGCCCAGCAGCGCGCCTTCACCGCCTGGCTGCGCCATCCCGAGGCGCATGCGCCACCGCCCGGCGTGGATCCCCGGCGCCTTCAGGTCTACCGGGAATTGTTCCACGGCAGCATCGAGGGCTTGTTGTCCGGCGGGTTCCCGCAACTGCGCGCTCGTCTGGGCCAGGACGGCTGGCGCTTGCTGGTCGCCCGCTTCCGCCGTGAACACCATTGCCGGACACCATTGTTTCCCGAAGTCGGCGGCGAGTTCGTCGATTGGCTGCAGGGCTTGTCCGACATCCCGTCGTGGCAGCACCCGCTGGCCCATTTCGAGCGGATGGAAGCGGAGCTGCTGACCGACGACACGCCGCTGCCTGCATGCGACCGCAACGGCGACCTTCTGGCCGGCATACCCTTGATTTCGCCACATGTGCGCGTGCTGGCCTATGCCTGGCCGGTGCATCGCCCCGAATCACTGCAGGACGCTGTGCCTCCACATCCGACCCTGCTGCTGATGCACCGGCGCGCTGATGGCAGTGTCCGCTGCAGCGAGGCCAGCGCATTGCTGTATCGTCTCCTGGAGTTGCTGGAGCCGGCGGAACGCTCCGGTCGCGCCAGCCTGTTGGCACTGGCCGACGAGGCCGCGCTGCCCGACCCTGCGGCATTTGTCGAAGAAGGCGTCGTGATGCTGCAGCGCTTGCACGCGGAATCGGTCCTGCTGGGAACGCAGGTGGACGGTGGCACCGCTTCGGCAACAACGGTGAGCGCGGATGATGCCAACGCCGGCGACCGATGATGGATCGGAAGCTGGCCGGACAAGCCGCTCTGTTAACCTGTCCGGATGACCGAGACCGCCGCGAGTTCCCGCCCGTTCCGCCCGATGAAGGAGCGTTTCCGCGGCTTCCTTCCGGTGGTGGTGGACGTGGAGACCGGCGGATTCGACTGGAACCGGCACGCGCTGCTCGAAGTGGCGGTGCAGCCGATCGAGCTGGATGCCGACGGCAACTACGTGCCCGGCGACATCGCCAGCGTCCATCTCGACCCTGCCCCGGGCACCGAGATCGACCCGAAGTCGCTGGAGGTCACCGGCATCCGCCTGGACCACCCGTTCCGCCTGTCCAAGCCGGAGAAGGAAGCACTGGACCACGTATTCGCGCCGGTCCGGGCAGCGGTGAAGAAGCATGGGTGCCAACGCGCGATCCTGGTGGGTCACAACGCCCACTTCGACCTCAACTTCCTGAATGCGGCGGTCGCCCGTACCAACCACAAGCGAAACCCATTCCACCCGTTCAGCGTGTTCGACACCGTGACCTTGGCCGGCGTCGCCTTCGGCCAGACCGTGCTGGCACGCGCGGTGCACGCCGCGGGCTTCCAGTGGGATCCGACCCAGGCGCACTCGGCGGTCTACGACACCGAACAGACCGCCCGACTGTTCTGCGCCATCGCCAATGCCTGGCAGCGCCCGATCAGCCCGGCGGTGACCGATGCCGAGGCCGCTTGTTCCGACGCCTCGCCAGTCCATACAGGCTGATCGCGATCCACGCGAGTTGGAGGATGGCCACGGCCAGGTTGAAGCCGCCGGTCAGCGACACCAGGATGCCCACGGCACCGGCGATGTTCAGCAGCGGATACACGACGCCGTGGGCAGGAAGGCGGTCCGCCTGCAGGAGCAGGTAGGCCAGCAGAACGGCGGTCGTTCCCAGCAGTCCGACCACGTCGAACCACTGCAGCGCGTTCATCCCGCCGCCCGTTGGCGCACGGCTTCGAACAAGGCCACGCCGGCTGCCACGGACACGTTCAGGCTCTCGACGCCGCCGGAGGCATCGGCTCCGGGCATCGGAATGGTCAGCAACTGGTCGCAGGCCTCACGGGTGAGCCGGCGCAGCCCGTCGCCCTCCCCGCCCAGCACCAGGGCGACGTTGCCGCGCAGGTCGGTGGCGTGCAACGTGGCCTTGGCTTCGCCCGCAAGGCCGTACAGCCAGACGCCGGCCTGCTGCAGCTCACGCAGGCTGCGGGCGAGGTTGGTCACCCGCACCACCGGAATCCGGTCGGCCGCGCCCGCGGAGGTCTTGCGCACGGTGGCGTTGACCTGCACGGCCTTGTCCTTAGGAATGATGACCGCCGTGGCACCCGCCGCGGCCGCGCTGCGCAGACAGGCGCCAAGGTTGTGCGGATCCTGCACGCCGTCGAGCACCAGCAGCAACGCGCGCCCTTCGGCGGCGTCCACCAGACCGGGCAAGTCGCGTTCGTCCAGGGTTTTCGCCGCCGCATATCGCGCCGCTGCCCCCTGGTGCCGCAAACCACCGGCGATCCCTTCCAGCGCCTGCTGCGAGACGCGGCGCACCTCGAGGCCGGCCTGTCGGGCCGCAGTCTCGATGTCGCCGATGCGGGGATTTCTCGAGCCGGATTCCAGCAGCACTTCACGCACATGCTCGGCATCGTGCGCGATGGCCGCGGATACGGCGTTGATCCCCGCGATCCAGTGATTGACTTGACTCATGCCGCTATTGTGCCCGGCTCGCGGCATGTCCGGGCATGCCCGTGCGATGGATGCATCAACGTGCGGCCTGCAACAGGGCAACTGCTCCGACGAGCCACAGCACGATCCACGACAGATGACGCCCGCGCGTGAGCAGAAGGGGCAGCGCACCCGCCGCCAGCAACGCCAGGCCGATGGTGCGCAGCAGGAAGCGGGCATCGGCCACGCCACCGTCCAGATGCCAGAGCATGACGGCCAGCGCCCACCACGTCACGGTCGTGATGTGCCAGGCGAAACGCAACGTCCGCGTGGTGAAGTCGGTACCGCCAAACAGCTTGGGCAGGTTGTCGCGCCGAAACAGGCGGATCAGGATGAAACGCTCGCCCAGGACGGAGTGCGCCAGCCCGAGCAGGAACAGGAGTACCGCGGTCAGTTGCAATGCGCTCATGCGCGCGATCCGGATGCAGCGAATCAACGCATGGTAATGCCCGGCAATGGATTGCCATCGGACGTCGCTTCCTGGCCTGCCGCACCAGCCCAGGCAATGCGGAAACCTGCGGTCGCATTCGAGGCTGCTGCCAATGCGGTTTTCGTCCGGTTTCCGTGCGGTTTACGGGTCGGTCGCAGGCACGCCCGGTTGCTTGGGCGAAGGCCGACGAGGCCCCTTGCCACGCGGACTGACGACAACCACGCGGGTGGACGCGTCCGTCGTTACCAGCCCTCGTCGTCCGGATCGAAACGCGTCGCCGCGCGGATCTGATCGGCGCTGTAACCGCGTCGCACCAGCAGGGCAGCCGCCTTGCGCTGGGTCACGCGGTCATCGCGGGCGAACTGCCCGTGGCGTCGACGGACCAGACCACGGGCGATGGCCGTCCAGTCGCCTTCGAACGCTTCCAGCGCCGCAGCGACAACCTCGGGTTCAAGTCCATGCATCGCCAGTTCGGCACGAATGCGGATCGGGCCGTGGCCGCCGAAACCGCGACTGCGTACCAGCGCTTCGGCGAAGCGGGCATCGTCCTGCCAACCTTCGGCCTGCATCCGCCCCACCGCCGTTTCCGCCTGATCCGGCTCGACCCCCCGCTGCACCAGCTTGCGCGCCAGTTCCTTGCGCGAATGCTCGCGTCGCACCAGCAGGCCCAGCGCCCGCTGTTCCGGAGTCGCTTCCGGACGTCGCTTGCGCCGGGGCTTGCCGCGGCGCGCATCGCCACTGGCGGAGTCGATGCCAGGATGTACCGGGGCGTCGCCATCCGCCCCAGCCGCAGGCGAGGTACCCGCCATGGTCCGCGAAGTCGCAATCCACTCTGCCGTCTCGCTGCTGCGCCCTGTCACGGAGCCGTCCCGGACCACACCGCACCTGCCTGAGCCCATGGCATCATCGGCGTCGGCGGGCTTCTCCTTCACCAACGCCGCCAGCTTTGCGCGCAGTGCCGCCACGCTCCCGGTCGCACCGGCATCATCCCTGATGCCATGCGGCTCCTTGCCACGGGTGCGTTCCGATGTTCCGGCCCTGGACGAACGCGGCTTCATCAATCCGCGCTGTCCGCGTCGTCATTCTCGTCGCGGCTGGCTTCCTGTGGCACGAACTGCTGGCGCAATTCGGCTTCCAGGCGCGCGGCCAGTTCCGGGTTGTCCTTCAGGTACTGGCGGGCATTTTCCTTGCCTTGGCCGATGCGCTCGTCACCAATGCTGTACCAGGCGCCGGCCTTGTCCACCAGCTTGGCGTTGACACCCATGTCGATCAGCTCGCCTTCGCGGCTGATGCCTTCGCCATAGAGGATTTCGGTCACCACCTGCTTGAACGGCGGTGCCATCTTGTTCTTGACGACCTTGATGCGCGTCTGGTTGCCGATGATCTCGTCACCCTTCTTGATCGCGCCGATGCGGCGGATGTCCAGACGCACGGACGCGTAGAACTTCAGCGCGTTGCCACCGGTGGTGGTTTCCGGACTCTGGCCGGGCATCATGATGCCGATCTTGTGGCGCAGCTGGTTGATGAACACCACCAAGCAGTTGCTGCGCTTGATGTTGCCGGTCAGCTTGCGCAAGGCCTGGCTCATCAGGCGTGCCTGCAGGCCTGGCAACTGATCGCCCATGTCGCCTTCGATTTCGGCCTTGGGGGTCAGCGCGGCGACCGAGTCGATGACCACGATGTCCACGGCATTGGAGCGCACCAGCATGTCGGCGATTTCCAAGGCCTGCTCGCCGGTGTCTGGCTGGCTCAGCAGCAGGTCGTCGACGTTGACGCCGAGCTTGGCCGCATAGATCGGATCCAGCGCATGTTCGGCGTCGATGAACGCGGCGGTGCCGCCCGCCTTCTGGCATTCGGCGATGGCCTGCAGCGTCAACGTGGTCTTGCCGGAGGATTCCGGACCGTAGATTTCGACCACGCGGCCCTTTGGCAGCCCGCCGATGCCCAGTGCGATGTCCAGCATCAGCGAGCCGGTGCCGATGACCTCGGCGGCTTCGACGCTGCGCTCGCCCATGCGCATCACCGAGCCCTTGCCGAACTGCTTCTCGATCTGGCTCAGTGCCGCGGAGAGGGCGCGCTTCTTGTTCTCGTCCATTGTCTGGTGTCCTCGGCTGGAATGATTGAATAGTGGAATGGATGCAGCTTAGGCGGCGGCCGTCGCACAGGCTGCGACATGCCGGCGTTGATTCGACAGTAGCCGGGGCTCGGAGGCCGGACCATCGGAAAGGGATGCACGCGGACCTGGGAAATCGCCGTGCCGCGGACTGGGCCAATGGCCTGATGGCAACGCCGCGGCAATGCATCGAGCACCCATGGCGGCTGACACCGTGGCACCGCTCACCGGTTCGGCCTCACCAGCCCGCAATACAGGCCTTCGATGGCGAAATCCTGGCCGGGCCGGACCTCGATGGGCGCGTAGTCGGGATTGCGTGGCAGCAGGCGGATGCGGTCCTTGCCGATCTTCAACAGCTTGACCGTCACTTCGTCGTCGATTCTTGCCACCACGATCTGCCCGTTGCGTGCATCACGGGTGCGATGCACGCCGATCAGGTCGCCGTCGAAAATGCCTTCGTCGATCATCGAGTCGCCCTTGACCTTGAGCAGGTAGTCCGGCGCCGGGGAAAACAGCACCCGGTCGAGGATGAGCATCTGCTCGGAGCCAATGTCGGCCCCGATGGGCAGCCCGGCGGCCACCTGTCCGAGCACCGGCAACTGCACGGCCTCGTCGGGCAGCCCCGGAGAGTCGGTGGTCAACGCCAGGTCGCCCTGCGGGGAGGTCGGCGCGCGCAGGACCTTCAGGCTGCGGGCGATCCCCGGCCGGCGCTCGATGGCCCCTGCCGCTTCCAGCGCTTCCAGATGGTACTGGGCGGCGCGCACGCCCTTGAAGCCGAAGGCGCGCGCGATTTCGGTCTGCGTGGGCGCGAAGCCATCGACATCGATGCGCTCGGCGATGTAGCCGAGGATGGCCTGCTGGGTCTCGCTGAGGGCGTGTGCGCTATCCATGCGTGTAGTAATACTACTAACGAACCGGCGATGCAACAGCCGGTGCGATCAGGCGACGCGGGCCGGGCCGGATGCTTGCGACGGTGGGCGCCACGCGCGCAGCAATCTGAGTCCCCTGCCCCTGCCATCTACCCGCGACCCGGTCACGAGCGGACCTGCACCACTCGATGGGGACGGTGATGCTGACGACAGGCAGCGAACAGGCGGCATCCTGCTGCGGCAATGGGCCGACTCAAAGTCCCCGAAGCGCCGCTGCCACGGTCTGGCGGCGGACCGCGTCGCGATCGCCCTCGAACAGATACGCTTCGGCACGTGTATAGCCGCCGCGGCGTTTCCAGCCGATCCAGACCGTGCCCACCGGCTTGTCCGGACTGCCGCCACCCGGGCCGGCGATGCCGGTGACCGCCACGGCGACGGTGGCGCCGGAATTGACCAGCGCACCGGACACCATTTCGACCACGCATTCGCGGCTGACCGCGCCGTGGTCCTCCAGGGTCTGGGGGCGCACGCCCAGCAGCGCCTGCTTGGCCTCGTAGCTGTAGGCGACCATGCCGCAGTCGAACCACTCGGAGGATCCGGCAATGCCGGTCGCGGTCTTCGCGATCCAGCCGCCGGTGCAGGATTCGGCGGTGACCAATGTGTCGTGGCCGGCACGCAGTCGCTGGCCGACTTGTTCGGCCAGGCTCTGGAGTTCTGCGTCAGTCGGTGTCGGCATGGCGGTTTCGCGAAACGGGAACGGACAAGTATCGCCGCAGGCCGGCACCATCTGCCAGTGCGGCGCCCGGGGCAGCGCGTGGGGCGCAAACGGCGACGGCCCGCGCGTGCGGGCCGTCGTCTGCAACCACTGGCGTCCGAAGACGCGCGAATCAGCGGAAGTTGAAGCGGAAGGTCATTCCGTACATTCGCGGCGCGCCCAGGAACGCGTTGTAGGTGTTCATCGGATCCCCCGGCTGCGGGCTGCCGATCGCCTGCAACGGACCATCGAATCCGACCTGCACGTAATCGGTGTCGGTGAGATTGGTGCCCCAGAATTCCACCATCCAGCGGCCGTCGTTGGCACCGAAACCGAAGCGTGCGTTGAGTACCGTGAAGGCGTCCTGCATCTTCTCCACGTCCAGGTCCGAGCCGGTGTTGTAGCTGGACATGTACTTGGCACCGACATTGAAGCGGCCGATCAGGCTGCTGCCCATGTCCCATTCGTAGGTGACTGCCGCCGTTCCGGACCACTTCGGAGCGAAGCTCATCTGCGCGCCGGGCAGCTTGTACAGCTGACCGGGGAAGGCGAAGTCCGCACCGGGAATGTCGTCACCGTACTTGGTGTCGGCGTACATCACGCCGCCCTGCAGCATCAGGCCGGTCGCCGGGGACCACAGGATCTCCGCGTCCAGCCCCTGCGAGATCACTTCGGGGATCGAGCGCACCACGAAGCTGGTACCCAGAAAGCTGTTGAGCTGGAAGTCGGTATAGCGCTGGTGGAACAGCGCGGCGTTCAGCAGCAGGTTGCCGTCGGCCCAGGTGGTCTTGGTGCCGAGTTCGTAGCTGTCGACGAATTCGCCGGGGAAGGAGGTGTCGTCGACCGGGGTGATGCCCGGGCCGCCGCTGGACTGCCCGTCGGCGGACTGGACGCGGTCGAGGTTGAAGCCACCGGCCTTGTAGCCACGCGACGCCGAGCCATAGGCCATCACGTTGTCGTTGAAGCGGTAGGCGGCGCGGAACGTGCCGGACCATTCCTTTTCGGTCAGCGACTGGTCGGTGATGCGCCCATGATGCAAGGCGTTGGACCAGGGCAGGCACATGTAGCCGGCGAGTTGCGGCATCAGGGTCTGCGCGACGCTCGGCGCCAGTTGCGCCATCAACGCCTGTTGCACGGGCGCCGGCAGGTTGGCAAAGCCGGTGATCCGCTGTGCCAGCATCCGCGCGGTCGCCGCGCCGGGGTCCGACAGCGCGGCACCGCAGCCGGCGCTGCCGTTGGGGTTGCTGTAGACCGAGCGCAGGTCCTTGTTCTCTCGGGTGTAGCGCAGGCCCAGGGTCAGCTCCAACTGATCGGTCGCGCGCCAGGTGTTGTTGGTGAAGACGGCCAGGCTCTTGGCGCTCTGGTCGTAGCGGTCCAGCGAGCCCAGGCCGGCGAAGCTGGTTCCCCAAGGCCGGCCGGACACCTGCGACAGGAAGCGTTCGGGATTGGCCGGGTCGAACGACATGGTGAACGGCAGCCCCATCTGCTGGCTGAGCCCGGCAAGGACCGGGTCCAGGCTGCCCTTCAGCGTGGGAATGGCCATGCCACCCACGAGCGTGGACAGGTAGGGCTCGTAGCCCAGTCCGATTCGATACGACTCGTTGCGCTTGAGGTCCTCATTGGAATAGAAGCCGCCCACCATCCAGTCGAAGCGATCAGCGCTGCCGGTCAGGCGCAACTCCTGGCTGAAGGTCTTGAAGCCGGTGAACGACTCGTTCGGATCGGCATTGCGGTAGATCGAATCGGCAGCCGTGAAATCCAGGTCCAGGCCATTGACGGCCTGCCAGTCACGCGAGGCGGTGATCGAGGTCAGCGTCGCGCCACCCAGCGCGGACAGATCCCAATCAACCTGCAGCGACACGCCCTTGTCCTTGATGTCCTGTTCGGTTCCGCGGTTGGAATAGGCCACCCGCGCCCACGGATCGGCGGGCATGGCGATCGAGCCCGGACCACCGACGCCGATGATCGCCGGGGCGGTACCGCCGGTGACCAGCTGCACGGCGCTGCAGCAATTCTCCTCGCGACTGGTGTAGTCGCCGGACAGCAGCACCTCGACGTTGTCGGCCGGATTGAACACCAGCTTGCCGCGCAGCGTGTGGAAGTTCTGGTCGTAGTCGCGCGAGTTGGTGCGCGGGCCACGGCCGGTTTCGACGTCCATCCAGCCGTCACGCTTGCGCTTGGCGGCGTAGATGTTGAACGCAGCGTCCTCGCCCAGTGCATCCTCGTAGGTCGCGGCGACACCGAGCGCGCCGTGATTGCCCACGGTGAACTCGCCGCCCAGATGTTGCGCACCCGTGGGACGTCTGGTGACCACGTTGATCACGCCCGCGGAGGTGTTCTTGCCGAACACGGTGCCCTGTGGGCCCTTCAGCACCTCGATGCGTTCCAGGTCGCCGAGGTCGCCGAAGCCGACGCTGTTGCGAGGGCGGTAGACCCCGTCGATGACCACGCCGACCGACGATTCCAGGCCGACGTTGTCACCCACCGTGCCGATGCCGCGGATGCGCGCGGTGGTGATGGCTTCGTTCTGGGTGCTGGTCACGGTCAGCCCCGGCACCAGCACCTGCAGGTCCTTGATGTCGGAAACTCCGGTGTCCTTGAGCAATTGTTCGGAAAGCGCGGTCACCGAGATCGGCACGTCCTGCATCGCCTGCTCGCGCTTCTGCGCGGTCACGGTAATGGTGGACAAGGTGTCGCGCGGCTGCGACGGATCCTCGGCCTGCTGCTGTGCACGGGCCTGCGGCGCGCCGGCAACCAGCGCGATGCACAGCGCGGTGGCCAACAGGGTCGGTTGCGGCTTGATGGTATTCAACGTGGATCCCCCGAACGAAAAAGGTCTGGATACGAACGCCGGCCGCGCGCTGGCGGCATGCGGGCTCGCCGGCGGGTGCCGGCCGTATCCGCTGCGTGGGGGACAGCGAACGGCTCAACGCTACACTGCTGCGGCGGGCAGTGCAATACGTTGGCGTAGGGTGGTTCTCGGGCGGTACCGGGACTCTCGCCGGCGCGCCGGGTCTCCGCTGTCAGGCGGTCTGGCGCAGGCGTCCCTGGTGCAGCTCCATGGTCCGGTCCAGACGCGATGCGAGACGCCGGTCATGGGTGACCAGCACCAGCGAGGTGCGCTCGGCGCGGTTGAGTTCCAGCATCAGATCGAACACCGTGGCAGCGGTTTTTTCGTCCAGATTGCCGGTCGGCTCGTCGCCAAGGACGCACGCCGGCTTGTTGACCAGCGCGCGGGCCACCGCAGCGCGCTGGCGCTCGCCACCGGACAATTCCCCGGGCTTGTGCTCCAGCCGATGCCCGAGCCCGACCGCTTCCAGCAGCGCCTGCGCCCTGCCCTGCGCCTCCGGCACCGCGGCACCGCCGAGCAACACCGGAAGCATGACGTTTTCCAGCGCGGTGAACTCCGGCAACAGATGGTGGAACTGGTAGACGAAACCCAGCGCGCGATTGCGCAGTTTGCCGCGCGCAGCATCCGAGAGCATGCTCATCTGCTGCCCGGCGACATACACCTCGCCGAAGGTCGGCGTGTCCAGGCCGCCCAGCAGATGCAGCAGCGTGCTCTTGCCGGCGCCCGAGGCACCGAGGATCGCGACCGTTTCGCCCGGTGCCACGGCGAAGTCCAGGCCGTCGAACACCGGCGTGCGCAGCTTGCCCTCGGCATAGGTCTTGCCCAGCTCTTCGGCACGGATCACCGCCTCATGCATGGCGTCATTCATCGCAAGGCTCCCTTCGGCACGGCAACGGCCGTTCCAGCACCGATGTAGCGGCGAAGCGCGGCTGGCGGCAAACACGAAATTCCCGATCACTCATAGCGCAACGCCTCCGCCGGGGCGGTACGCGCCGCACGCCAAGCCGGATACAGCGTGGCAAGGAATGCCATCAGCAGGGCAATGCTCGCGATCATGACCACGTCGGACGGGTTCAGCTCCGTCGGCAGGCCGCTGATGTAATAGACATCCGACGGCATCAGCACCACGCCGAACAAGCGCTCGATGCCGCGCAGGATGTGTTCGAGGTTCAGTGTCAGCAGGATGCCGCCGACCACGCCCAGCACGGTGCCGATGATGCCGATCAGCGTGCCCTGGACCATGAACACCTGCATCACGCCGCGCGGGGTCAGGCCCAGCGTGCGCAGGATGGCGATGTCGGCCTGCTTGTCGGTGACCAGCATCACCTGCGAGGAGACGAGGTTGAACGCGCCCATCGCGATGATCAGCGACAACAGGATGCCCATCATCGTCTTCTCCAGCTTCAGCGCGTTGAAGATGTTGGCGTTCTCGGTGCCCCAGTCGCTGACTCGGTAGACCCCCTGCAGGCGCAGGGCAAGGTCGCGGGCGACGGTGAAGGCCTGGTTCATGTCATGCAGCTTCAGCCGCACCCCGGTGACGCCCTCGCCCATGCGGGTCAGGCGCTGCAAGTCGTACATGTTGACCACGGCCAGGCCACGGTCGAAATCCTGGTGCCCGACTTCGAAGATGCCACTGACGTTGAAACGCTTGAGCTGCGGAATCGCGCCCATCGGCGTGGACTGGAAATCGGTGGTCACGACCACCTGGTCACCGACGGTGACACCGAGCCATGCGGCCAGTTCACGCCCCAGGGCGATGTTGAAACTGCCTTGCGCCAGCTCGCCCAAGGTGCCGCGTTGCATCTTCTCGGCCAGCACCGACACCTCGCCTTCCTTGTCCGGCAGCACCCCGCGGACAATCGCCGGCTCCCGTCGCGGCCCGGACACCAGCGCCTGGGTTTCGACGTAGGGAGCGGCGCCGGCGACGCGCGGGTCCTTGTAGGCCTCGTCGATCGTCCGTTGCCAGTCGTCCATCGGCTGGCCCTCGGCACTGATGGTGGCGTGTGCCGCCATCTGCAGCATGCGGTCGCGGATCTCGCGCTGGAAGCCGCTCATCACCGCCAGCGTGGTGATCAAGGCGATCACGCCGATGGCAATGCCCAGCACGGATGCCAGCGAGATGAACGAAATGAAGCCGTTGCGGCGCTTGGCGCGCAGGTAGCGCAGGCCGATGGCGACGGGGATGGGTTTGAACATGCGCGGCATCGGCCTGAAGACAGCCCGCTATGTTGCCACCGATGGCGGCAGCCGGGACAGGTCGTGGCCGCCGGCACGCAGCCGCAGTTCACGCCGGGTGCGGGCATCCAGGGTATCGGGCCACCACACCAGGGTGCGCAGTGCTCGCCCGTAGTGCCAGTGCAGGAACAGCCACGGACCGCGCCAATGCAGGCGTGGCGCGTCGATGGGCTGGTCGTCCAGCATCACCGGGCCAGTGGCGGGCCAACGCAACCGGTGCGTGGGCAGGCGGCGGTGGCTCGCGGCCAGCCAGGCGCCGCGGAAGCTGGCCGTCGACGCCAGCAGCCACGCCGGCAAACGCGGCAGATCACTGGTCAATACGCCCGCTGCGGCGGCCAAGCCCAGCACGAGCAGGCAGGCCGGCGCCCACCGCGAGGGCCGCCACTCAACGTGGCAGGGCGTGGATGCGCTTGAGCAGTTCCCCGATCTGGACATCGTCCGGCGTCTCGTATCCCATCGACCAACGCCAGAGTTTGTCGTCTTCGGTATCCAGAAGCCGTAGGAAAACGGCGCGCTCGCCCTCGGAATCCGTCGCCCAGGCATGGTCGAGGTAACGCAGCATGAGCTGGTCCAACTCTTTCATCCCGCGGCGGCAACGCCAGCGGATGCGCTTGAGTTCATCGGACAACGGGGTTTCGGGGCTGGACATGGTCTGGGTACCGGGAGTGTGATGCGTTCTGGCCGATCCGGGCAAGGCTGCGGGTGCCCCACTCCTTGCCCTCATCGCCGCTTCGGGGCACTTCTCCCCTGTGCGGGGGACACGCAAGCGGACACCACATCGGCTGCGGGCTGCGTCCGCGCCCTCTCCCGCATGCGGGAGAGGGTCGGGGTGAACGCAAGCCGTGCCGGATCAGACTTGGCGGGCCAGCATGAGCTGCTTGATTTCCGCGATGGCCTTGGCCGGGTTCAGGCCCTTCGGGCAGGTGCGGGTGCAGTTCATGATGGTGTGGCAGCGGTACAGCTTGAACGGGTCTTCCAGTTCATCCAGGCGCGAGCCGGTGTCTTCGTCGCGCGAATCGATGATCCAGCGGTACGCCTGCAGCAGGATCGCCGGGCCCAGGTAGCGCTCGCCGTTCCACCAGTAGCTCGGGCAGGCGGTGGAGCAGCAGGCGCAAAGGATGCACTCGTACAGGCCGTCCAGCTTGGCGCGGTCCGCCTTGGACTGGAGCCGCTCCATGTCCGGCGAAGGCGCCGACTGGGTGCGGATCCACGGCTTGATGGACGCGTACTGGGCGTAGAAGTGGGTCAGGTCCGGCACCAGGTCCTTGATCACCGGCATGTGCGGCAGCGGGTAGATCGGGATCTCGCCCTTGCCGCAATCCTCGATTGCCTTGGTGCAGGCCAGGGTGTTGGTGCCGTCGATGTTCATCGCGCACGAGCCGCAAATGCCTTCGCGGCAGGAACGACGGAAGGTCAGCGTGGGGTCGATCTCGTTCTTGATGGCGATGAGCGCGTCAAGCACCATCGGCCCGCAGCGGTCCAGGTCGACGTGGTAGAGGTCGACACTGGGGTTGCGGCCATCGTCAGGGTTCCATCGGTAGACCCGGAACGCGCGGGTGCGGCTGGCACCGGCGGGCTTGGGATGCTCGCGGCCGCCCTGGATGGTGGAGTTCTTCGGAAGCGTGAATTGGGCCATGGGTCGTTCCTCAGTAGACGCGCTTCTTCAGCGGCACCACCTCGACTTCGTCGGTCAGGGTGTACATGTGCACGGGGCGGTAGTCGATGTCGACGTTGCCGGCATCGTCGACCTTGCACAGGGTGTGCTTGTGCCAGTTGGCGTCGTCGCGATCCGGGTAGTCCTCGCGGGCGTGGGCGCCACGCGATTCCTTGCGGTTCAATGCCGAGTTGATCGTGACTTGTGCCTGGCCCAGCAGGTTCTGCAGCTCCAGGGTCTCGATCAGGTCGGAGTTCCATACCAGCGAGCGGTCGGACACCTTGACGTCGGCAAAACCGTTGCGGATCTCGCGGATCTTCTCCACGCCCTCGGCCATCGACTGCTCGGTGCGGAACACCGCGGCGTCGGCCTGCATGGTGCGCTGCATGCGATCGCGGATGACGGCGGTCGGGGTGTCGCCGCTGGCATGGCGCACCCGGTCGAGGTTGCCCAATGCGCCGTCCAGGGCATCGGCGGCCAGCGCGCGATGGGTCATGCCCGGCTTGATCTGCTCGGAGGCCCGGTTGGCCACGGCGCGGCCGAACACCACCAGATCCAGCAGCGAGTTGGAACCGAGGCGGTTGGCACCATGCACCGACACGCAGGCGGCCTCGCCGATGGCGTACAGGCCCGGCACCACGGCATCGGGATCGCCGTTGCGGATCTGCACCACTTCGCCGTGATAGTTGGTGGGGATGCCGCCCATGTTGTAGTGCACGGTCGGGATGACCGGGATCGGTTCCTTGGTCACGTCCACGCCGGCGAAGATGCGCGAGGACTCCGCGATGCCCGGCAGCTTCTCGTGGATGTCGGCCGGATCCAGATGGGTCAGGTCGAGGAAGATATGGTCCTTGTGCTCGCCCACGCCGCGGCCTTCACGGATTTCGATGGTCATCGAGCGGCTGACCACGTCACGGCTGGCCAGATCCTTGGCGTTGGGTGCGTAGCGCTCCATGAAGCGCTCGCCGTTGGCATTGCGCAGGATGCCACCTTCGCCACGCACGCCCTCGGTGATCAGGCAGCCCGCGCCGTAGATGCCGGTCGGGTGGAATTGCACGAATTCCATGTCCTGCAGGCCAAGACCGGCGCGCAGGGCCATGCCGCCGCCGTCGCCGGTGCAGGTGTGCGCCGAGGTGCAGCTGAAATACGCACGGCCGTAGCCGCCGGTGGCCAGCACGGTGCCGTGGGCGCGGAACAGGTGCAGCTCGCCGGTGGCCATGTCCAGCGCCAGCACGCCGCGGCAGCTGCCATCGGCGTCCATGATCAGGTCGAGCGCGAAGTATTCGATGAAGAAGCGTGCGTCATGCTTCAGCGACTGCTGGTAGAGCGTGTGCAGCATGGCGTGGCCGGTGCGGTCGGCCGCGGCGCAGGTGCGCTGGGCGGGCGGGCCTTCGCCGAACTGGGTGGTCATGCCGCCGAACGGGCGCTGGTAGATCTTGCCGTCTTCGGTACGCGAGAACGGCACGCCCTGGTGCTCCAGCTCGATCACCGCCGGGATGGCCTCGCGGCACATGTACTCGATGGCGTCCTGGTCGCCCAGCCAGTCCGAGCCCTTGATGGTGTCGTAGAAGTGGTAGCGCCAGTTGTCGTCGCTCATGTTGGCCAGCGCGGCGGAAATGCCGCCCTGCGCCGCCACCGTGTGCGAGCGGGTCGGGAAGACCTTGGTGATGCAGGCGGTGGTCAGGCCCTTGGCGGCCAGTCCGAAGGTGGCGCGCAGGCCGGCGCCACCGGCACCGACCACCACCATGTCGTAGCTGTGTTCGTGAATCTTGTAGGCAGTCATGGAGTCTCTCGTCCCGTTGCGGGTCAGGTGCTCAGGGAGCGGTGAGGGCGATGCGGGCGATCGCGTAGACGCAGGCCAGCGCACCGGTGACGCAGGCCAGGATCAGCGCGATGTGGGAGGCCAGGCCAAGGGTGCGATCGTGGATGTAGTCCTCGATCACCACCTGCATGCCCTGCTTGAGATGCCAGAACAGCGCCAGGCAGAACAGGGTCAGCAGCACCGCGTTCCACGGCCTGGCAATGGCCGCGCGAATCATCTCCGGCTCCTGGCCGGAGAGCGCCACCAGCAAGCCGATCAGCCACGGGCTGAGCAGCGCCAGCGCAGCGGCGGACACCCGCTGCCACCAGAAATGGCCGGTGCCGGACTTCGCCGAACCCAGGCCACGCACGTTCTTGAGCGGCGTGCGGTAACCGTCGTGATTGCGGACGTCCATCACAGCACCCCCAAGGCAAAGATCCAGATGGCCGCGGTCAACACCACGGTCAGAATGGCCACGGCGTAACCGGAGCGGTACAGCTCGGGGATCTCGAAGCCGAAGCCTGCATCCCAGAACAGGTGACGGATGCCGTTGAGCAGGTGGTAGACCAGCGCCAGCGAGAACACGAACAGGGCCAGCTTGCCGAACACCGACGACAGGCAGGCGTGGGCACGGGCGGCGGCATCGCCTCCGGCGGCCATGGCCATCAGCCACCACGCCAGAACGAAAGCGCCGACGCTGAGGACCACTCCGCTGATGCGGTGCAGGATCGACATCAGCGACGTGATCTGGAAGCGGTAGGCCTGCCCCAGCATGAAGGGCGAGAGCGGACGATTGGGATTGGCCATGGGGATGGCGATCTCCGGTCGGGGCGGCACGGCCGCGTGGCAGGGTGGAGCGTCGGAACGCGGGCTCAGAAGTCGATGCAGCGCCCGTTCTTTTCCCAGTCACCGAAACGCGTGGGTTCGGGGCCGTCGCGGCCACCGATTTCCACCGGCAGGTCCACGTCGGGCACCGCCTCGGGCGGGGTCTCCGGCGTGGTTTCGGGTTCGGGGCAGTTGCGGGTTTCGCCTATCATCAACGGTTCCTGAATACCCAAGTTTAAGCGCCCCCCCCATGCCCGACAAGCCGACCCCCGTGGCGAGCGAACGGTTTTCCCTGCCGGGGCACGCGATTGTTGCCATGCGCGGCGCCGATGCGGTGACGTTCGCCCAGGCCCAATTCATGAATGACGTCAACACCCTGCCCGCCGGTCATTGGCACTGGAACGGCTGGCTGTCGGCCAAGGGCCGGGTGCTGGCGCTGTTTGCGCTTCTGAAATTCGAAGACGGCACCTTGTGGTTGCTGCTGCCGGATGGCGATGCCGCGGCACTGGTCGAAGGCCTGCGACGCTTCGTGTTCCGCAGCAAGGTCACGCTGGCCACTAGCGACGACCTGCGCGTCAGTGGCGCATTCGCGTCGGCCGCGGCATGCGGCGGGGCCATCAGCGGCAACCCGGACGATGGTGTGGAGCTGGATCTTGGTGCCGACGCCGGCCCGCGCACGCTGCGGATCGACACCCAGTGCGCGCCCGTGGACGCCGTCGCCGCACGACGCTGGGATGCCTTCGACCTGCGCCACGGTCTGCCGCGACTGCTCCAGGACCAGCGCGAACAGTGGACCCCGCAGCAACTGTCGCTGTCGCGCCTGAACGCCTACAGCGTGAAGAAGGGTTGCTACCCGGGGCAGGAAATCGTCGCCCGCACGCATTTCCTCGGCCAGGCCAAGCGCGGGCTGGTAGTGCTGGACACCGATGCCACGCTGCTGCCGGGTGTCGAGGTACGGGCCGGGGAGCAACGGCTGGGCAGCGTCGTCAGCACGGCGGATGGCGTTGCGCTGGCGGTGATGGGCGAAGCCGCCGAGGGTGATGCGGTACGGATCGACGGCCAGCGCGCACGCGTTGCCACGCTGCGGGGCGGTCTGGCCCGCTGAGCGACCGCTCCGCACGCAATCCACGCCTGCGCTTGGCCAAGGTCCGCCGCGAACGCTGGGATAGAGTATCGACACACTGCATTGCCACGGAGAAGCGGGGATGCGCGAGCGCAGGCCCACCGAGTCCATCGTCGAAGTCATCCCGCTGCTGGACCCGGTCCATGCGTCGTCGGTCGAAGCGGCCATTCGCGCCCATCACGATGAGCCCGGCGCGCTGCTGCCGATCCTGCATGCGGTCCAGGACGCGCTGGGGCATGTCCCACCCGGCGCCGTGGCACCGATCGCCCGGGCGCTGGCGCTCACCCGCGCCGATGTGCACGGGGTGATCAGCTTCTATCCGGACTTCCGCAACGCACCGGCAGCCCGCCACGTCGTCAAGCTTTGCCAGGCCGAAGCCTGCCAGGCGATGGGCGCGCTCGAGGTGCTGGCGCATGCGCGGCAACAGCTGGGCGTGGCTGAAGGTGCCACGGACAGCGCCGATGGCCGCTGGACGTTGGAGCCCGCCTACTGCTTGGGAAATTGCGCGCTGTCGCCGGCGATGCTGGTGGGTGAGCGGCTGCACGGGCGGGTGGACACTTCACGCTTCGATGCCATCGTCGCGGCGCTGGACAACGAGGCTCGACCGGCATGAGCGCCATGCGCCTGTTCGTGCCGCGCGATGCCGCTGCGCTGTCGATGGGCGCCGATGCGGTCGCCGATGCCATCGCCAACGAAGCGGCCGAGCGTGGCCTCGACATCGAAATCGTGCGCAACGGCTCGCGCGGCCTGCTGTGGCTGGAACCACTGGTGGAGGTGCAGACCGATGCCGGCCGCGTCGCGTACGGTCCGGTCGCGGCCGAGGATGTGCCTGCCCTGTTCGATGCCGGCTGGCTGGATGGCGGGGAGCATTCGAGCCGCGTCGGCGAGATTTCCACGCACGCGTATTTCGCAGGCCAGACGCGCGTCACTTTCGCCCGCGTGGGCGTCATCGATCCGGTCAACGTGGACGATTACGAGGCGCATGGCGGCTTTGCGGGGCTGCGCAAAGCGCTGGACATGGATGCCGAAACGATTGTGCGGGCGGTCACCGAATCCGGACTGCGCGGGCGCGGCGGCGCGGCCTTCCCCACCGGCATCAAGTGGCGGACGGTGCTGGACACGCCTGCCGCACGCAAGCACATCGTGTGCAACGCCGACGAGGGCGATTCCGGCACTTTCAGTGACCGCATGCTGATGGAAGGCGACCCGCTGGCATTGATCGAGGGCATGGTCATCGCCGGCCTGGCCACAGGCGCGACCGAGGGCTGGATCTACCTGCGCAGCGAGTACCCGAACGCCCGCAGGATCCTTGCCGATGCATTGGCCAACGCGCGTGCCGCCGGCTGGCTGGGTGACGACATCGGCGGCAGCGGAAAGCGCTTCGACATCCGCCTGCGCATCGGCGCCGGTGCCTACATCTGCGGCGAGGAAACATCGCTGCTGAATTCGCTGGAAGGACGGCGTGGCGAAGTGCGATCCAAGCCGCCACTGCCGGCGGTTGCCGGCTTGTTCGGCGAGCCGACCGTCATCAACAACGTCATCACGCTCGCGTCCGTGCCGGCCATCCTGGCCGACGGCGCGGCGGCGTACGAGGCGCTGGGCGTGGACCGCTCGCGTGGCACTCTGCCGCTGCAACTGGCCGGCAACATCCGACATGGCGGGCTGCTGGAAGTGTCATTCGGCATCAGCCTGCGCGAGGTGCTCGAGGACTTCGGCGGTGGCACGGCCAGTGGCCGACCCATCCGTGCGGTGCAGGTCGGCGGTCCGCTGGGGGCCTATCTGACCGAGGCGCAGCTGGATGTGGCGATCGATTACGAAGCCTTTGCCGCGCTGGGCGCCATGCTCGGGCACGGCGGCATCGTGGTGTTCGACGACACGGTGGACATGGCCGAGCAGGCCCGCCATGCGATGGCCTTCTGCGCAATCGAATCCTGCGGCAAGTGCACGCCTTGCCGGATCGGCTCGGTGCGCGGCGTGGAGGTGATCGACCGCCTGCGCGCCGGCGACGCCTCGCAGGAACCCTTGCTGCGCGACCTGTGCCAGACCATGACGCATGGCTCGCTGTGCGCGATGGGCGGGCTGACGCCGCTGCCGGTGCTGAGTGCGCTGAACCATTTCCGGGAGGACTTCTCGCCATGAGCACATTCAGGACATGCAGGCCCGGTCACGACCGCGACCCGGCTGGCTCGGAGATGCGTGATCGCGGTCGTGACCGCTCCTGTGGGACGGAGGTGCGCCATGCGCGGCATTGCTGAAACCGACCTGGGCACGCCCGACCCGCAGCTGGTGCAACTGGAGCCGCTGGCGACGGTGCGTGTGTCCATCGACGGCAAGGCCATCGACGTACCGGCCGGCACCTCGGTGATGCGTGCCGCCGCGCTGGCAGGCACCCGTATTCCCAAGCTCTGCGCCACCGATTCGCTGGAGGCCTTCGGCTCCTGCCGCTTGTGCGTGGTGGAGATCGAGGGGCGCAAGGGTTACCCGGCCTCCTGCACCACCCCTGTGGCCGAGGGCATGCAGGTGCGCACGCAATCGCCTACGCTGGGCAAGCTGCGGCGCGGGGTGATGGAACTGTACATCTCCGACCATCCGCTGGACTGCCTCACCTGCCCCGCCAACGGTCACTGCGAGTTGCAGGACATGGCCGGCGCGGTGGGCCTGCGCGAGGTGCGCTACGGCCACGACGGTGCCAACCACGTGTACCCGCAAACGGCCGAGGGCGGTGACAACCCGCTGTTCCAGGCGAAGGACACGTCGAACCCCTACTTCGCCTTCGATCCGGGCAAGTGCATCGTCTGCTCGCGCTGCGTGCGCGCCTGCGCCGAGGTCCAGGGCACGTTCGCACTGACCATCGAAGGCCGCGGCTTCGATTCCAAGGTCGCTGCCGGCCAGGACCAGCCGCTCCTGGAATCCGAATGCGTCAGCTGCGGTGCCTGCGTGCAGGCCTGCCCCACCGCGACGTTGATGGAGAAATCCATCGTTGAACTCGGCCAACCGCAGCGCAGCGAGGTCACCACCTGCGCCTATTGCGGCGTGGGCTGCTCGTTCCGCGCGGAGTTGCAGGGCGACACCGTGGTGCGGATGGTGCCGAACATGGATGGCCACGCCAACCACGGCCATGCCTGCATCAAGGGCCGATTCGCGATCGGCTATGCCACGCATCCGGACCGCATCACCACGCCGATGGTGCGCGAGGCCATCGACCAGCCCTGGCGCGAGGTGTCGTGGGAGGAGGCCATCGCCTTCGCCGTCGCGCGCTTCAAGCGCATCCAGGCCAAACACGGCCGCCAGGCCATCGGCGGCATCACCTCCAGCCGCTGCACCAACGAGGAAACCTATCTGGTGCAGAAGCTGGTGCGCGCGGCCTTCGGCAACAACAACGTCGATACCTGCGCGCGCGTCTGCCATTCGCCCACCGGCTACGGTTTGAAGCAGACGCTGGGTGAATCGGCCGGCACGCAGAACTTCGACTCGGTGCAGCACGCCGACGTGATTCTGGTGATGGGCGCGAACCCGACCGAGGCGCATCCGGTCTTCGGCTCGCAACTCAAGCGCCGTCTGCGCGACGGCGCACGCCTGATCGTGATCGATCCGCGCCGGATCGACCTGCTGCACACCGCCCACGCCCTGCCCGGCCTGCATCTGAAACTGCGGCCCGGCACCAATGTGGCCATGCTCAACGCGCTGGCGCATGTGATCGTGCGCGAAGGCTTGGTGGACGAGGCCTTCGTGCAAGGCCGCTGCGAGATTGCCGACTTCGACCGCTGGCGCGCCTTCATCGCCGATGACGCACATTCGCCCGAAGCCATGGCCGACACCCTCGGCGTGGACGCCGCCCTGGTGCGGGAGGCGGCGCAGCTGTACGCCACGGGCGGCAATGCTGCGATCTATTACGGCCTTGGCGTGACCGAACACGCGCAAGGCTCGACTGCGGTGATGGGCATCGCGAATCTGGCCATGGCCACCGGCAACATCGGCCGCCCCGGCGTCGGGGTGAACCCGCTGCGCGGCCAGAACAACGTGCAGGGCAGCTGCGACATGGGCAGCTTCCCGCACGAATTCCCCGGCTACCGGCACGTGGCCGACACGCCGGTGCGCGAGGCATTCGAGACACGCTGGGGCGTGGCGCTGGACCCTGAACCGGGCCTTCGCATTCCCAACATGTTCGAGGCCGCGCTGGAAGGCCGCTTCCGGGGCCTCTATGTGCAGGGCGAGGACATCGCCCAGTCCGATCCCAACACCCGACACGTGACCGCGGCGCTGCAGGCCATGGACTGCATCGTGGTGCAGGACCTGTTCCTCAACGAGACCGCCAAGTACGCGCACGTGTTCCTGCCCGGTGCCAGCTTCATGGAGAAGGACGGCACCTTCACCAATGCCGAGCGCCGCATCTCGCGGGTACGCAAGCTGATGGCGCCACGCGCCGGGCTGGGCGACTGGGAGGCCACGCAGCTGCTGGCCAACGCCATGGGCTACCCGATGGCCTACAGCCACCCGTCGGAGATCATGGACGAGATCGCCGCGCTCACGCCCACCTTCGCCGGCGTCAGCTTCCGGCGTCTGGACGAATCAGGCAGCCTGCAGTGGCCGGTGAACGACGACGCGCCGGGTGGCACGCCGACCATGCACATCAAGGCTTTCGTGCGCGGCAAGGGGCGCTTCATGCCCACGCCCTACGTGCCCACGCGCGAGAAGGTCACCCCGCGCTTCCCACTGCTGCTGACCACCGGGCGCATCCTGACCCAGTACAACGTCGGCGCACAGACGCGGCGGACCGCCAACACCGTCTGGCATGACGAGGACCGACTTGAAATCCACCCGCACGATGCCGCCGAGCGCGGCATCCGCGAGGGTGACTGGGTCGGCGTGGAGTCCCGTGCCGGTGACACCGTGCTGCGCGCGCGCCTCACCGAGCGGGTGCAGCCGGGCGTGGTCTACACCACCTTCCACTTCCCCGGTTCCGGGGCCAATGTCATCACCA